>JAHYIV010000015.1 GCA_019429465.1 Desulfoarculaceae bacterium
CGAGACTCCGAATTATCTCGTCACTGCGGCGTACTCAAGTACGCCTCATTCCTCGAAATTTGCGCGCCTCGCATTTGACGCTTTTTACTTAGCCATCCCAGAAATTGAGTTTTTACGAAACCATCAAGCTTCTACAGATAATCCTACACCTTGTTTTTAAGAATCTCCTCGACCACGGCAATGTCTTCAGGACGGTCAACCCCGTGGCTTTTATGGGTGGTGATGACCACGTGGATGGGGATATTGTTTTCCAGCAGGCGCAGCTGTTCGAGCGATTCCTTTTGTTCCAGGACGCCCTTTTCCAGGGCGACAAACTGTTCGAGGGTCTTCATGCGGAAGGCATAGATGCCGATGTGGCCGAGATAGCCATCCTCCCTGCCGTCACGGGGAAAGGGGATGGGGAGCCGGGAGAAATAAAGGGCCTGGTTGTCCCTGCCCATGACCACCTTCACCCGATCAGGGTCTTGCGCCTCTTGGGCGCTTATTGCACGGGCCAGGGTGGTGACCTGGACCTCTGGCGCGCGAAAGGGGGCGACGAGTGCAGTCAGCATTTCCGGTTCGAGTGCCGGTTCGTCACCCTGGATGTTGATAACCACTCCCTCATCAGGCACCGCCAGCAGGCGCGCCGCCTCCAGTACCCGTTCGGTGCCGCAGCTATGGTTGGGGCTGGTCATGAGCACGGGGATGGAAAGGGACTCAGCCGCGGAAAATATGCGCTCGTCATCGGTTGCCAGGACAACCTGCTGCAAAAGGGGACACTGGCAGGCCCGGGTATAGATATGCTGAATCATCGGTTTGCCGAGGATGAGGGCCAGGGGTTTGCCCTCAAAGCGGGAAGAGGCGTAGCGGGTGGGGATGATGCCGTAGCATGGTGGCAGTGCGTTCATGGTGCTCTTTTATTGATTGTTTGATGGAAAGAGAAGGTTGTTGATCTCGGTACATGTTTTTTCGGTTCCGCCGCGACGGTTTTTTACATAGGCCATAATCTTCTGCCGTGTCTGCTGGCGTTGCAAGGGAAGCGCGGCAGTGTGCAGCAGCAGCTCAGCTGCCTCCTGCCAGTTTTCTGCCTGCAGGACCAGGTGCTGATCAATAATCTCCTGACCTACCCATAAAAATTGGTCCCAGTGCGGACCGATAACCGGCCTGATTCCGCAGGTGAGCGGCTCCAGAAAATTTTGACCGCCCAGGGGCGCCAGGCTGCCGCCGACAAAGGCGGCGGCAGCCAGCTGGTAGGCCGGGAGCATCTCACCCATGGTGTCCCAGAGGATGATGCTGCCGTCACTGACGGGTCCTGTGGTACGAGACCGTAATTGCCAGGGGCAGTCGTGTTTGGTCAGGATATGTTGCCACTTTTTCAGGCGGTGCATGTGCCGGGGGAAGAGGGCGATGATGATTTGCTTATTTTTTTCCCTGAGGTAACAGATCAGCTTGATGATATCCGCCTCTTCTTCCTCTCTGACCGAACCGAGGACAATCAGCTTGGCCGCTGCCGCCAGTCGCTCTTCATCCATCCCTGGAGCGGGCGACGCTGGGGCATCCGTGCCCTGCGTCCCACGTAGGCCGTCCCTGGCCGTCACGGCAGAAGGAAACAGGTGGGCCAGGGGATTATCGACAGCAGTTGGCCCACCTTGATTGCTGATGCGGTCAAACTTGATGTTGGACACGGTAGTCACGGTCTCCTGGCCAAAGAGGGTGGTAAAACGCGCAGCGTCATCGGCGGATATGGCCAGAATGCTCACCGGCCTGAGATGGCGCCATAAGGCGGGCCAGAGGCGATAGCGGGCTAGACTGCGGCCGGTCATTCTGCCGTTGGCCACCAGGACCTTCACGCCCTGCTCTCTGCAGCTGTGCAGGAGGCCCGGCCATAGTTCACTCTCCAGCAGCAGCATAAGCTTTGGCCGGATGGCGGCCACGGCCCTGGCCATGAGCACGGGGTGATCAAAGGGGAGATAGGCGAGGTGAATGGTCAGTCTGTCATTTTGCTGCAGGGCCTCAACCCTGGCCTTTTCCAGGATCTCCATGCCTTGACTGGTAGAGGTGGTCAGAAGCACCCGGATTGGCCGGGGCGGATCCAGTTTCCTGATGATCTCCCATGCCAGAAATGATTCTCCCACCGAGGCCGCCTGGATCCAGAGATCAGCGGCCGCGGGAATTTCCCGCAGGGTACGTTGCCTCAATCCCTGCTGCAGTCTCTGGTTGCGACTTAACAGAGGAATGGCAATGCACCATGCCATTTGATAGATCTGCATGGCCATCCGGATGGACAGCGGAGTTCTGGTCTCCGGGAGGGGTTTGTTGCTGGGTAGTTGAGTGGAAATTCGCGTGTCTCCAGGCTGGTCTTGTTTGACGGCTCTGTTCTATGACTGGACGGTAAAGTTGTTTTGTAACGGTTGGCTACGCTGCCTCGCCAGCAGCCAGGAGATCATGCTGGTTGGCGTCCGCCGCTGATAGACCATGTGCAGCAGGGCGCTGAGAAAGTGGACCTGGCCTACGATAAGGAAGGTGTAGGAAAAGGCCGGTTGAAGCCACTCTATGTGCATGGGGCAAATGTGAGTTCGTTTTTCAGAGGTTGTTTGGTCGCAAGAATGAACGGTGTTATTTGCCTGCGGAAGGCAACAAAGTCAATGGCGCTGGCCTGAGCATTGACTTTGAGGGTGGCCCGTCACGGTTGTCATGGCCTTTTCCTGAATCCGGCAGTCGAGCCTTTTGTCTATCCGTTCATTGGTCTGCCTGGCAGGTCAAGCCTGACCTGCCAGATGTATAATCGCCCTAACGACATTTGGCAAGAGGGTCAGGTGGCTCTGTTCTCCTGTTGCCTCCCATAAAAAAGAACTCATTCTTCCTTTTTGTTAGTTTCCCTCTATCAGTTTACGGAATAGTTTGATCTGGGCGGCGCGGATCTCATCCATCTTCAGGCGATAGATATCGATGGGGAAGAGGAAATCCGCCACCCCGGTGTCGAAGATCCGCTTGACCTCATACTCGTCATGGGCCACATCCCGCTGGTAGATATAGTTAAGATAGGAGCGGTTGGTGTGGATGATGAATTCCACCCGTATCCCTCCCAGTCTGGCAAAGAATTTCAACATCGGGGTCTGGTTGGAACTGCCCGTGGCCGTGTTCCCGTATTGACCGCCGGTCAGGGTGTCGGAGATATCCTCCAGGGTCATGAGCGAGCCTGCCTCTACGGCGCTGCGGGTCAGGTGGCGGATGAAACATTTGACATCACCCACCGAGTTGAGCACCGCCATCAGGCCCAGCTCGTCATCGACGGCCACGGCTGGATTTTTTTCGTTTTTGCGCAACAGCTTCAGGACCTTGGCCGCCGGCGGTTTTTTCCTGATGGTGACGTAGATCGGCACCTCCCGGCCCTGGCTGCGAAAACGGCGGCGCTTGATCAGGGTCAGTTTCTCGCCGGACGTGGGTGTCAGCGCTCGGGCCTGCTCTTCAGAGAGGACGGTCACTTCCCGGCAGCTGAAATCATCGGGGTGGTGGTGGCTGTGCAGATACTTGATCTCCAGATCGCCGATCTTGAGACTGGGGCTCCAGACATGGGCATTGAGAAAACGAAGGAAATCCGAGAACCTGGTCTCGATATCGGTCTCCCGTTCCCGCTGGTCGATGGACCCGGCGAGATTCATGAGCACCAGCTTGCGTTTGGCCTCAAAGCGGGCCTTGCGGTGAAAACGCTCGTCAAAGACGATGAGCAGCAGGTCCACCGGGTCATTGGTGGTTTCGATCTCATTGGTGGTCTCGATATGCGAGCGATAGGGGGCCAGGACCTTGGCGCGCAGGGAATTGACCACATCATCGGCGGTGCGGGCGTAGTCGTGCAGGTAACGGCCGATGTCATGGCTGGCACCGTCGAGTCCGAACATGTTTCCTAACAGGATACGGGCGTGGGCCACGGTTTTTTGGCGCAGTTTGCGGTCATGGATCAGGGCCAGGATCTCATCAAAGGAGCTGATCCCCAGAAAATCGAAGATCTGACTGCGAACGGCGCGATATTTGGTCTTCAGCAGTTGGTTGCCTTCCAGTGTGCGCACCCAGTTCTTGGCCTCCCTGGAAAAGGGATGGGCAAAGGGTGGCAGTTCGCCCACCGCAAAGGGGCCGTCCTGCAGCATGGATGTAAAGATGGATTTCTTGTTCAGGAGATTCATGGTGTTGATCCTGTTTTTTTTTAATATCTTCCGTGTCACTTAAACGCGTACCTGGTCCCTGCGCCTGTTCATGCCGTTACTCAGGGCAGATTCGAGTCTGCGCGGACCTGGAGCCAGTCATTTCTTAACAAAAATTCTCCCCCATCTCGTTGGGGAAGATCACTCAGATAAATAATACCCTTGTCGCTCAACATAACCTAGATCTCAATGAGGTGGCGTCGGATATTTGAGAATTTCTCTCAGGGAGAGAAGGAACTCATTTTTCGAGTCCCTAAGGAGGTAATGCTGTGATATTTATCCGGACAGGTTTTGGTGTGATGGCAGTGGAGAGCGAAAACAGAACATATCAACAGGGTTCCCTCTTTGTGATTCACCAAGAGAAGAGACTTGACCAGCCTGTTTGTCAGGCTAGTATACATTTACAGCAGCAATGCGCCACCAATAAATTTTTTGAAAAAACAGGAAAAAAGTATAAGATAAATCCAGTAATTGGTTGAGCATTGAGTCTATTGAGGCGGATGCAGAGGCAAGCAGTTGCAGGATTTAGGTATAACCTGAAGTAAAAAAAACAGTGAGTTGTGAAGTGAACAGGATCCAGAGAAAATCCGCCGCAACGGAATTAATCTTCATTCATAGCCGGGAAGCGATGGAAAGGGAGTCAGCCATGTACTAATCCATATTAGTACCTCTTGATGGATCCAGACGGGCTGAAGCAATTTTGTGTCATGTCGAGCAAATGGCCATAAAATTTGGCGCCATGATTATTCTGCTCACCTGTGTCGAGCAAAAACTCGTCGTCTACACAGGGGACATGGAAATTCCCGCCATGATGCAGAGCGATGAGGATATGGTGCAGCGGACCCAAACCGCGAAGTCATATCTCCAGGAAGTGCAGGCGAAACTGGAACAGCAGGGTATCCAGGTAAGCACGACGATCATGCAAGGCCCGCCGGTTGAAGCTCTTCTGGCTGTTGCCGCCCAGGAAAACGTTGATATGATCGCCATTGCCAGCCACGGACGCAGCGGTCTGGGCCGGGTTTTCTACGGCAGTGTGGCCGCGGGCGTCTGCAACGGGTGGATCGCCCTCTCCTTATTATCCGCGTCCCAGAGGACTGAGAAAAAAGCAGGCAGGTTTGTCGGCAACCCTCTTTTCTCTCTGTCCGTTACTGCACAGTTCAACCCCCTGGCTGCAGTGCAGGTCCTGAATCCCCTCATGGAAAAGGAGTGATGTTATGGAGAAGTCAATGTTCAATTTTCAGGTTGATGAAAAGCGTTGTATCGAGTGTGGAGAATGTGCCCTGGAGTGTCCGGCCGGGGTCATTACCATGGATACCACCCCGCAATTCAATGAGGATGGAGGCTGTTTCCGGTGCCAGCACTGTCTTGCCGTCTGTCCGACCGGCGCCGTATCGATTCTCGGCAGGAATCCGGATGAGAGCCAAGCGCTCGCTGGTGCCTTTCCCTCCCCGGACCAGATGACCGCCCTGATCAAAGGACGCCGGTCCGTGCGCCGTTACCGTGATGAGGAGGTAGCCGCCGACCTGATCGACGAGCTCCTGGACTGTGCCGGCCATGCCCCCACCGGGGTCAATGCCCAGGGCGTGCTGTTTACCGTGGTCAAAGAGCGTGCGGTCATGAATGCGCTGCGCCAGGAGATCATGGAACGGCTCGGGAGGCTCAAGGAGAGCGGCGGGCTGCCGGAGGGCTTTGTCGGCCAGTATATGGGCGGAGCCGTCAAGGGCTGGCTGGAGGAGGGCAGGGATATCATCTTCCGGGGCGCGCCCCACCTGCTCATCTCCAGCGCCCCCAAGGCCGCCCCCTGTCCGGCCCAGGACACCCTGATCGCCCTCACCACCTTTCAGCTGATCGCCCACGCCCGTGGCCTCGGTACGGTCTGGGACGGCATGTTCATGATGGCGCTCTCTCTCTGCCCGGATCTGGCAGGGAGGCTCGGTATCCCGGAACAGCACCTGCTGGGCTACGCCATGGTCTTTGGCTGGCCGGCCGTCGAGTATCACCGCACCGTGCAGCGTGGGCCGGCCCAGGTCAATGTGGTGAGCTGAGGGCGGCGGCTCTGGTCTCTCCTGTGCACGCAGCGGGGCACCCGGTTCCATTCCGCATCCGATCAAAGGCTGCACACCGCCAACGAATGACGGCTGGCCGCTGCAAGCCTCTGCTCCTCACTTTTTCAAGCCGAAGAAAATAAATAAGATATTGAAACAAGAAGGAAGAGGCCAGGCACCATGGCGGCTCCCGGTTGCTTGATGAGAGGGCTCCAGCGGAGATGATATTTGCAATTCCGACCAGGATATGCTAATTTTGCACGCATCTTGCGTCCCTGGCGCCGAGGCAGTCATCAAGAGCGTCCGCCTCGGCCACAGCGGAATTCAGAGGTCAGGCGCATCTTCCAGCAGCGAGACGTCGTTTGCAAATAGACGGCATCCCTGCCGGCCTGACCAGTCACCAGCAGATACTACACTCTGCAGTCACCTGCAAAACAACCAAGGAGCCCACATGGCCACACCACGGATCATCTATACGGCAATCGACGAGGCGCCCGCTCTGGCGACCTGTTCCCTGTTCCCCATTCTTCAGGCCTACACCAAGGGTTCCGGCATTGAGCTCGAGCAGTATGATATCTCCCTGGCTGGCCGGATTATAGCCAACTTTCCTGAATACCTGACCGAAGAGCAACGTCTCCCCGACTATCTCACGGCCTTGAGTCAGCTCATCAGGCAGCCGTATGCCAATATCATCAAGCTGCCCAACATCAGCGCCTCGGAACCCCAGCTGTTGGAGGCCATCAAGGAGTTGCAGGGACAAGGCTATGCCATTCCGGATTACCCCCGGGACCCCAGGACTGATGACGAGAAGAGTGTCTACGCCAAGTACTCAAAGGTGCTGGGCAGTGCTGTCAATCCTGTCCTGCGCGAGGGCAACTCCGACCGGCGGGCAGCTGACTCGGTCAAGAAGTTTGGTCAGAAGAATCCGCACCGGCTGATGAAACCCTGGCCTGCAGAGAGCAAATCACGGGTCGCGCACATGACCGCAGGAGATTTCTACAGCAGCGAACAATCCGTCACTCTCGAAAAAGCCTGTGATGTCCGCATTGAATTCGTGGCCGAAGATGGCGCAATCACAGTTCTCAAGGAGAAATTGGGGCTCCTGGCAGGCGAGGTCGTCGATTCCTCGGTCATGAACGTCCGCGCCCTCCGCGCCTTCTACAGCGAGCAGATCGCCGCGGCAAAGAATGACGGCGTCCTGCTCTCCCTGCATCTCAAGGCCACTATGATGAAGGTCTCCGATCCGGTCATGTTCGGTCATTGCGTTACCGTCTTCTATCAGGATGTCTTTACCAGGCACGCCGCAGTCATCAAGGAGCTGGGCGTCAATGTCAACAATGGCTTCAGTGACCTGCTGACCAGGATCGCGAATCTGCCGGAGGGGCAACGCCGCGAAATTGAGGCAGATATCGCGGCGGTCTATCAGAAGAGCTGCCAGCTGGCCATGGTCGACTCCAGCAAGGGCATCACCAATCTCCATCTGCCCAATAATGTCATTGTTGATGCCTCCATGCCCGTCGTGATCCGCGACGGCGGGCGGATGTGGGGGCCTGACGACAAGCTCCGCGACACCATCGCCATGATTCCCGATCGCTGCTACGCCACCATCTATCAGACAGTCATTGATGATTGCAACCGGAACGGGGCTTTTGATCCGGCCACCATGGGCAGCGTCGATAATGTCGGCCTGATGGCGCAGAAGGCCGAGGAATACGGCTCGCACGACAAGACCTTCATCGCCCCGGGCGCCGGTACTATCCGCTTGGTGGATGGCGCCGGCATAACCCTGCTGGAACAGGGTGTCGAAAAAGATGACATCTTCAGGGCCTGCCAGACCAAGGATGCCCCGATCCAGGACTGGATTAAACTGGCTGTCACCAGGGCCCGGGCAACCGGTGCCCCGGCAATCTTCTGGCTCGACGAAAACCGGGCCCACGACACCCAGCTCATCGCCAAGGTGACGACCTACCTGCCCAATCACGACACCAGCGGCCTGGATATCAGGATCATGCATCCTGATGCGGGCATGCGCTTCTCGCTGGAGCGGATCAGAAAGGGAGAACGCACGATCTCAGTGACCGGCAATATCCTGCGCGACTACCTCACGGACCTCTTCCCGATCCTGGAGCTGGGCACCAGCGCCAAGATGCTCTCTATCGTCCCGTTGATGAACGGCGGTGGCATGTTTGAGACCGGGGCCGGCGGTTCTGCCCCGAAACATGTGCAGCAATTCCTCAAAGAGGGCCATCTGCGTTGGGATTCCCTCGGTGAATTCTGCGCCCTGGTCCCGTCATTTGAGCACATCGCCGCCACCTTCAACCTCAAGAGCGCCGGCCTTTTGGCCAGAACCATGGATCAGGCCATCGGCCTGCATCTGGAAAACAGGCGCTCACCTTCGCGCAAGGTGGGGGAACTTGACACCCGGGGCAGTCATTTTTATCTGGCCCTCTATTGGGCACAGAGTCTTGCCGAGCAGACCGAAGATACCGGTCTGCAGGCACGCTTTGGCAGGATGGCCGCAGCCCTTGCCGCGGATGAAGACAAGATTGTGAGCGAACTGGCCCAGGCCCAGGGCCAGCCCGTGGATATCGGCGGCTACTACCATCCGGACCAGGAAAAGCTGACCCGGGCCATGCGTCCGAGCGCGACCTTCAACGCCATCATCGATACGATGTAGCCAAGGAGCGCGGAGGCGGACAGCCAAGCGGGTATTGCCCCAGGTCATCCGCCTAGTCGAGTACTCATGCCGAATCATGCAAAAAGGCCCGCCATGTAAATCATGGCGGGCCTTTTTGTCTTTGCGTGATCCACGGATGGTGGATCATTGCTGCTGGGCAAAGCCACTCCAGAAGAGCTTCGTCTGATCCGTAAAAAATATTCCGTGGGAAGAGGTAATGTCTCTTCTCTGCAAATAACCTCCTTCAACCCATCAACCTGGAAGGGCTTGATCTTCTGCCATGTTGCTGCTTCTGACTGATCTGCCTGGTAATGCGGGCCTGGCCTTGTATGCTCATCTTGGCTGGCGAAAGACCCGGCTTGTTGGTCTCGGAAAATACATCGTTCCGTTCCCATCAAAATTTACGGCACGAATGTATAATTGTACAATTGTGTATATTCGCTGCTGGTGATTATTCAAAAATGTAGTTTATATTGATGGCGATATTTGCTGTGTATCTTTGCTGTTTCAGGATGTTACACGCTGTGCGTGTGTTTTTTTGATGTTGGCATGGAACTTGTAACCATGAAGGTACACAGAAGACGGGCCTCAGGCCCTTGACAATACTTTCATGAGGTAGAGAAAAGGAGAGAGAAAATGAGTGCAGTCGCAAAGAAATTAATGGGCGGAGTTGCTGCAGCCGGGGTTTGTCTTGTCATGTCTTCCGGTATGGCCTGTGCCGAGGAAGAAAAACCGACGGCCGATCTGACCGTTGGGGCCTACAGTCAGTATATCTGGCGGGGCTTTGAGCTGAGCAAGGACAGCATTGTGGTGCAGCCTTCCATGACGGTGGCCTACAAGGGTTTTTCCGCCAACCTCTGGGGGAACCTTGATACTGATCCCTCTTCCGGTACCACCGATGAATCGAATAACTGGAATGAGACAGACATGACCCTGGCCTATGGCTGGGAAATGGGTCCGGCCGCTTTCTCTGTCGGCTACATCTACTACGCCCTTGAAGGTGATGATACCCAGGAATTTTTTGCCAGTGCCGCCCTGGATACCCTCCTGGCGCCGACCCTGACCGTCTACCGTGACACCGACGCCTTCCCCGGCTGGTATGCGACCCTGGGGGTATCCCATTCTTTCCCGGTTTCAGAAGAGATCACCCTGGATCTGGGCGCTCTGGTAGGTTATCTCGCCGCGGATGAGGCCACAACCTATGCCGAAGCCGATGGCAGCAAGTACAGTAATTTTCATGACGGGGTGTTGTCAGTGGGCCTCACCGTGCCGGTGAACCAGTACATCACCGTCACCCCGAAGATCAGCTATACCTTCGCCTTGAGCAGTGATGCCGAGGATCTTATGCGGGATAGCAGCAAGGATGGAAACGACGATGACTTCATCTATGGCGGGGTGGCCGTGAGCCTGGCGTTTTAACAGGACTTTCCCGTTTTTCCCTGTTCGGCCATTCCGGTTCGGGCAAGACGACACTGCTGCGCTGTATAGCCGGGCTTGAGCGAGCACGGCAAGGATTTCTGGCAATCAATGGCCATATTTGATGGTTTCGTAAAAACTCAATTTCTGGGATGGCTAAGTAAAAAGCGTCAAATGCGAGGCGCGCAAATTTCGAGGAATGAGGCGTACTTGAGTACGCCGCAGTGACGAGATAATTCGGAGTCTCGTGACCTCGCTTACCTGCAGCAACGAAGCAGTTGGCGACTTTTTACGACGCCATCATATTTGGCAGGATGATTCTATCTGGCTGCCCACCCACAAACGCCCTTTAGGCTATGTTTTTCAGGAGGCCAGTCTCTTTTCGCATCTGACCGTGCTTGGTAATCTGCGCTATGGCATAAAACGTGCCACTGCGGAGCAAAAGATAAGCCTCGATCAGGCAGTGGCGCTTCTTGGCATCGATCATCTGCTTGACCGCAAGGGAGACCGGCTTTCCGGTGGCGAGCGCCAGCGGGTCAGTATTGCCAGGGCCTTGGCGGTCAGCCCCCGCCTGCTGCTTATGGATGAACCTCTGGCAGCCCTTGACCATAAACGGAAACAGGAAATTTTGCCTTATCTGGAACGTCTGCATCGGGAGCTCGAGATCCCTGCCTTTTATGTCAGTCATTCTGCTGATGAAGTAGCCAGGCTGGCAGATCATCTTGTTGTTATGGAGGATGGCAAGGTGCTGACCAATGGCCCATTGGTCGAAACCATGGCCCGGATTTTACCCGTCCGGATTGGTGAGGAGAGAGGCGCAGTGCTTGATGTTGTTGTGCAGGAAAGGGACGAGGAATGGCACCTTGTCCGGGTGAACTTCCCGGGTGGCAGTTTGTGGATACGTGACCCGGGATTTCCAGTAGGTCACAAGCTCCGGGTGAGAGTGCTGGCCCGTGATGTCAGCCTGACCCGACATCGCCCGACGCCAACAAGCATCCAGAATGTATTGCCTGGGCGAGTGAGTATCGTGGTCGACGATGAACATCCCGGACTGGCATTGGCACGGATTCAGATTGGGGCATCAGTTGTGATTGCCCGCCTGACAAAAAAAGCGGTTGCGGCCTTTGAGCTGCTGCCCGGGCAAGAGGTATGGGTACAAGTGCAGTCAGTGTCCTTGATTGAATAACGACGGGGTGGTCTTTGCAAAGCGGAGGTCAAGGAAGTCAGCCGGAGAGGACCGTACACGGCCCATCTGGCTGACCAGATTGGCTGAGGTGGCAAAAAAAAACTATCATTCTTCGAATAATTCGCATACGATAATTCTAAATAAAAAAAATGACCACTCTCCTTTCCCTTTCTTTCAGCAATTATTCAGTGGATACCTTTGCCGGTAACGGCGAAAATCGGCAGTTTCACTTCGCGCAGAGAGCCAAGGGCGGGATCGGGATCTCGCTGGAACGTTCCGGCCGGTTTTGTTCCCCTTGGGTCTGCAACAGGGAATGGACTCTTGGCGCATGGCATATATTTTCCGCTCCCCATTGGGAGTCGTACACAAGCCACCCCACTACCCCTATCAGTTCATTCATAATTAAAAGGAGATATACGTGAACATGACTTTAAGCCTTGCCCCCCTGGTATCGCTGATAGCCGGCATTCTTATTCTGGTTGCGCCGCGTCTGTTGAGATACATCGTCGCCATCTATTTGATTGTTATCGGTTTGATCGGGTTATTCGGTGCGAACAGTTTTCATATTCGGTAATACGGACATCGGACGTCGGGCGTTGATCGTCTGACAAAGATGTCATGGTGGGGGAGGCGCGGATTGAATCTGTTCAGACTGAGGTCTTCCCTTTTCACTGTCCCATATCCAAGGAGAAAACTATGAAAAAGAAACTCAGTGTTGTGGCGCTGACGGCAGTCCTGATGCTCTGGGGTTGCGGTCCGGATGAAAAAAAAGACGAGGCTCCGGTGTCGGAAACGATGGCCGTTGCCGAGCAGAGCCTGGAGAAGGCGATAGAAGCAACCGAGGCGGCTGAAGAACAGCTTGTGGAAACGACCAAGGAGGCTGCGGAAGAGATTAAGGCGGCGGATGAAGTGGTTGAAAAAACGATTATTGCCGAGGAAGAAAAGGTCGCGGAAGCGGCTGAGGCTGTTTCCGCTGCGGCTGTTTCAGCTGCGGCTGTTTCCGCTGCGGCCACAGAGGTGATTGAAGCGGTTGAAGAAAAGATTGAAATAAAGGCTGTACAAGAGGAAGCGGTAGCAGTGCAGGAAGAAAAGGTTGCGGCTGCCGAGAAGGTGGAAGAGAAAGCAGCAACTGTGGTGGCAGAGAGCAGGCAGCCGGTCACGACCACGGTGGAAAGCGTTGTCATTGACAACAAGAATGGCAAGGTTGTTTTATTGCATAAGAAACACGCCGAGGCCTTCGGCTGTGCTGCCTGCCACGGCGATCAGGAGCCTGGCCCGTTCGAGCTGGGAAAAGAGAAGGCCCATGCCCTGTGTCAGGGCTGTCATAAGGAAAAACAGGCCGGTCCCACCAGCTGCGCCAAGTGCCATCAGAAAAAGGTGCAGGCCGTCGAGGGCTGTTGATTATTGCCTTGTTTTCGTGACGGGCGACTCTCTGATTGCCAGAGAGCCGCCCTCTGGTCCTGTCAGCTGACCATTCCCGGTAATGAGCAGGGGCTTGGATCTCTTCCTTCTCAGGGCCGAAAGCAGGGAGGATCATTTCTGACGAACATCATCTTGCTCAGTGATTTTAATCGTATGGAATGAGGAGGCGCCTCATGCCTGAGTCGCAGGATAAATCTTGTGATTTTGCCATATTCGGAGTTCTTGGTGATCTCTCCCGTCGCAAACTTATTCCGTCTCTCTATCAGCTGGACCGGGAAGGACTGCTCCATCCTGATACCCGGATCCTGGGGATTGCCCGTCATGAGCTCAGTGAGGCCGATTTTGCCCAGAAGATGCGGGAGGCCCTCGAGACCTTTGTCAAAGGCGGCCTCGATCCAGAGGTGACCGCGCGTCTGCTGGCCCGTCTGCGCTATGTCCTGATCCATATTGATCAACCCGGGGAGTATAAAAAACTGCTGGAGGTCACAGATCAGGACAAGCGGGTACTGGTCAATTACTTCTCCGTTGGTCCCCATCTCTTTGAAGATATCTGCCGGGGGCTGGATCACGCCGGCATCATCACCCCTGAGACCAGGGTGGTGCTCGAGAAGCCCATCGGCCACGATCTTGCCTCATCGCGAGAGATCAATGATGTGGTGGCCGGGGTCTTTGGTGAGGATCAGGTCTACCGGATTGACCACTATCTGGGCAAGGAAACGGTGATGAATCTGCTGGCCCTGCGGTTTGCCAATTCTATTTTTATCACTAACTGGGATCATGACACCATTGATCATGTCCAGATCACCGTGGCCGAAGAGGTGGGCATTGAGGGACGCTGGGGCTATTTCGATCAATCCGGCCAGTTGCGGGATATGGTGCAGAATCATCTGATCCAGATCCTCACCCTGGTGGCCATGGAGCCGCCGGCGAATATGGACGGTGACTCCATCCGCAACGAGAAGCTGAAGGTGCTCAAGGCCCTGCGTCCCATCACCGTTGACAATGCCCATGAGAAGACCGTGCGCGGCCAGTATGCGGCCGGTTTTATCAGGGGCAATCCGGTTCCCGGCTACCTGCAGGAAGAGGGCGGCAATCCCAAGTCCACCTCCGAGAGCTTTGTGGCCATCAAGGTGGATATCGACAACTGGCGCTGGGCCGGCGTCCCTTTTTATCTGCGCACCGGCAAGCGCATGACCACCAAGCGTTCGGAGGTCGTCATCTTTTTCAAACAACTGCCCCATAACATCTTCAAGGACAGTTTCAAGGAAAAGCTGCCGCCCAACAAGCTGGTGATCCGTCTCCAGCCCGATGAGGGGGTGGAGATCGAGATGCTCAACAAGGTGCCCGGCATCGGCAAGGGGATCAGGCTGCAGAAGACCCTGCTCAACCTGAGTTTTTCCGATGCCTTTTCGGACGTGCACGTGGCTGACGCCTATGAGCGTCTGATCCTGGAGACCATGATCGGCAATCAGTCCCTCTTTATCCGCAGTGATGAGGTGGAGTGCTCCTGGGCCTGGATTGATTCCATCCAGGAGGCCTGGGCCGGCTCCAGCGAGCCGCCCCGGACCTATCCGGCCGGCTCCTGGGGGCCGGTGGCCTCGGTGGCGCTGCTGGCCCGCGACGGCCGGGAGTGGGAGGAGTAGGGGCGGCCATGAAAGAGGGGCAAGTTTTGGAGTTTCCCTCTTCCGGGATGCTGGTGGCGGCGCTGGCGGCACGGATCAGCGAGCTGCTGCGAGAGGGTATCGATCAACGCGGTCAGGCCAGTCTGGCGGTCTCCGGCGGCAGCACCCCCGTTCCGCTCTTTGCACGCCTGGCGGAGATGGATCTGCCATGGGACAGGGTCACGGTCTCCCTGGTCGATGAACGCTGGGTCGAGCCGCAGGATCCCGATTCCAATGAGCATCTGGTCCGCACCCGGCTGCTGCGCCATAAGGCGGCCGCCGCCCGTTTTATCCCCATGAAGACGCCGGATGCCACCGCCCTCCAGGGAGAAGAGGCCTGCGCCCTCGCGCAACTGGAGGCGCCCCGCCCCTATGACTGCCTGCTCCTGGGGATGGGTAATGATGGTCATACCGCCTCCCTCTTCCCCGGCGCCGCCAATCTGGATACAGCAGTTGATCTTAATTCCGGCAGGATCTGCATGGCCATCCGCCCGCCCTCTGCTCCCCATGAAAGGATGACCCTGACCCTGCCCGCCATCCTTGCCAGCCGTCAGCTCTTCCTCCATCTGCAGGGCGAAGAGAAAAAAAAGGTGCTGGCCCTGGCGCAGGCGGCAGGGGATGCCCGGCAGATGCCCATCCGTTATGTCCTGCGCCAGGGAACCACGCCTGTGACTGTCTACTGGTCTCCCTGATTAAATTAGTCTTAGGGATGAGTATTTTCCACGTCCCTTAAAGGAGAAAACCATGAACAGTGTGGTACGACAGGTGACGGAGCGCATCATCCGGCGCAGCGAAGAGCATCGATCAGGCTATCTGCAGAGGCTGGAGGAGGCCCGCTCCGATATCCCCTTCCGCCATCATCTGCCCTGCAGCAATCTGGCCCATGTGGCCAGCTGTTCCGGCAGCGCCTGCACGATCATCCGTGATGAGCGGATGGCCAATATCGGCATCATCTCCAGTTATAATGATCTGGTCTCCGCCCATAAACCGTACGGCAGGTATCCGGATCTGATCAAGGAGGCGGTGAGCGACGCCGGCGGCATCTGCCAGTTTGGTGGTGGTGTTCCGGCAATGTGTGACGGTGTGACTCAAGGGGAGCCGGGTATGGATCTCAGCCTGATCAGCCGCGATGTCATTGCCATGGCCACGGTCATCGGCCTGTCCCATAATGTCTTTGACGGCGCCCTGCTGCTCGGCGTCTGCGACAAGATCATGCCCGGTCTGCTCATGGGCGGACTGCAGTTCGGTCACCTGCCCATGCTCCTGGTGCCTGCCGGGCCCATGGTGTCGGGGATTGCCAACAAGGACAAGGCGCGGGCCCGGGAGCGCTTTGTCCAGGGTGAGATCAGCCGGGCGCAGATGCTTGAGTTTGAGACCCATGCCTACCACAGCCCCGGAACCTGCACCTTTTACGGCACCGCCAACTCCAATCAGCTGATGGCGGAGATAATGGGGCTGCATCTGCCGGGTGCCTCCTTTGTCAATGCCGAGACCAGGATGCGCGATCTGTTGACCATGGCCGCGGCCAGACGGGTAACAACCCTGGCCGGCCCGGCCGCGGGAGACGCCCCCTATTCGCCGATAGGTCATGTCGTCTCTGAAAAGTCGGTGGTCAATGGCATGGTCGGCCTGCTGGCCAGCGGCGGTTCCACCAACGAGACCATGCACCTGGTGGCCATTGCCCGGGCCGCCGGCATCCGCATCAACTGGGACGATTTCTCCGAGCTCTCCGATGCGGTGCCTTTGATCGTCAACATCTATCCCAATGGTGCCGGCGATATCAACTCCTTTCAGCGGGCCGGCGGCATGGCCGTTTTTATCAGGGAGCTGCTGGCAAACGGTTATCTCCACGAAGATGTGCTGACGGTGGCCGGGCCGGGCCTTGGCCGCTACACCCGAATGCCGGAGGAAAGGGATGGCACGCTGGTCTGGGAACAGGTGCCGGAAGGTTCCACTGATCCGGCAGCCCTGACCACTGTCGCCCACCCCTTTGCTCCAACCGGCGGGATCAGACTCCTGACCGGCAACCTGGGGCGGGCCATCATCAAGGTCTCGGCCCTGGCCCGGGGGGTCAACACCGAAGTGACCGCCCCGGCCATGATCTTTCACACCCAGGATGAGCTGGCTGCAGCCTTTGAGGCCGGTGAGATGAACCGGGACCTGATAGCGGTGGTCCGCTTTCAGGGGCCACGGGCCAACGGCATGCCGGAGCTGCACAAGCTGATCACCTATCTCTCCATCATCATGGACCGGGGCTTTACCGTGGGACTGGTGACCGACGGCAGGCTCTCCGGGGCCTCCGGCAAGGTGCCGTTTGCCATCCATCTGACCCCCGAGGCCCTGGCCGGCGGCATGATTGCCCGGATCCGGAACGGCGACCTGATCACCATGAGCGGCAGCGGCGTCCTGCAACTTCATGTCAGTGACGAGGAGCTGGAGGCGCGGCCCCTGGAACGGCCGGATCTCAAGACCGCCCGTTCCGGTCTGGGACGGCAGATTTTTTCCTCCCTGCGGAAAAACCTGGCCGGGGCCGAAGAGGGGGCGAGTTCCATTTTTACCTACAGCGAAGAAGATTGAACGCTTCTTTTACATCTTGAGACGAGGGACACATGAGACAGCCGCAGTGGAAGATGCCACCATTGGAGATCCTGGAGGCCGGGCCGGTGGTGCCGGTCATGGTGATTCATGAACTGGCGCATGCCGTGCCTCTGGCCAGGGCGCTGGTGGCAGGCGGGGTCAGGGTGCTGGAGATTGTCCTGCGCACACCGGTGGCCCTCGATGCCATCCGGGCCATCGTCCGCGAGGTGCCTGAGGCCTTGACCGGCGCCGGGACGGTGGTCAACGCCCAGGATCTGGCTGCAGTGACCGGGGCCGGGGCCGTTTTTGCCATCAGTCCCGGTCTGACCCGGGAACTTCTTGATGCCGCCGTGCAGGGGTCCATTGCCCTGATTCCAGGAATAGCCACGATCTCCGAATTGATGCTGGGGCTGGATAAAGGCTACCGCCAGTTCAAATTTTTTCCGGCAGAGGCCGCCGGTGGCATCGAGATGCTCAAGGCCATTGGCGGGCCCTTTCCCCAGGTAACCTTCTGTCCCACCGGCGGTATCTCCGCTGCCAATTACCTCAACTATCTGGCCTTGAAAAATGTGGCCTGCGTCGGCGGTTCCTGGATGGTCGCGGGTGATCTTATCGCGGCGCGGAACTGGACGGCAATCACCGAACTGGCGGCCCGGACCATTGCTGCTGCCGATCACTCTTTATCCAGCCATTGATCTCTTCATCGTTTTATACCTTCGCAAACAGAATTTCCCCCGCAGGCTACCGTAGGACAAGTCACAGAAGGGCGGATTCCTCTGACTTGTCAAACATCGCGGAGCGACAGGGCAATCCGTTTCCGTTGACGGTCAACCTCCAGCAGGCGCACCGTCACCTGCTGCCGCACCTGAATCACCTCTGCCGGATCCTTGACAAAACGGTCGGCCAGCTGACTGATGTGGATCAGACCGTCCTGGTGGACTCCGATATCGACAAAGGCCCCGAATTTCGTCACATTGGTGACAATCCCCGGCAGCCGCATGCCGGGCTCCAGGTCATCGATGCTGTTGATCCCGGCGGCAAAGGCAAAGACTGCAAACGAGGCCCGGGGGTCGCGTCCGGGTTTGGCCAGTTCCGCCATGATGTCGGCCAGGGTCGGCAGGCCCACCGTATCCGTGACATAGCGCCCCACATCCAGCTGTGATCTGATTTCTCCCTGCCCCATCAGGTCGAGCACCTTGCCGCCGCAATCCCTGGCCATCTGTTCAACAATACTATATTGCTCCGGATGCACACCGCTGGAGTCCAGGGGATTTTTAGCTCCACGGATGCGCAGGAAGCCGGCGCATTGTTCAAAGGCCTTGGCCCCCAGGCGAGGAACCTTGAGCAGCTGGCTCCGGCTGCTGAACGGTCCATGCTCATTCCTGAAGGCAATAATATTTTTGGCGAGTACCGGACCGAGACCGGAAACAAAGGTGAGGAGCTCGATGCTGGCGCTGTTCACCTCCACCCCGACGCTGTTGACGCAGCTGATCACCACATCCTCCAGACTTTTTTTCAGGGCCGCCTGGTTGACGTCGTGCTGGTATTGACCGACGCCGATAGCCTTGGGATCGAGTTTCACCAGTTCGGCCAGAGGGTCCTGCAGTCGTCGGCCGATGGAGACCGCGCCCCGTACCGTCAGATCATGATCGGGAAACTCGGCCCTTGCCGTCTCTGAGGCGGAGTAGATCGAGGCGCCGCTTTCATCGACCATGGTAATCAGCGGATCATGCATCAGTCTGAGGGCGCGGACAAAGCTCTCTGTCTCGCGGCCTGCCGTGCCGTTGCCGATGGCAATGGCCTCGATGTTGAACTTCCCGGCCAGCTCCATGACCAGTTGGCCGGCCTCCCGGCTCTTGCGTTCGGAGAGGGTCGGATAGATGGTGGTGAAGTGGAGGAGCTTGCCCTGTCCGTCGAGGCAGACCAGTTTGGCACCGGTCCGAAAGCCGGGATCGAGGGCCATAACCCTTTTCTGGCCCATGGGCGGCGTCAGCAGCAGCTGTCGCAGATTGTCGGCAAAGACCTGGATTGCCTCCCGGTCCGCCCGTTCCTTTATCGTGATCCGCAGTTCGTTTTCCAGGGAGGGCGCCAGTAGTCGCTTGTAACTGTCATCACATGCCAGAGCGACCTGGCGGCCGGATTCAGAGCTGTTCTTCACATAGCGATGATGCAGCAGACCCTGGGTCGCATCTTCGGGGGGGCGCAGGGAAAGGGTCAGTATCTTTTCATTCTCCCCGCGCAGCATGGCCAGGAAACGATGGCCTGGTGTCGTGGCCGCCGCCTCCTGCCAGTCGAAATAATCCCGGAATTTGGAGCCTGCCTCCTGGTTCTTCTTGATCACCGTGGAGACGATCCGGGCCTCATTGGCAAAGATATGGCGCAATCTGGCCCGGGTTGCGGGATCTTCACTGATCCATTCCGCCATGATATCCCTGGCCCCGGCCAGGGCCTCGTCTCTGTTTCGCACCTCTTTTTCCGGGTTGATAAAGTCTTGCGGTCGCAGTTCGCGGCCGTCCTGGGCAAAGATGGCGTGGGCCAGCGGCTCGAGTCCTTTTTCTTTGGCAATGCCGCTTCTGGTCCTTCGTTTGGGTCGGTGGGGCAGGTAGAGATCTTCGAGGGCGGTCAGATTGCTGGCCCCCTGGATTGCGGTGTTCAAGTCTCTGCTTAAAAGCTCTCGCTCGGCCAGGGAAGAGAGAATGGCCTGCCGCCGCTTATCAAGCTCGGCCAGTTGCGCCAGTCGATCACGAATGGCGGTAATCTGGGTCTCATCCAGTGAACCGGTGACCTCTTTCCGGTAGCGGGCAATAAAGGGGACCGTGGCCCCACCAGCTAACAGAGTCGAGGTAGCCGCCACCTGCCCAACGCTGACCTTCAGCTCCCGGGCAATAATTTTTTGATGCTGTTCCATTGAAAATATTTCCTGGGGGTAGAGAAGGGACAGGGAGAGGCCGAGGCTTGACCAACGGCTACCACCATCAATTGTTTAAGTTTGATGGTTTCGTAAAAACTCAATTTCTGGGATGGCTAAGTAAAAAGCGTCAAATGCGAGGCGCGCAAATTTCGAGGAATGAGGCGTACTTGAGTACGCCGCAGTGACGAGATAATTCGGAGTCTCGCAAGCTCGCTTACCTGCAGCAACGAAGCAGTTGGCGACTTTTTACGACGCCATCAAGTTTATCTGTCTTTTCGGCCAAGATGCCCATCCTTTTTCTGCCACTATAACGAGTTAATAGAATCCCGACAATACCGGGAGAGGATTACTCGTCAATGGAGGCAGGCCCATGTTGTACATGCGCAAAAATACTGGCTGCATTTATTGTCTGCATCAACATGAACCGGGCACCTGTTAACCCCGATGAACGGGATAAGTGCCTTTCGCAGATTATTTTCTTGTAAAAAAAACAAGAAAATAATCTGTAAGGCACTGATATGCGATAACATGCTGAAAAAATTCATTAAAAACATATTATTCCGGAATAGAGGAAATTTGTTTTCCCAAAAAGCGTAAAAACTGGTGAAAGTTGGCGTACGATTACCGCCTTGTTGCCTTAATTGTATGTAATTATTGTTGTTAATATTTTATTGATTGGTTGGCGCATTTTTTGCTTATTTTTTGGAGCGTTAGAAGACCTCATGAGAGGTGATAAACAGCAACAGCCAAACATTATCTGAAAAAAAGGGGGGTAAAATGAAGAAGACATTACTGACAGCATTAGCCACAGGCGTGATGATGTTTGGCATGGCGGACATGGCCAGGACTGCTCCTATTACCTACAGCGAACTGTACGAGCCAGATATTTTGATGGCTTATGATACTGGTACAGCGACACACTCATGGACTTTCGATATAACCGATAATGTTGGATATACTTCAGGTCAGGTGTTCAGTAATGGTACGATTACTTTGAATCTTGAGGATGATGGCGGCCCCGGTGATGGTGCAGAAAGAGCGACATTTACTTTTTATGGCGGTAGCGGACCGGTTGATAAGCAGATTAATTATGGCACGTGGGGCGGCTATTTTGTTGTAGATTCCAGCGCATTTAGTGATGGTAAGATTGGGGCCATGCTGGTTGCTACTGCCGGTGATTTTTATTTCCGGAGTCCGCAGCTGGATGTTGTCGGCAATGTTACTGCTCCACCCAACTCCGTTCCCGAGCCCGCCACCATGCTTCTTCTGGGAACGGGACTCGTAGGCTTGATCGGTGCCAGGCGTAAAATGAAGGCATGATATCCTCTTCAGCAGGGCAGAGACACCAAGGCAGGGTCATTCATTTGGCTCTGCCTTTTTTTGTCCCCTTGATTTTCCGGAATTCGGTAAATTTATGATCAACAAAAAAATCGAAGCTCGTAACTTAAAAAAAATTGAAATCAGATATTGAGAAGCAGCAGCAACTGGTGCAGTACGGGCAAGGTCGCGAAACTGAGAACAATGCCGATGCCGACCAGTGCCGCTGTCAGGGCGGGCGAGAGATTGGCCAGGATGGCCAGGGCTCCTGCTGAAACCATTGGCGGCATGCCGGCCTCAAAGATTGAAACCTGTACCGCCTCTCCATCCAGACCGACTGCCTTGCATACCAGCAATGCTGTGATCGGGGCGATGATAAGTTTTATGGCAAGACCAACGGAGAGTTGAGACATTACTCTTCTGTCTAACCGGAGCGTCAATTGAAAGCCCACGGCAATCATGACCAGGGGGATCAGGGTGGCGGACAAGAGGGTTAAAAGGTTGACGGCCAGGGGTGGATACGGAAAAGCCTTGAGACTCAGGGCGAGCACCAGGGCCAGCAGTGGAGGAAATGAAAGAACCCTCCTGGCAACACTCTCCAGGGTCGGCCTGCTGTCACCGGTTCCATAAAGGGCGAGCACCAGGGAGCCATAGGTCGCCAGGGCCAGGAAGGAACCAAGTTGATCGTATAACAAGGCGTATGGAATCGCCTGCTCGCCAAAAAATGCCTGCACCATGGGAATACCTAAAAAAGAGGTATTCCCAAGCGGAATTAACAGGAGCAGGCAGCCGGTGGTCGGTCGGTCCCAGTGCAGCAATCTGGACAGAATCAGGACCAGGCCACCAGAAAAAAGCAGCATTACCCAGGGCATCAGCGCCGGGACGAGTAAGTCTTGCGAGAAGTTCAACTCGGGGATCTTGAGCAGGACCAGGGCTGGTAAGGATATAAAGATGACAAACAGATTCAGTACCTTTCCGGTGTCAACGGGAAAGGTCGGCATTCGTTTTATGGTCATGCCGATAAGGAGGCATGTTAGTGTCACGACAAAATTTTCCATAAGGGATTCTGAAATGAGTCCTACCTGAGTTTTGCTTGGCTTTGGGCCAGATTCGGCTGCACCGCTTGGGTAAAATTGCAGATGCAGTTACGCTGCGTCGAGAAATGTACGATCAAGGTGCGGTCAAAGAGGACTCGAAAAGGGGAAGAAAGATGGTCTGCCCGTAGGTTCCGCGTCCCTGCCAGGAGAGCTGATGCTGATCAGTTCTTCCGGCGATGCTTTACCGGCAGGATCTTCATCTGTTCCCGGTACTTGGCCACGGTCCGCCTGGCAAGCTGGATATTGTTGCCGGCAAGTTTCTGAGAGATGGCTTCGTCGCTGAGTGGTTTGTGCGGATCTTCATCTCTGATCAGCTGGCGGATCCGTTCGCGGATGGATTCGGCGGCCAGGGGATCAGAGCCCTCCCTGGGAATGGAGGTGGAGAAGAAATATTTGAGCTCATAGATACCCTGTGGGGTATGGACATACTTGTTGGAGGTGACCCGGCTGATAGTTGACTCGTGCATCTCGATGTCTTCGGCCACGTCCCGGAGAATGAGGGGTTTGAGTCGGGTGGGACCATATTCAAAAAAATCATGCTGAAAACGGAGGATGCTCTCCATCGTCTTGAAGATGGTGCGCTGCCGCTGGTGAATAGATTTGAGGAACCATTCGGCATCTTTGATTTTTTCCTTGATATAGGCGCGCGAATCCTTTTGCAGGTCGGGGTTGCTCTGCAGCAGTTCCTGGTAATGAGAGGAAAGCTTGAGATGGGGCAGATCGTCGTCATTGAGCTGCACCACGTACTGGCCATCAATCTTTTTCACATAGATGTCCGGAATGATATAGTTGGTGGCTTCTTCGGCGTAGGGCAGTCCCGGGTAGGGGGTCAGCTCGGAGGTTATAAAGTCAATGGCCTTGACGATTTCAGGCTTCTTGCGTCCGGTTGCCCTGGCAATTTCTGCATGGTTGCCGGTCTGGAGGAGGTTCAGGTGGTGGCGGACGATCTCGGCGGCCAGGGAATCTCCCATGCCCTTGCGTTCAAGCTGGAGAAAGAGGGATTCGCCGACGTCTCTGGCTGCGATCCCCGGCGGGTCAAGGTCCTGGATAAGCTCGAGTACATATTCGGCCGTGTCCTGATCACAGCCGGTCTCCGCCATGATCTCGGGCAGGTCAACCTCAAGAAAACCGTAGCGGTTGAGGTTGCCGACGATAAAGAAGGCGATGTCCCATTCTTCCGAGTCGAGATCGCTGTGGGCCAGTTGCCACTGGAGATAGGCAGAGAGCCCCGGCTTCTGCGAGATGAAATCAAATTGACTGGGGGCATCGGCCGCCGGGGTTTCGTGGGAAAAGGAGAGGTTGTCGTCAAAGGTATTGGCGTAATCCTCCCAGTTGGTCTCGGGGATGATGGCTTCCGCCCTGACTGGTTCGGTGAAATCAGATTCCTGGCCGTTTCCCTGGGTTTCTTCGACTGCTGAAAGGCTCTGGGGGTTGGATGTCTCTTCCTGGACGCTGAAATCCTCTTCGAGGGCCGGATTCTGTTCCAGCTCCGCCTGCAGGGCGTTGCTCAGCTCGAGCCGGTTGAGCTGCAAAAGCCTGATGGCTTGACGCAACTGCTGGGTCATTACCAGTTTCTGGGTCAGCTTGAGCTGTTGTCGGAGTTCCAGGGCCATAGCGGTGTTACATGCTGAAGTTTTCGCCCAGATACATCTTGCGGGCAACTTCACTCGTGATGATGTCGGCGGCCACGCCACTGGTGAGAATCTGACCGGCGTTCATGATATAGGCAAAGTCACAGACCTGCAAGGTCTCCCGGACGTTGTGGTCAGAGATGAGGACGCCGATACCTTTGTCCTTGAGGCCGATGATGATCTTCTGCAGGTCGGCGACCGCCAGGGGGTCAATACCGGCAAAGGGTTCATCCAGCAGGATAAAGTTCGGGCGGGTGGCAAGAGCGCGCATGATCTCCACCCGCCGGCGCTCGCCTCCCGAGAGGGCATGGCCCTTGTTGTCTCGCAGGTGCTCGATTTTCAGGTCCGTCATCAGCTCATCGATCCGGTTCTTGATCTCGTTTCTGGGCAGGCCCAGCGGTTCGAGGATGATGCGCACGTTTTCTTCAACGGTCAGCTTTTTGAAGACAGATGGCTCCTGGGCCAGGTAGGAAATGCCCTTCAAGGCCCGTTTGTGGATGGGCAGGGTGGTGATGTCCTCGCCGTTGAGCAGTACCTGACCGCCGTCGGGGCGGATAAAACCGGCAATGGTATAGAACGAGGTGGTCTTGCCGGCGCCGTTTGGACCCAGCAGGCCAACGACCATACCGGTATTCACCTGCAGACTTACGCCATCGACCACGGTGCGGCTGCGATAGCGTTTGACAATGTTATGGGTTTCAAGTTGGGCCATGAGTGGATGCTATTCAGGGATGATGGTGGCTCTGACCCGGCCGCTTTTTTGGTCGGACTCAGGAGATGGATCAGCAGGGATGACCTCGGAGCGCCCCTCGTCAAGGTAGTAGACGATGGTCCCGCCGGACACCTGGTTTTTTCCCTGCCAGGCCTTGGCGTTCCCGGTAAGGATAACCTTTCTCTCCTTGGCCAGGTAGTCCATTTTGTCCCCGGTGCCAAGCCAGTCGCCTCTGGTGACCTCAACATTGCCTGTACAGAGAAGATTTTTGACTTCCTGCCCCTGGCCATCGTCAGCCTGGCGGTAATAAACGGTCATCTCGTTTGAGCGGATCTGCACATCCGCCTGGGTGGCGAGGACGTTGCCGGAGAAGAGGACGCTGTTTTTCTGTTCGAGGGAGACCATCCGGTCTGCCTCGACGTTGATAGGGGCTTTGTCGGCAGACCATCCGGGCGCGGCCAGTGCCAGCAGAAGCAGAAACAGGGCGCCGCGGAAAAAATGAGGCTTGGCGAGGAGGGGCGTTCGCATGGAGAGACTCCTGTTCAGATTGAAAGCTATAGAGAAAGGTTGGAAAAGCAATGCAATTATTGCGCCTATGATACTCGGAGCTGAAAAAATTGTAAAGGAGCGGCTTGGTAAAAGCTTGTCAAAAGAGCAGAAAGAGTGCTTTACTTAGCGTGTGCAAATCAGTACAATGTGGAGAAATATCAGCTAATTTTAACAGTTATTTATGGGATTTCAGGAGTGCTGGCCCCGATGAACGGGATAGGTGCCTTTCGCAGATTATCTTCTGGCAAAAAAACAAGAAAATAATCTGTAAGACACTAATTAGATAGAGGATATCAACAATGAAAGAAGAAAGCATTGAACGGGCCAAGGTGCTCATTGAATCTTTACCTTATATGCAGACGTTTCGTCATAAGACGGTCGTGATCAAGTATGGCGGTCATGCCATGGTTGACGAGAATCTGAAGAAGCAGTTTGCCCTCGATGTGATCCTGATGAAACATATCGGCATCAATCCGGTGATCGTCCATGGCGGCGGGCCGCAGATCAATCTCCTGCTCGATCGTCTGCGGATCAAGCCCAGTTATGTCCAGGGGATGCGGGTCACCGACGGTGAGACCATGGATGTGGTGGAGATGGTGCTGGTGGGTAAGGTCAACAAGGAGATCGTCGGCAATATCAATCATTGCGGGGGCCGGGCCGTGGGCCTTTCCGGACGGGACGGCGATCTGGTCTGTGCCGAAAAACTGCAGGTCAGTAAAAAATTGGATGTTGCGGCCCTGGAAAACGCGCCTCCCGAGCTCATCGATCTGGGCCGGGTGGGCCGGGTGACCCGCGTCAACGCCGAGGTCCTCAGGAGCCTGGAGCGCGACGACTTTATCCCGGTGATCGCCCCGGTGGGTGTGGGTGCGGATGGAGCCGCCTTTAATATCAATGCCGATCTGGTGGCCGGGGCCATCGCCGCCGAATTGAAGGCGGCCAAGCTGATCCTGCTCACCGATGTGGAGGGGGTCAAGGACCGTCAGGGGTCGCTGATTCATTCCCTGATCAGGGCCGATATTGAGTCCCTGATCGATAATGAGACGATTGTCGGCGGCATGATCCCCAAGGTGCGTTGTTGCGGAGAGGCGCTGGCGCGGGGAGTGACCAAGGCCCATATCATAGATGGCCGCGTTGAGCATGCCATTCTGCTGGAGATGTTTACCCATGAGGGTGTCGGGACGGAGATTGTGTGATGGCGAGCGCAAACAAGGAAATAGCGGCAAGGAGTGATCGGGTGTTTATAGGAACCTATAGCCGGTATCCGGCGACTATGGTCAAGGGGGTCGGCTGCCGATTGACCGATGCGGAGGGCAAGGAATACCTGGACTTTCTGGCGGGTATTGCCGTCTGTGGTCTTGGCCATTGCCATCCGGCGGTGACAGCGGCCATCTGCCACCAGGCCGGCGTTCTGGTGCACGTCTCTAATCTCTATTATACCGAAGCGCAGACCGAGCTTGCCGAGCTGCTGACAACGAACTCTTTTGCCGATCGGGTCTTTCTGGCCAACAGCGGGGCCGAGGCCAACGAAGCGGCCATAAAGCTGGCCCGGATTCGGGGTGGAGAGGGGCGCTACAGGATTATCTCTCTGTCAGGCTCCTTCCACGGCCGGACCCTGGCCACGGTTGCCGCCACCGGGCAGGCCAAATTTCAAAAGGGATTTGAGCCCATGCCCGAGGGCTTTTCTCATGCCCCTTTTGGTGATCTTGCGGCCCTTGAGGCCATGATCACCGATCAGACCTGCGCTATCCTCTGTGAACCCCTGCAGGGAGAAGGGGGGGTGCGTCCCCTTGATCGCGACTACCTGCAGGGGCTGCGGGCACTTTGCGACAGGCATGACCTGCTGCTGATCTTTGATGAGATTCAGACCGGTATGGGGCGCACCGGCACCCTCTTTGCCTATGAACAGCTGGGGGTGGTCCCCGATATCATGACCCTGGCCAAGGCCCTGGGTAATGGCCTGCCCATTGGGGCCATGGTGACGACAAAAGAGATTGCCGCCGCCTTTACCCCGGGCAGCCATGCCTCCACCTTTGGCGGCAATCCGGTGGCCTCGGCCGCGGCAGTCGCCACCATGAAGGTGATGCTGGCGGATGGCTTTCTGGCGGAGGTCCGCGCCAAGGGGGATTATCTGCATGAACAGTTACAGGGGCTGGCTGGTCGTTTTCCCGCTCTGGCGACCGAGGTCCGTGGTCTGGGGCTGATTCAGGGCCTGGTACTGACCGAGGAGGCGGTGGAGAAAGGAGGGACTATAGTGGCCCGGATGTTTGCCAAAGGCTGCCTGATAAACTTTGCCGGCAACGTGGCCCTGCGTTTTCTGCCGCCGCTGATTGTCAGCCGGGGAGAGATTGACCAGATGATTGCGCTCCTGGCCGAGGTCCTGGCCGAGGTTTCAGGGGAGATATGAGGGCTGAATTTCCTGAGAGTGGGAAATTCTTTGCAAATCATTCTTTTTTTTTGTAGATATTGTCTTTTCCCCTTACGGATAAGCATTGGGCTTGGGGGTCGAGCAAATTTGACAGGAAACTCTTTTCCTGTCTGGCACTGAGACGGATCTTCATGGTAAGGCATCTGCGGTCATTACAGGATTTTACAAAGGACGAACTGGGCGGTTTCATTCAACGGGCCCTGGAGCTGAAAAAAGAACGTCAGGACGGCTTGCAGCATCGCCTGCTTGACGGCAAGACCATTGGGCTGATCTTTGAGAAACCCTCCACCCGCACCAGGGTCTCTTTCGAGGCCGCCATGTATGGGCTGGGCGGCCAGGTGATCTTTCTCTCCGGCCGGGACACCCAGCTTGCCCGCTCCGAGCCCCTGAAGGATATGGCCCGGGTCATGGCCCGTTATGTGGATGGCCTGGTGGTAAGGACCTTCGGCCAGGATGTAGTGGATGAACTGGCCCGATATTCATCGGTGCCGGTTGTCAATGCCCTGTCGGATCTGCATCATCCCTGTCAGATCCTCAGTGACGTGATGACCGTCATTGAAAAGAAAGGCCCCATTGAAACTCTGAAGATTGCCTGGGTGGGAGATGGCAATAACGTGGCCAACTCCTGGATCCAGGCCGCCGAGATCCTCGGCTTTGAACTGATTCTGGCCTGTCCCGAAGGCTATGATCCTGATCCCGGGATCCTGCACAAGGGGCGCTCCAATGCGGCCAAACCGATTGTCCTGGTGCGCAGTCCGGAACAGGCCGTGGCCGAGGCCGATGTGATCAATGTCGATGTCTGGACCTCCATGGGGAAGGAGGGAGAGGAGGAGAGCCGTCTGGAGGCCTTTCGCGGTTATCAGATGAATAATGGTCTGCTGGCCAAGGCGCCGCCTGAGGCCATTGTCCTCCATTGTCTGCCGGCGCATCGTGGCGAGGAGATAACGGCAGAGGTCCTGGAGTCAGAGCGGTGCGTGGCCTTTGACCAGGCGGAAAATAAGATGCATATGCATAAGGCGATTCTTGAAAAACTGATCGGAGGATAAAGATGACGGATGTGAAGAAGATTGTGCTGGCATACTCCGGCGGGCTTGATACCTCGGTGATATTGAAATGGCTGGCCGAGGAATATCGGTGCCCCATTGTCGCCTATGCCGCCGACGTGGGCCAGGAGGAAGACTGGGATGCGGTGCGGGCCAAGGGGCTGGCCACCGGCGCTGAAAAGGTCATTATCTCGGATCTGAAACAGGAATTTGTGGAAGACTATATCTTTCCGGCCTTTCGCGCCAATGCCATCTATGAGGGCTCCTACCTGCTGGGAACCTCGCTGGCCCGGCCGATCATTGCCAGGGAACAGGTGCGGATTGCCCATGCCGAGGGCGCGGATGCGGTCAGTCACGGCGCCACCGGCAAGGGCAATGATCAGGTGCGCTTTGAGCTGGCCTATCTGGGCATTGATCCCAGCCTGACCATTATCGCCCCCTGGCGGACCTGGGATCTCAATTCCCGGCAAAAGCTGGTGCAGTATGCCCAGGAGCATAATATCCCGGTGCCGGTGACCAAGGAAAAACCCTACAGCTCGGATGAGAATCTCCTCCATATCAGCTTTGAGGGCGGCATTCTGGAAGACCCGTGGAACGAGCCGGACGAGGCCATGTTCAAGCTGACCGTGTCGCCTGAAAAGGCGCCCGATGTCCCCACCTATCTGGAGATCGAGTTTGCGGGCGGTGACCCGGTGGCCCTCGACGGCGTGAAGATGGCGCCCCTGCCCCTGTTCATGAAGTTGAACGAACTGGGCGGGGCCAATGGTATCGGTCGTCTGGATTTGGTGGAGAACCGTTTTGTGGGCATGAAGTCCCACGGCGTCTATGAGACCCCGGGCGGCACCGTCCTGCGCGCGGCCCACCGCGATCTGGAGACCATCACCATGGACCGCGAGGTGATGCGGATCAGGGACTCCCTGGTGGCGCGCTATGCCGAGCTGATCTATAACGGCTTCTGGTTCTCGCCCGAGCGGGAGCTGCTGCAGACCACCATGGATGCCACCCAGAAAACGGTGAACGGCACCGTGCGCCTCAAATTATACAAAGGCAACTGTATCCCGGTGGGCCGCAGGTCCGACCAGTCCCTGTATCAGGAGAGTTACGCCACCTTTGAGGAAGATCAGGTCTATGATCAGGCCGATGCCGGCGGCTTTATCCGTCTCAATGGCCTCCGTCTGCGCATTCAGGCCATGCAGAAAAAATAGACAAGGGGGCTCATCTTCACCTGTCAGGCATAACAGTGGACCTTCTTGGTTTGCATGGCTCAGGCAGAAAATAATTCGTTTCCGTTTTTCTTTGCAGAACAAAAAAACGTAATAGGCAGAATCAGTCTATCACAAACCTTTGCTGATTCTGCCTATTACACTGATAGAAGCCAAAAAATATATCTATGCTCAATAAATCGAATGTCTATATCATATTGTTTGTATGTTTTCTTTTTGTAGCTTATCTGCTGAGTTTCAATGCTCATGCAAAGGAGGTTGGCGAAGTGATAAGCGTAAAAGTCCTATCCATAAAAGGTTGTGAAGCTACTCCACCGACTATCGATCTAGTCAAATCTGTAGCCCAAGAATTGAAAATCAAAATCAAACTTACACATGTAGTCGTTGAAACTTCCGAAATTGCGACAAAAGAACGTTTTATTGGAAGCCCAACTGTCCAGATCAACGGTTTAGACATAGATCCAAGTGCAAGGGAAATTCAACAATTTGGAGTAACTTGACGTAGGTACGGGGCATCGGTGGTGCCTCCAAAAGAAATGGTAGCCAGGGCATTTGATGAAGCTATAAAAAATCAATAGGGGCATAAAGTGACACAAGAAAAAATCTGTTATTGCTTCAACTACACAGCAGAAGATATTAGAAATGACTTTCAAAAAAACGGGGAGTCCACAATTATGGTCCGCATCATGAACGAAAAGAAAAACGGAAAATGTAATTGTGAGTCTACTAACCCCAAGGGCAGGTGATGTCTCGCAGATGTTCGCCAGGTGGTGAATGAGGCACAAGGAATTAAAGAACTGAAAAGCTTCTAACAATGCTACTGCACCTGACCGCGAGAACGGCGGCGGCGCTACGCGTCAAGTTTCTTGGCGCGGCAGGTGAGTAGCGGCGTTATGCATTAAGAAAAAAACTTGCCTCACCCTGTCGCAGAGTTTATAGTCTAGAGTATAAACTTAACCAGACGTGAGAGGTGACACAATGCAAGCTACAGCTAAAGACCTTCGATTTCACGCCAAAGAATTATTGAACACTGTGAGCAGGGGCGAAGAAGTAGTTATCACATACCGAGGAAAGCCTTGTGCCAAGCTTGTCCCCATAGAAGAAGAAAAAAGTGCCTTTCCCGAAACCAACGAATTGTTTGGCATTTGGAAGGACAACGCTCAAACAGAAGATGTAGAAAACTACATTAAAACAATTAGAAAAGGGCGTTTCGATGCTCATTGATACCGATGTGCTCATCTGGTACATGCGAGGTAACACAAAGGCATTAGATGAATTAGAAAAGCATAAAAACTTTTCTATATCCGTCGTTACCTACATGGAGCTAGTCCAGGGAATGAGAAACAATAAAGAATTAACAGCACTCCGCAAGGCCTTAAAGAGCTGGAACTGCAATATTATCTACATAAGTGAAGAAATCTCAAGCAAAGCCATGTTCTATATTGAACAGCACTACCTGAGCCACTCCATGCAAATTGCCGACGCATTAATAGGTGCCACGGCAGCATCTTACGGAATGCCATTATTAACTGGCAACGACAAACACTACAAAGTCGTCAAAGAAATCGCCTTAAAGAAATTCCGGCCATAAATTCAAAACACTGTAATAGCTATTGGTCTTATTACTTTTATCTCTGGATTAGTGATGTTACTAATTGCAGCTTTTAAAAAATACTGAATAGGCTATTATAATAGCAACCAAAAATTGGACACATATATTTTCTGGTAGGTCGGCGCATAAGATACGGTGTGCGCCTGCTTGACACAAAAAAAATCTCGTTGAGAGGAGGGATTTAAAGTGCTTCGTGAATTTAATGTCGTTATAGAAAAAGATGAGGATGGTTATTTTGTTGCCTCTGTTCCCGCTCTTCGTGGATGTCACACCCAGGCTAAGTCTTTAGATACTTTAATAAAAAGAACAAGAGAGGCTATTGCACTTTGTCTTGAAGTGGAAGACCCGGTATCAAATGAGTTTGTTGGCGTCCAACGTATAGCCGTTAACTGCTAACACATGAGCACCTTTCCATCCCTCACTGGCAGTCGGCTTATACGTGCTTTGAGCAAGGTCGGGTTTGTTGACGTCCGCATCAAAGGCAGTCATCATTTTCTCCAACATCCCGATGGCAGATGTACTGTTGTTCCTGTTCATCGTGGCGAGCATATTGGCAGAGGACTTATTGCTCAAATCCTGCGAGATTGTGAAATGACATCCAACGAACTTCAAAAAAATCTATGATCCACCTAAGGTTTTGAATTGACAGCAAAAATCGCCGAACAAGGCAATGCACTCGGACGGCGGGAACCTGCTGCTTTTTTATTAAAGTTCAGTGTCCGCCGCCGGTGATTTTGGTCGTTAACGCAATAAACTACACCCGCTGCAAAAGCGGCGGCAATGATATCATGTAAGAAATTGAGATGGAGGCGCCAGATGAACATTTCTGAATTAAAGAAAATGAGCACTTCAGAACGATTGCAAGCCATGGAGGCACTTTGGGATAGCCTTTTATATGAAAATGATGCAGTCGAAACTCCTGAGTGGCATGAAAAAATACTTCAGGAAAGAAAAGAGAAAATTGCAAGCGGGTGCGCAACATTCATCTCACTCGCTGAGCTCAAAAAAATTCATCACCAATGAAAATAAATGATGTTTTCATATTGGATGAAGCCGTAGACGATTTGAATGAAGGCAAAGCATTTTACGATCTTCAGACAACAGGGGTTGGTGATTATTTCTGGGACTGTTTAATCTCAGATATAGAATCCCTTATTATATATGCTGGCATTCACAGTAAAAAACTTGGCCTGTTTCAAATGTTTGCCAAGCGATTTCCCTATACCGTTTACTACGAACTCGTTGAAAACATTGCGTATGTTGTTGCTGTTTTGCCTATGCGCAGAAATCCATCATGGATTACAAGAAAAATCAAGGAAAGGTGCTAAGCGGGTCACCTGACCGCCGGGAGCGGCTGATTTTCAAGCCCACGTTCAGTGTAGGAATTAGGGACAGAGGCAGACCCCGTTTTACGTTCCAAGAGACATCTTTAAGTTTTACAGGAAAAATGATAAACATCATCAGTGTTGTCAATAAATGAGTAATCAGGAAAAAAACATGTCCAAGAAACTGTGGGGTGGGCGTTTCGAGGGGGCTACGGCCGCCTCGGTTGAGGCCTTTACCGCCTCCATTCATTACGATTCCCGCCTGTATAAATACGATATTGCCGGCAGCCGCGCCCATGCGACCATGCTGGCCGCCAATGGTCTGCTGTCCGCTTCGGAGCTTACGTCCATCGTTGCGGGGCTTGCCGGGATTGAGGCCGAGATTGAGGCCGGCACCTTTGAATTCAGGCAGGAGCTGGAAGATATTCACATGAATATTGAAAAGGCCCTGGTGGATCGCATCGGCGCGGCCGGCGCCAGGCTGCACAGCGCCCGCAGCCGCAACGATCAGATCGCCCTCGACCTGCGCCTCTATCTGCGGGATGAGTGCGACCGTCTCATGGAGCTGCTGGATGCCACGCGTCGGGCCTTTGTGGTCCTGGCCAGAAAGTATTTAGGCGCCGTGATGCCCGGCTACACCCATCTGCAGCGGGCCCAGCCGGTGCTGATCTCGCACCATATGCTGGCCTATTTTGAGATGTTCGGCCGGGATCGGGAGCGTCTGGTTGACTGCCGGAAGCGGATCAATATCATGCCCCTGGGTGCCGCCGCCCTGGCCGGGACCGGTCTGCCCATCGACCGGCAGCAGGTCGCCGATCTCCTCGGCTTTGCCGCCATTACCGCCAACTCCATGGATACCACCGGTGACCGGGATTTTGCCATCGAGTTTGTCAGCTGCTGCACCCTGATTCAGCTCCACCTCTCCCGGCTCTCCGAGGAGCTGGTGCTCTGGTCCAGTCAGGAATTCTCCTTTGTCGCTATTGCCGATCGCTTCTGTACCGGCTCCTCCATCATGCCGCAGAAAAAAAACCCGGATATCCCGGAGCTTATCCGCGGCAAGACCGGACGGGTGGTCGGCAGTCTCATGGCCCTGTGCACCCTGCTGAAAGGTCTGCCGCTCACCTATAACCGTGATCTGCAGGAGGATAAAGAACCGGTTTTTGATGCGGTGGATACGGTTTCGGCGTCCCTGGCCATTACCGCCGAGCTGCTGGCCAATCTTGTGTTCAACACCGCCCGCATGGAAGCGGCAACCAGGACCGGTTTTATGACGGCCACGGATCTTGCCGACTATCTGGTCCTGAAGAATATCCCCTTCCGGGAGGCCCATGGTATTGTCGGCCGGGCGGTGGCTTTTTGTATTGCTAAGGGCTGTGAACTCACCGATCTGACGCTTGAGGAAATGGGACTATTCTCTCCGGTGATCGGCAAGGATGTTTTTGAGGTGTTGAGCGTGCAGGGTTCTGTCAACAGCCGGATCTCAGCCGGCGGGACAGGTCGCCAGCGCGTGGAAGAGGCCCTTGATCTGGCAGAACAGACAATAGGAATATAAATGATGATACTTGCCTTTCGAGCACATCGTGTCGGGGCGCTGCTGCTGGTCGGGGCCTTGTTTTTTGGCGGCTGCGGATATAAGACATTGCCGGTGCCTCCTGATACCATTGTGCCAAGGGCCATTGAGGATCTGCGTTATTCCGTCGATGAAAAGGGTGTCACCCTCAGCTGGTCGTATCCGCTGCAGACTATCAAGGGGACCGATCTTACGCGGATTGCCTCGTTTGAGATCTATCGGGCCGTCGTCTCTGTCGACAGTTACTGTGCCACCTGTCCCATTCCCTTCGGCGAGCCCATTGTCGTCCCGGGTGGGATGATTGGCGGCGATGGCAGGCGGAAAGGGACCTATGAGAGCGCGCTCCTCCGTTCGGGAGAAAAATATTTCTTCAAGGTGCGTTCCCGCACCAGCTGGTGGGCGGCAAGCGCTGATTCCAATATTGTGACCTTTGTCTGGCATATGCCGGCCAAGGCCCCCGATGGTCTGCAGGCGGAAGCGGGCGACCGCCTGGTACGTTTGCAGTGGCAGCCGGTGACCAGATTGATGGATGAGCAGCAGCTTGATCTGCCAGTCCGTTATCAGGTGTGGCGCAGTCTTGACGGCAAGACCTTTACCGAGCTTGGCGAAGCCGGCACAGAGACAAGCTCTGCCGATGCCGCGGTCCAGAATGGGCAGACCTATTTTTATAAGATCCAGTCTGTCCTGCAGGTTGCCGGCCATGCGGTCGCCGGCGGCGTGAGCAAGGTGATAACGGCAGTGCCGGTGGATATGACACCGCCGGAACCACCAACCGGGGTGACGGTGGTGGCCACAGGCAGAGGGTTTAAGATCTTTTGGGAAAATTCTACCGCCAGCGATCTTCAGGGGTATTATGTCTACCGTCGCCGTGCTGACCAGAAGAAGAGAGAGCGTATCGGTGATGTCCCGGCCAGGTATGTAATCTACGAGGACAATAATGTTTCGGCAGACGGATCGTTTTATTACTCTGTGTCGGCCTATGACAGCATGACGCCGGCGAATGAGAGTAGTCCCTCTGCCGAGGCAACGGTGCGCTACTAGAAGCTGAATTGACTACGGTGAGGGGCCGTTGCCAGGCAGCCATGGATGGCTGCAGGAGTGAGCGGTTCCTGTTGCTGTTTTTGATATTCAGACGGCCGTCTTATTTTTTATCGCCGTTTGCCTTTTTTTATCCTTCAACTTTTCGAGGATGTCTTGAATCATTTTGTCTCAAAAAACGGTGAGCTCTTCTGTGAGCAGGTGGCAGTGGCAGGCATTGCCAGGGAGGTGGGAACCCCTTTCTACCTCTATTCCAAGGCGACCTTGATCCGACACTTTCAGGCCTTTGATTCCGCCTTTGCCGGTATTGATCATCTGACCTGTTTTGCGGTCAAGGCCTGTTCCAATATTGCCATCCTCAACCTCTTCGCGGGTCTTGGCGGCGGTGCCGATATTGTCTCCGGCGGCGAGCTGTACCGGGCGCTTGCCGCCGGTGTCGACCCGCAGCGGATCATCTATTCAGGCGTGGGCAAAACCGAACAGGAGCTGCATTATGCCCTCGAGGCGGGCATCCTGCTTTTTAATGTGGAATCCGCCCAGGAGCTTGCACGTCTGCAGGAGGTGGCGGCAGACAAGGGGGTCAAGGCCCCGGTCTCCTTTCGCGTCAATCCTGATGTCGATCCCCAGACTCATGCCTATATCTCCACCGGGCTGGCCAAGAATAAATTCGGCATTCCCATTGACGAGGCCTTTGACCTCTATGTCCAGGCGACGGGTATGGAGAATATCGAGGTCAAGGGGGTGAGCTGTCATATCGGTTCACAGTTGACCCTGATTTCTCCCTTTATCGAGTCCTTGCGCAAGGTGAAGACCTTTGTCGAAAGACTGGCGGCCAAGGGTATCGGTATTGATTTTATCGATCTGGGCGGCGGTGTCGGTATCACCTATGATGAGGAACAACCGCCCCATCCACGCGACTATGCAGCGGCGATCATGAAGGAGCTGCAGGGGTTCACGGCGACGCTGATCCTGGAGCCGGGCCGGGTCATTGTCGGCAATGCCGGTATCCTGGTAACCGAGGTCCAGTATACCAAGAGCAACCGCCGGACAGGGATGAAGAGCGATCAGGACGCGGGTCTGGTCAAGAAATTTGTGGTGGTGGATGCGGCCATGAATGACCTGGCCCGGCCCAGCCTCTATGGCGCCTATCATGCCATTGTGCCTGTTGTTGAGGAGAAGGGCGCCGGGCGTGAGGTGGTCGATATCGTGGGGCCGATCTGTGAGACGGGAGATTTCCTGGCCAGGGATCGGGAGCTGCCGAGGGTGGAGCAGGGTGATCTGCTGGCGGTGATGAGCGCCGGGGCCTATGGCTTCAGCATGTCCTCCAACTATAACTCCCGGCCCCGGGTGGCCGAGGTGCTGGTGGATGGCAGTCATTACGCGATAATCCGCCGTCGGGAGACCTTTGAGTCACTTATTGAGGGTGAGACCATCCCAAGCGGTGCCGAGGAGTAATATGGGTATTGATTTTCCGGTTCCTTTTACCAAGATGAGCGGTGCGGGCAATGATTTTATTATCATCGATCATCGCCTGCCGCTGATACCAGAGGCGGATCAGCCGCGGTTTGCCAAACAAGTGTGCCGCCGCATGTTTTCCGCCGGGGCCGATGGTCTGATTCTGCTTGAAGATTCTGCCGTGGCTGATTTCCGCTGGCGCTTTTATAACGGCGACGGTTCGGTGGCGGAGATGTGCGGCAATGGGGCCCGTTGCGCCGCCCGTTTTGCCTATGCCAAAGGGATAGCCGGTTCCCGCATGTCCTTTGAGACCCTGGCCGGCATTATTGAGGCCGAGATCTGCAGTGACGACGACAGTGTCCGGTCGCCCTTTAGCCATCCCTGGAGCGGGCGACACTCCGGCGTCCCTGCCGTACGGTTGCGGATGACAGACCCCTTTGATTTCAGGACGGATCTGCCGGTCATCCTCGATGGTCAGGAAAAAGCTCTCTCCTTTGTCAACAGCGGCGTGCCGCATGCCGTCTTGTTTGTCGAAGATGAAGAGGATATTCCGCTGCGGGAGTGGGGCAGGATCGTGCGCTTCCATCCCCTGTTCCAGCCTGCCGGCACCAATGTTAATTTTGTGCGGAAGGTGGCGGAGAATACCATTCGTGTTCGGACCTATGAGCGGGGTGTCGAGGATGAGACCATGGCCTGCGGCACCGGAGCGGTGGCATCCGCCATTTTTGCAGCCATTAAAGGACTGGTGCGGTCGCCAGTGGCAGTGGACACCTCAGGCGGTGATCGTCTGACGATTCTTTTTGATCTGCAGGATGGCCCGCAGGCGGAGAATGTCTTTCTCCAGGGTCCGGCCAGAATTATCTATGAAGGAAATCTGACGGCGGAATCATTGCTCTGAGCCGTCATTGCAAGAGAATTGGACCATTAAAATAAGGTAACTATCCAGCTTAATGCCGGGAAAATGCCAAAACACATGTCACGTAACTATTCAGCAGTGCCTTATATGCGAGAAAGAGGCCTGCGAAGTGTACTGATTCGTACATGAGCAGACCGAAGACGAAGCAGATGAGGTGCTGCTGGATAGTTACAAAATAAGAATGTTTCTGTCACGCATGTCATCTCAGGAGAAAAAATTATGAAGAAGTATTACGGCGCCAGCGTTGCCATCGTCACCCCCTTTATCGATGGGGAAGTGGATGAGCAGGGTCTGATCGATCTTATTGAATTTCAGATTGCGGGTGGAACTCACGGCATTGTCCCCTGCGGGACGACGGGTGAATCGGCAACCCTCGATTTCGACGAGCACAAGCGGGTCATTGAACTGACCGTCAAGACGGTTGCCGGCCGGGTTCCGGTTATTGCCGGGACCGGCGCCAATAACACCCGTGAGGCCATTGAGCTGACGCAGAGCGCCAAGGACAGCGGCGCGGATGCGGTTCTGTCCGTGACCCCTTATTATAACAAGCCCAGCCAGGAAGGTCTCTACCTGCACTATAAGGCCATAGCCGAGGCCGTTGATATTCCGATGTTGTTGTATAATGTGCCCAGCCGGACCGCGGTCAACATGTTGCCGGAAACAGTGGCCCGCCTGGCCGGGGTCAAGAACATTATCGGCATCAAAGAGGCCTGCGGCAGTCTGCAGCAGATCAGCGATGTGATCCGGCTCTGTCCAGCTGAGTTCATTCTCCTCTCCGGTGATGACTTTACCTGCATGCCCACGGTCTTGATCGGCGGCAAGGGGGTCATTTCCGTGACCTCAAATGTGGAGCCCCGGGGCATGGCTGATCTTATGGAGGCCGCGCTGGCTGGTGATCTGAAAAGGGCCAATGAGATTCACTACCGTCTCTTCCCGCTGATGAATGCCATGTTTTTTGCACCCAATCCCGTGCCTGCCAAAAAAGGGGTTGAGTTGATGGGCAGGATCAAGGACGGTCTGCCCCGGTTGCCTCTGTCGGCAATTGATGATGCGGCCCTGGTCAGATTGACTGCGGCGATGAAGGACGCGGGCTTGGTCTAAGAAGCGTTTCATTGAGAGTCAGACTGCTTTGTTGAGGACCATAGTGAGAGAAAAGGACGAGAGAATGATCAATGTTATAGTGGCCGGGGCCTCCGGTCGTATGGGGCAGCGGGTCGGGTATATGGTGCAGGAGCACCCTGGCTTGCATTATGCGGCGGCCTTCGAGGCCCCTGGAAGTCCGGCTATTGGCCGTGATCCTGGAGAGATGGCTGGCTGGGGCCGGGCCGGGATTGCGATTGCTGGAGGCCTGGAGGCGGTGATTGACCAGGGTGATGTCCTGATCGATTTCACCTTTCATGAGGCAACCATGCGGTTTGCCCGTTTGGCGGCACAGAAGAATAAGGCCATGGTCATCGGCACTACCGGGCTGACGCCGGAAAATCTGGCCGAGCTGGCAGAACTGGCCCGACATTTTCCCTGTGTCCAGGCCCCGAATATGGCGGTCGGTGTCAATGTCCTTTTTAAACTGGCCGCCAGGACAGCCGCCATCCTTGGTGATGACTATGATATTGAGATTGTTGAGGCCCATCATAACAAGAAAAAAGATGCCCCCAGCGGCACGGCCCTGAAACTGGCCGAGATGGCTGCATCAGGGGTGAATCGTGATCTGGCCGAAGTCGGAGTTTATGAGCGGCATGGGATGATTGGCGAGCGTACCAAAAAAGAGATCGGCATCCAGACGATCCGTGGCGGAGACATTGTCGGCGAGCATACCATTTATTTTGCCGGTCCTGGCGAGCGCATTGAGATTACCCATCGAGCCCACAGTCGGGATAACTTTGCCAAGGGAGCGGTCACTGCCGCGGCCTGGGTCGTCGGCAAAAAGCCCGGCCTGTACTCCATGTTTGATGTCCTGGGTCTGCAGGACCTCTAGAGTGTGAGATCGGAAATGACCCTGGCCTTTCTTGGTTTCGGCTCAAATCTGGGTGATGGTCGGCAGCTTGTTCAGAGCGCCTGGAATCGACTTGCCGCGGAGGAAAGGGTCGTCCCCCTGCAGTTGTCATCGCTGTACGTTACCGAGGCGGTCGGCATGGTCAGCTCGTCTCTTTTTACCAATGCGGTCGGCATGGTGGAAACGGAACTGGGGCCTTTAGAGCTGCTGCATCTGTTGCTGCGGGTTGAGACGGAGCATGGACGCGAGCGTGATGGGGATGCAGCGGGCTATCAGGATCGTTCCCTTGATCTGGACCTGCTCTATTTTGGTGATACGGTGTGCCGTCTGCCGGAGCTTATCCTGCCGCATCCCCATATTGCCAGTCGTCTTTTTGTCCTGGCCCCGCTGGCCCAGATAGAGCCATGCTTCCGCGATCCTCTAAGCGGCCAGACGGTAGAGGAGATGTATCAGCAGCTGCTCTGTCGCATTCAGCGTGGAGAAGTCCCGGCGCAGTCAATCTCCCGGATTGAACGCTGGATAGTTACGAGGAAAGAATGATTAGACATTTGTCAGTGGGCGACTATAATAAACATATGAATTTTTCTGTTCATAGAATAGTCAGTGGAAAGGGGGTGGCAAAGTGACTCCTCTCAAGTTGGTAGTCCTGGCCATTCTTTTTTATGTCGGGTATCGTCTGCTTGTCGGCGCTGTCAGGAACAAATTCGCCAACAAGCCGTCTGTAGAAAAGCCCTCTCCCCAGGTTTCTGATCTGCTGGTGGAGGATCCGGTGTGTCATACCCTTGTTCCCCAAGGTCAGGCAATACGATTGCAGCATGAAAATCAGATTTATTATTTCTGCAGCGAGGCATGTTGCAGTCAATTTATTAAAGAGAAAGGAGAGAAAAATTGAAGTTTTTTATTGATACCGCCAATATAGATGAGATTAAAAAAGGTGTTGCCATGGGCATGGTCGATGGCGTTACCACTAATCCCTCGCTGATCGCCAGGGAAAACAAGCCCTTTGAGGAGATTATCAAAGAGATCTGCCTGGTGGTCGATGGCCCGGTCTCTGCCGAGGTGATCAGTCTTGAGGCGGAGGGTATGGTTAAAGAGGCCAAGATCCTGGCGGCCATGAGTGATAATGTTGTGATCAAGATTCCCATGATCATGGCGGGGATGAAAGCGGTCAAAGAACTCACTTCTTTGGGAATCAACACCAATGTCACCCTGGTTTTTTCAGCAGCTCAGGCGCTTCTTGCCGCTAAGGCCGGTGCTACCTATGTCAGCCCCTTTGTCGGGCGACTTGACGATATTGGACAGCATGGGATGGAGTTGATCAGTGAAATCATGACGGTCTATCGTAATTATGATTACCAGACTGAGGTTATTGTGGCCAGCGTCAGAAATCCCCTCCATGTTCTGGATGCGGCGATGATAGGTGCTGATATTGCCACCATCCCGCTCAAGGTGATTGAGCAGTTGGCAAAACATCCCTTAACTACCATTGGTGTGGAGCAGTTTCTGGCCGATTGGGAAAAGAGAAAAAAATAATCTCCTGCTCAAGCGTTCGGCCTGTTATTGATCTGGCAGTCAGCATTCCGTTCAAGGAACATGGCCAGAGAAGGGCAGGGAAGTCTGTGTTGTTGTTGTTGAAAACGGTTGGGTCCTCCGCTGATGACTGAGAGCTGAAGGCCTGGAGTTGTCAAAGTTGTCGTGATAAAAAAGGTGGAAATGGGAACATCCAGGCGATTGATGGCAGTGGCAGTGGCGGCGTTCCTGTTGTCTGGACCGTCTCCGATCTGGGCTGAGATGTATACCTATGTGGATGATAAAGGGACACGCTTTTATACCAATGTCCCTGCTGCCAGTCAGTCTCTGCTCTATCAGCCTGAGGGCGTGGTGATCACTCAACCGTCAGGTCAGGCCTGGCCCGAGGTACGGGTCGGCGGTCGCCGCAATTCTCGGAAGAACAGCCTTGCTTATGATCATCATATTCAGCGGAGCGGTTTCCGTTACAATATCGACCCTCAACTGATCAAGGCAATCATCAAGGCAGAGTCTGATTTTGATTGCTATGCCAGTTCTCCAAAGGGGGCTCAGGGGCTCATGCAGCTCATGCCAGCCACAGCCCGGGATCTCAATGTCTCCAATCCCTTTGATCCGCGGTCTAATATAGATGGGGGAAGCCGCTATTTCCGCACGATACTTGACACCTTTAATGGGGATATCCCCTTGAGTCTTGCCGCTTATAATGCCGGGCCCAACCGGGTTAAGCGCACGAACAGGATCCCGCAGATCCCTGAGACTGTAGAATATGTCCAGCGCGTTCTCCGTCACTATAAAGGGTATAAAACAGTTGGGCTGCCCGCACCCTCTGCAGGTTCTGTTATCAAGGTAGGTGATCTGCTGGTGGTGAGATGAGCTCTCTAACATGGTTGTTTTCTGGGAGTAAGAAATGGACCAACTGGTGACATTGCCAAACATATTGACTGGACTTCGTTTTGCCATGATTCCAGTGCTCATCCTCTTGTTTTCGATAGAGCAGACCGTCGTTATTGGCCTGGCGACCTTTTTCGTTTTTGTCTTTGCGGCGCTGACTGATCTGGTGGATGGCTACTATGCCAGAAAATACCAGATCGAGACGACCCTTGGGAAACTGATGGATCCCCTTGCTGACAAGGTTCTGGTCGCAACCGCCCTGATTATGCTTATTCCTCTGGGGCGAATTCCGGCCTGGGTCTGTCTGCTGATCATCTGCCGTGAGATCATTATTACCGGGGTCAGGGGGCTGGCCGCCTCGACCGGTGTGGTGGTGGCTGCCGGACAAATGGGAAAGATCAAGAGTAATTTCCAGTATTTCGGAATTAGTTTTCTGGTTTTTCCTCTGGGTGTCCTGCCAGTGCCCTATCTCCATCAGATAGGGCAGCTCCTGCTCTATATCAGCCTGGTCATGGCTATCTGGTCGGGGATAGATTATTTTTATAATCTACGACATATATTTCAGGAAACAGCCAAGACAGAAGGGTGAATGCCCATTTTTCTTGACAGGCAAGAACAGGGGAGGTATTAAGCCGTAATTATAAAAGAACTCTGCTGTTTATATGATAAATTTGTAACTATCCAGCTTAATGCCGGGAAAATGTCAAAACACATGTCACGTAACTATTCAGCAGTGCCTCATATGCAAGAAAGAGGCCTGCGAAGTGTACTGATTCGTACATGAGCAGACCGATGACGAAGCAGATGAGGTGCTGCTGGATAGTTACATAAATTTTTTATTGCCGGAGTGGTGAAACTGGTAGACGCACGGGACTCAAAATCCCGCGGGAGCAATCCCATGTCGGTTCGATTCCGACCTCCGGCACCAATAATGAAAGTCGAATCCTTGTCAATCAAGGATTCGACTTTTTTGTTTTGGCAGAGAATGGCGGTGGCATTTCTGCCACGAGTGGGAATCTGTTGTATTTTAAAATCGGTCGAAGAGGGAGAGGTGAGAATGATGCTGGAAAAAGAAGTGGGAGAGGCCCTTGTGAGGGTGGTCAGGGACCCGCAGGGTTCCGAGAGTCAGGAAAGCTTTGCCAGGGCCATGGAATTGACCAAGGCCTATGCCGGCTCAGGTTCAGCCACCCATTTCAGTGCTGTGGCCAGGCTTTTTTATGATCTGTTTGAGATGTTTGAGACGGGCGCTGATCCCCGGAAGAAATAGTGGTACGGGCTATGAATCCCTGTTGCAGGGGGAATCAGGGTGGTGGGGTTCTCTTCAGAAAAGCGCTCAGGTCTTCCAACTCATCCTCGCAGAGCCTGAGAATTTTTTTGAGATAGGTGATATTTTTGTCAATATTAATGTAGTAGAGATTTTCATTGATCTGCCATCGCTTATCAAAATGTGTCTGCATTGCCTGAGCGGTGTTGGAGAAGGATTTTTCCAGTCTTTCGGTAATGATGTTGTGATAAAAAATAGTAGTATCTTGGATGAAATCAATCGCCGAATCACGAGTTTCCAGCCCTCCCTCTTTGAGCTCCTGATATAAAAAAGGCAAGCGTTCAAGGTAGTATCGGTCGGCCATCTGGGCCAGAATATCAGCTGATCCCAGGACATATCCAGCCAGTTTTGCTTCAGGTGACGGAAAGGGAATCTCTTGTGGGGCAAGGGCCAGATCTGTACAATGGATAACCGAGGAACATTCCTGGATAAGGAGATCTGAAAGCTTGTTTCCGGCCAGATATTGCTTCATAAGAGTTATGGAGCGCTCTTCGTGCATTTGACTATAGATCGCCCCCGATGTCACCTTATCCGAAGTCTCCGTGAGCAGGCCGGTGTCATGCAGATACGCACTGTATAAGGCGAGCTCCAGGGTATGGATGGAAATATCCTGACCGCTACAGCTCAGGCCATGCAGCAGTCTTGCTGTGGCCAGGACGACGCTGCAGGTATGTTTGAGGTTGTGGTATTGTGTCGTGCTGGAGCGGAATCCTGGATAGGTTCCTCCAAACATTCTTGCCACATCATGATGCAGCTGCCGGAGCCTGACCGGGTTGAAGGATGGCTGGATCAGGGCGGCAAGGGAAAGAGTTTCGTCGAAAGGATCACTTGTTTTGCCCGATTCAAATATTTTTGTTAATTGCTGATGGCTCATGGCCTGCGTAATCGTCAGGTCAGTGCCCTTGGTCAAGGAGATACATTTGGCCGGACAATAGGCCGCGGCCTCTTCAACCAGGGGTGTGATTTCCGCATTAGGATTGATCACCACCCCCTTGTCTCCAGTCTCATCCATCGCGAAGACATCAGGACAAACCTCTGCGCATGATCCGCAGCCATTACATTCGTAACTATCGAGAGCGATTGAGTTTTTCAAGGCACTTTTGTTTGTTGAAGGCTGATGTCAAGCCATTGTTACAATATCATCTTGACTTGAAGAGAGTGAAGAGGGCATAAGGACTGTGTACCGCCTCCTTGGCTGTTATTATCGGTAAGTCGCCGCTTCCAGGAAACAGCCGGCAAAGATTGGCGGTTTCTTGGAAGCGGCATAAGAAGCCGTAAATGAAACAAGCAGGAAAAGGCCCCTGCTTGTTTCATAACGGCTTCTAAATATCCAGTGCTCCCTTATGGAAATCGAGGTCTGGAGCTACGGGGTAGTTGCCATCGAAACAGGCCAGGCAGTAATTTTCCTTTCCCAGGCCAGCGGCCTCAACCAGTCCTTCCAGGCTGAGATAATGAAGAGAGTCCAGCCCCAGATAGTCGGCAATATCGGCCACGGAACGCTTGGCGGCGATCAGTTCTGTTGAAGAGGGAAAATCAATGCCATAATAGCAGGCGTTCCGGGTTGGCGGGCAGCTGACCAGCATGTGGACCTCCTTGGCCCCGGCGTCGCGAAGCGAGCGAACCCTGCTTTTGCCGGTGGTTCCTCTGATAATTGAGTCTTCGACAATGACAATCCGTTTATCTTGCAGCAGAGAGCGGACCGGATTCAGCTTGACCCTGACGTTGAAGTCGCGCATGGACTGGGTGGGATTGATGAAGGTCCTGCCTACATAGTGGTTCCTGATCATACCCATCTCCAGGGGCAGGCCGGAGGCCTGTGAATAGCCAAGGGCCGCATAGTTGCCGGAGTCGGGAAAGGGCATGACAAAGTCAGCGTCTATGGGGCATTCCCTGGCCAGGATCTCTCCCATTCGTTTTCGGGCTTGATAAACATTGATGCCGAATATATCCGAGTCGGGCCTGGCAAAATAGACCTGCTCAAAGATACAGAAGCTTGGTTTCTGCTTGGGCCAGGGGAAGATGGAGCGCATCCCGTCATCGGTAATGATAAGCATCTCACCCGGCTCGATATCACGCACATACTTGGCCTCAATCAGGTCTAAGGCGCAGGTCTCCGAGGCGACAACCCAACCGCCATTATTGAGTTGTCCCAGGCAGAGCGGCCTGAATCCTCCTGGATCACGTACGGCTACCAGCGTGTCCTGGGTCATCATCAGGATGGAGTAGGCGCCTTTGAGGCAGGAAAAAGAATCGGTGAGGGCGAGGTCCAGGCCAAGATGGGCGGTGCGGGCCATGAGGTGCAGTATGACCTCGCTGTCCATGCCGGTCTGGAAAATGGAGCCCTTTTCTTCCAGATCATGGCGCAGTTCGATGGCATTGACCAGGTTGCCATTGTGGGCAACGGCCAGGGTTGTCCCCTTGTGGGTTACCATCAGAGGCTGGGTGTTGGTGATGTGAGAGGAGCCGGTGGTGGAATAGCGGACATGACCAACAGCCATATGTCCAGGCAACCCCTTGAGGATGGTCTCGGTAAAAATCTCTGGAACCAGGCCCATGTCTTTATGGATAGAGACCTTTTTCCCATCTGAGGTGACAATCCCGGCGCTTTCCTGACCCCGGTGCTGGAGGGCATAGAGTCCAAAATAGGTTAATTTTGCCGCATATTTATGGCCAAAGATACCACAAACACCACACTCATGCCTCGGTCGCCCTGACTCAGGCTGGTCGCAGGCCAGGGATGGCCCAGTGTCGCCCGCTCCAGGGATGGATGAAGAGCGACCGCAGGCCAGGGATGGCCCAGTGTTTTGTGTATCAAGGACGGTGCTGGAGCTATCATTGCTGTTTGTCATATCTGTTGCTCGTGAGCTCTTGGGTGATAAAGTAAGGGGCACGGAAAATACTAACCCCGATGAACGGGATAAGTGCCTTTCGCAGATTATTTTCTTGCAAAAAAAAAAACAAGAAAATAATCTGTAAGGCACTAATTTATAATACCATCTTGCTTCCCGTCATCGGGCCATCTTTGACTGCACCTCAATCGCAAAATCCTCGATGGAGCGCAACTATATCTGCGGTTTTACTCGATCGGTGCCGCCAGATCGGGCCCAGATCCGCCGCAATTCAGGGACATCACTATTTTTCGAGTCCCTAAGATGGTATTTTGATGGCAAGACGGAAGTCGCTCTTTATACCTTAATAACTTCCTGCGCGGCGACCATCTCTGGAATATCCCTGCTTTTTCGGCATTGTGCCAGCTATTTTTCATGTGCCCAAAAGGGCAAAGGCACAAAGAGGAAATTACCTTTGTGCCTTTGAACTAAATCTGATACTAATCATTTATAATGATGTTCTGCAGAAATTCAACAAGAAAGAATGGTGTGGTCCTTTTTTTCTATTGAACTGTCCTCGAAAGAGACCGTGTTGAAGAAGGGGAGGTGATGGAAAATGATAAAGCTGACAAGTACAGTTAAAGCTGCTGGTTGAGCGGCTAAGCTGGGCCCAGGGGACCTGGGTCGGATACTTTGCGGGATAACCCTGCCCAGGGATCCGAATCTGATTGTGGGCGCTGAAACCGGCGATGATGCCGGGGTCTACCGTCTCAATGACGAGACAGCCCTGATCCAGACTTTGGATTTCTTCACCCCCATTGTTGACGATCCCTTCAGTTTTGGCCAGATCGCCGCGGCCAATGCCCTGAGTGATGTCTATGCCATGGGCGGCAGGCCGCTCCTGGCCATGAATATCCTGGCCTGTCCGGTGAAGACCATGGATATCTCGGTCTTCCGGGAGGTGATCCGCGGTGGCCTGGACAAGGTGCAGGAGGCGGGCGCTCTGCTGGTGGGAGGGCATTCTATTGAAGATGCAGAGCTGAAATATGGCCTCTCGATCACGGGTGTGGTGCGTCCCGATCAGGTCCTGCTCAATGCCGGGGCCCGCCCCGGCGACCGGCTGATCCTGACCAAACCCCTGGGTCTTGGGATCCTGTCGACCGCCATCAAGGGGAATCTGGCGGGCCCGGAGGTGGAGCCCCGTATTGTCGAGGTGATGGTGACCCTGAACCGGCTGGCTTCCGTGATCATGCAGGCGGTCCGGGGCCGTGGCGGAGAGGTGCATGCCTGCACCGATATTACCGGTTTCGGGTTGCTGGGGCATCTCTCCGAGATGCTGCTGGCCTCGGGTGTGGCCGCCAGGATCGTCGGCGAACAGGTGCCGGTGCTGGCCGGGGTCAGGGACTTTGTTGATATGGGGATCATCCCGGAAGGCGCGCATGTCAACAGGAAGCATTATGGTCCGGCGCTTAAGGGCAGGCGGCCTGAACAGGATGCACTCGAGCTGATCCTGGCAGATCCGCAGACCTCCGGCGGCCTGCTGATTGCCGCCAGCCCAGATACTGCTGCCGCTATCCTTCAGGAGATGCGGGTGCAGGGATATCCCCTGGCCTGCGCCGAGATCGGTGAGATTGTCGCCGGAGCTCCCGGCCGGATCGAGCTCATTTGAGCTGGATTAAAGTTGCCCCTGACAGCTCATCTCTTTCTTAATTGCTGAAAATTTTTTGCCAATTTAACAGGAATGGCGAGACATGCCTTGCCTATTCGCCTCAGAGGGCTTGTGATCAGGTGCTTTTGATAGATTCGACCCCAGCTTTTTGACGAGATTTTTGCTTTATCGTCAGGGACAGAAGCGAGAACTCTATCGTAAACGATTTTTCGGGAGAGTTCTGATTCTGGCATTGATTTTTTTCGCAGAAATTCGTCAATTATAGGAGTCACTTGTGGGTGAAAAGTAAAAGGTTCCATGATCAAGGCGATGAGCTTGAATTGAAGTGCGGGATATTTTTTTTCAATGGCGTCTCGAAATCGTATGGATTCGGACTCAAGTCTGGATAATTTTGCAACTATTGAATAATCATTCCTCTCAGCGTAAACACTGTTTATCGGCTCGTCATACTGTCGATAGTAAAGAAAGATGGTTTGACGGTCTGTGTCTTGCAACATCTTTTTGAATCGTTCACTTTTCCTCTTGAACGATTGCAGGGTGTCGGTGGTGTGTTTGTAGTGAAAGAAAGAAATATTAGGAAAAGATTTGCTCACTAATATGTTTTGGATTGTTCCTGGGAGATTGCTACATAATGAAATAGGTTTCAGTTCAATATAGGTATTCCATTTGGGGTGAGGGTAAAAGAGTAAGTCGTCAACTTCCTGGAAATTCTGAAAATTATTCAGAATGATCCGGGTGCATGCCTCAAGTCCGTCATCCAAATTCCAGAGATAATCAAAAAAGAGGGCAGGCTGTTCCGGAAAGTATTTTCTGATGAGTTCTGTTTTGACAGTGCAGCCGCCACCAAGTGAAATGACATTGAGATGGTTGATAAACGGATGGCGGATTTTCATTTTTTCAGAAGGTGAGAGCGACAGGTGGCAGTTCAGACTGCCACGATGGCGAAGAGCAACTCGGTCAGGCGGATCAGGTCTTTCAAGTCAAGACATTCGTCGGTGGTATGGACCTTGTCCATGCCGGTGGCGATGATGGCGGTGGGCAGACCGAAGCTGTTGAAGATATTGGCGTCGCTGCCGCCCCCGGCAATATGAAACTCTAAGTTACGGCCCAGGATCCTGCCGGCCTCGCTGACTCGTGCCAGCACTGGATCACCCGGCTCAAGGCGCATGGCCGGGTAGTCCAGCTGGACCGTGATCGTAACCGATGGCGCCGGGGCCGACGTCTCACCTTCGTCTTGCTGACATGGCGGGAGCGGTGAGCATTCAACCACCTGCTGAAAGGTCCGCTTGATCTCTTCGGTGTGAGCTGCCAGCTTCTGCAGGGAATGGCTTCTGACCTCACCTTCAACGGTGATGTGGTCCGGGATAATGTTGGTCGCCACCCCCCCATGAATGAGTCCGAGGTTGGCGGTTGATTCCTCATCAAGACGTCCGAGGTGGAGCCTGGCAATGGCCTTTGCGGTCAGGCACAGGGCGCTGATTCCCTGTTCCGGATGGAGTCCGGCATGGGCGGCAATGCCGTGGACCTCAATCTTCAGCTTGTTGGAGGCAGGCGCCCCGGTGATGATCCGGTCGATGCCGGTCGAGTCGAGTGCGTATCCATACCGGGAGGTCATCCCGGCACAATCCAGGGCCTTGGCCCCGAGCAGACCTATCTCTTCGCAGGTGGTGAAGAGGAGTTCCAGCGGGCCATGGTCGATCCTGTTTTCCCGGAGCATGCGGATAAGCTCAATGAGGGCGGCAATCCCTGATTTGTCGTCACTGCCGAGCACGGTATCACCGCGGCTGGTGAAGATGTCGCCGTTTTGCACCACCTCTACCCCGCAGCCAGGTTCCACCGTGTCCATGTGACAGGCAAAAAAAATCGTTTCCGGAGCCGGTCTGTTCCCAGGAATGGAGATGATGAGATTGCCGCAGTCAGAGCCGGTCTGTCTCGCAGATCGATCCTCGACGATGGTCGCGGCCCCCAGTTCCTCAAAGGTTCTTCTCAGGTAGTCAGATACCCCTTTTTCCCTGCGGGATGGACTGTCTATTTCGCAGAGTTGGACAAAGGTGCGTGCCAGTCGTTCCTGGTTGATAGGGATGTTCATTGCTCTTCTTTCCTTTTTTATTTCCTTGTCAGCAGAACCACGGCATGGCAGCTGATTCCTTCTTTCCGGCCGGTAAAGCCCATCTTTTCGGTGGTGGTGGCCTTCAGGTTGATCTGTTCAGCCTTGACCTGGCAGGCCCTGGCCAAGATCTGGCGCATGGTGTCAATATGGGGTGCCAGCTTCGGGGCCTGGCAGATGATGGTGATGTCACCATTGGCGACTGCAAAACCTTTGCCGGCGGCCAGTTCCATGACCTCTTCCAGCAGGATGATGGAGGAGATATCCTTGAAGCGCTGTTCCGAGTCCGGGAAATGGCGACCGATATCACCCATCCCGAGGGCGCCGAGCACGGCGTCGCAGAGGGCGTGGGTGACGACATCGGCATCAGAGTGGCCTGCCAGCCCCAGCTCGTGCGGGATGGTGACTCCGGCCAGGACAAGGTTTCTGCCGGCAACAAGACAATGGGCATCATAGCCGTGGCCGATACGCATGGTGGGGGTAGAGTCTGTCTGCATAATTTTTTCCGCCAGGATCAGGTCGTCGGGTCGGGTGATTTTGATGTTGGTCTCGGAGCCTTCAATCAGGGTGACTGCAATCCCTGCCTGTTCCAGCAGGGCAGCCTCATCGGTTACCTCCCTGTTATCAAGTGCGGCATAGGCCTGTCTGAGCAGTGAGATCCGGGCGGCCTGCGGGGTCTGGGCCTGCCACAGATCCTGTCGGTCAATGGTTGCCGCTATGGTATGATCCGGATTGGCCCTTTTGAGGGTGTCTTTGACCGGTATGGCGGCAATGGCTGCACCATGCTGCCATGCGGCCTCAAGGCATTGCCGGATAAGGTCCGGCGTCACCAAGGGACGGGCGCCATCATGGACCAGAACGATCTCGGAGGCATCCGTCAGGCACGCCATGCCGGCCAGCACAGAATCCTGTCGTCTCCGGCCTCCGGCAGTGACAGTGATGGTGTGGTCGGTCAGTTGATGGTCGGTGAGGAGCTGACGGGTGCTGGCGATGAAGTCCTGCGGGACAACAACGATTATGCGGTTGATCGCGACGGAAGCGGCGCCGGCCATGGACGGTCCAGTGGCGCGCTCTCCAGGGATGGATGAGGAGCGGTCGGCGGAAGCGGCGACAAAGGCCCGAATGGTATGGATCAGAATGGGGATGCCGGCAAGGAGATGGTACTGTTTCGGGTGGCTCAGGCCCATCCTGGTTCCGCTTCCGGCGGCAGGGATAATGACGGCGGCATATGGCATGGGAGAGATAAGAAGGATAGCCCGTTGTTAAAAAATGTAAAATTAAAACGTAGTGATCGGCATAAGAAGCTGGTCCGAAGCGCTTGTCTGCTGTCGGCGCGACGCCTCTGAAAGAAACAGCCGGAAAGGACTGCTGTTTCTTTGTCGCGGCATAAGGTGCCGTAAGGAAGTTTGAGCAAAAAAGGACTTGCTCAAACTGGTTTATGTTATCGGCGCGAGGCCTCTGAAAGAAACAGCCGGAAAGGACTGCTGTTTCTTTGTCGCGGCATAAGGTGCCGTAAGGAAGTTTGAGCAAAAAAGGACTTGCTCAAACTTCTAACGGCACCTAAAAAAACGAAGTGGGCTATAAGCCGAATTCTGTCCCCCGCAAGCGGGGCCATGATCATTTCACTGTGGATGCCGGTTGCCCGGCACCTCTTGCAACCTACCCGGAGACAATGAGCGGGCCGCCCTTAAACGTCTCCCTATTTGGTCTTGCTCCGAATGGGGTTTGCCGTGCCCTGAATGTCACCATCCAGGCGGTGAGCTCTTACCTCGCCGTTTCACCCTTACCCAGCACCATCCTGGGCGGTTTATTTTCTGTGGCACTTTCCCCCGGTCACCCGGCGTTCGCGTTACGAACCATCCTGCCCTGCGGAGTTCGGACTTTCCTCCCCGGCACAAGGCCGGAGCGATCATGCACCCACTTCAACCGTATGATAACGCAGGAACGAAAAAGTTCAAAGGAGAAAGTCAATGAGAATCTGATTGTCTCGGCAGGAGGGTTGCCAACGGCCGAACCCAGATGAACGGGATAAGTGCCTTTCGCAGATTATTTTCCGGCAAAAAAAAACAAGAAAATAATCTGTAAGGCACTAACAGGTGGCAGGTTCTCTCATTGGTTTTTTTATTCCTGATCGTCTGGTGGCAGATGGTAGATGAGGCGTTGACAGACTGGACATTCAAGGTGCCGATCCCCGCGCAGCAGCACGTTGAACTGCTGGGGAGGGATACTCATGAAACAGCCCTGGCAGACGCCTTCGAGCACGTTGCTTACGGCTAGACCATGGCGGCGCTGCCGCAGGATCGTGTATTTACCGAGGAGCTTTGCATCCACTTTATGGGCATGCTTTTGCCGTTTGCTGCTCTGCCCTTGTTTGCTTTTGCTGATGGCGTCAATGTTTTTTTTCGTCTTGGTTGTGGCTTCCGCCAGGTTGTTTGTTTCTTCCTGCAAGAGCTCCTGTTGTCTGGTGACCTGCTCTGTCAGAGACTCCACCTCTTCCATGATGGCGACAATTTTTTCCTCTTTGTCCTTTATGTTCTGTTTGCCGTCTTCGATTTCCTTGAGCAGGGCGGTCTGTTCCCGGCCGGTTTGAACCTGCATCATTTTTGATTGACGGGATTTTACATGGGCCAGCTCTTCCCCCAGCTCCAGATCCAGAGTGCGTCGTTCCTTTTCCAGGGTGCTGATCTGCTCGTGGAGGTCGTCAATGTCATGCTCTCTTTGAGCAAGCATGGCGCTTTGCTGGTCGAGAGCGTCCTGCTCCTGTTGTATTTCGTTGTCAATGGTGTCGAGTTGCAGGTCGATTTTTTGCAGTGCAATGAGTTGAGAAATGACGTCGTTCAATGTGTTCTCCTGGTTCGTTTGGTTATATGGGATTATTCTTGTGGTTGCATGTTTGGTCGTTCTTGCTGGGTTAATGGTACGGTTGTTTTGTTATAAGAGCGAAAAGGGTGTTTTTCTGTCTGGGTCAAGAATATCGCCAATGGCCAACTCTTTGCTGCGGCCAGGGTCTGGAGTTTGCCTTGCAGGAAGGGCATGACTGGTTGTTCTGTACCATAATGGGTGCCATCGATGATACAGAACCCACATTCCTCGGCCCAGCGGGCAGTGGAATGTTTGATTTCTGCGGAGAGATACAGGTCGGCGCCTCTGGTTCGCGCTGTCTCTGCCAGCTCTGACCCGCTTCCGCCGCAGAGGGCGACGGTCTTGACTTGTTCCGGAATCCTGCCGGTTATCTGGATGGTTGCGAGCTGCAGGGTCTGGAGGAGTTTATCCAGAAAGGCAGTCCCGGACAGAGGAGGTTCAAAGATGCCAATGCGGCCCAGGCCGGTTGCACCTGTTGCCGCAATGGCGTCGGGACGAAGCGGCCTCAGGGATGTAAGTCCCAGGGCCCAGCCCAGGGCGTCGCTGACTCCACTGGCGGCGTGGTCAAGATTGGTATGGCAACTGATGATATTGATCTTGTGAGCCAGTGCCTTTTCAAGAAAGATACCGGTAGGGGTGTTGGTGATGACTGTGGTCAGTGGATGGAAGATAAGGGGGTGGTGGGTGATAATGGTGTTTGCCCCGCGGGCAATGGCTTCATCCAGGAGCCGGATACTTGGGTCGAGGCCCAGCAGTATCGAGGTGACATCTCTGTCCGGATTGCCCGTAAGAAGTCCCACGTTATCCCAGCTCTCGGCCAGCGAAAAGGGGGCAAACTGATCAAGGCAGGCCAGTATGTGGCTAACTCGCACCTTCATGCTGTCAGCCTCCAGGCGGGCCTGGGGCCAGGCAATAAAAAAAGGTACATCCCGGCAGGGGTGTACCTTTTTATTTCATCTTGCCCGGGCCAGTAATGAGCATCCTGGCTGGCCAGATGGTGTAAGGGAAATGCTGCCTTCCCTGTCTTGTTTATGAAAAAAAATAATGTATTCAAGGAACCTGGTGGTTGGATTCAGATTCTGCAATAATATGGTGGGCGCAGTAGGACTCGAACCTACGACCGACCGGTTATGAGCCGGTGGCTCTAGCCAGCTGAGCTATGCGCCCTTTCTGACAACAAAACTCTCAATATAAGATATAGTCGGCTTTCTTGTCAAGGGAAAAATTTTGTGTATGAGAAGGAGGCCCGGTATTCGGGTCTGTCGCCCCGGCCTCTCTCTGCCTGTACCCGGTCGGCTGATCTTTCCGCTGTTGCCAGTGATTGTTGGTGCAGGTATAGTAGCCTTATGTGGGGGGTGTTCAAGGGTGAAAAGAAAAAAGGAGCCGGATGGTGATTGGTCTGACAGGGTCACGATTTTCCAGCGCTCGCAGCCAGGTGTATTATGTATAATAATCTTCTTTATTTCTTCGCCGCCATCTTTCTCCTCAGTATGGCTCCGAACACCGGATCTCCTTTTTTGCCAGACTGGGCCTCGGGATCTTTTTTGGTCCTGAGCCTGATCGGTTACGGGCGGTCGGTGCGGTTTCTCCACAAGAGAGCAGGCAACCACAGCTCAGCGGCCTATTTCAAGGTGGAACAGCAGGCCTCGGTCCTGGCCATTGTTTTCTTTGGCCTGACAGTCTATGTCTGTGACCTCAAGGTTTACCTTTCTGTCCTGTCCTGGAAGCAGGCCCTGCCTTCTCTGGTGAATGTCGCCGGCCTGCTCCTCTTTTTTCTTTATCTGGCGATCATGTGGAGGGCAGCCAGGCCTCATTATCAGAGAATCTTTGGCCGCGGTTACACCACCGCCGCCTTTATTGTCTTGAATATCAAGGTCAATCTCCCCATCGTCCTGCCCTGGGTGCTGTTCTCTTTCTGTTATGACCTTTTTTCCCTTCTACCCTGGCCTGGCCTGCAAGCCTTGTCGCTCTCCGCTTGGGGTGATCTTTCTTTTTATCTCCTGTTTCTCTTTTTTGTTCTGCTTGTCTTTCCGCCCTTGGTGCGTCGTCTCTGGGGTTGCACCAGGATGCCTCCAGGCCCGCTCAGGGATCAGCTCACGGCCTTTTGTGCCAGACAAAATTTTACAGCCGACTTCTATCTCTGGCCGCTCTTTGAGGGGCGGATGCTTACGGCCGGGGTAATGGGCTTTGTGCCTGGTCTGCGCTATATATTGATTACTCCCGCTCTTCTTGAACTATTGACCCTGGAAGAACTGGAGGCGGTTATGGCCCATGAGATTGGCCATGTCAAGGAAAGGCACATCCTGCTCTATCTGGCGTTGATCGTTGGATTCAGCCTGATGATTGGTCTTTGCGCAGAGCCATGGACCTACTTTCTCCTTTCCCGTGACTTTTTTTATTTCCTGATCCGCTGGAGCGGGATGTCACCTGAGGCCATGCAGCTTGTTGGCACCTCCGTCCCCTTGCTCCTGGGCATGCTTCTCTATTTTCGTTATCTGTTTGGCTATTTTATCAGAAATTTTGAGAGGCAGGCAGATCTTCATGTCTTCTCGGCTATCGGCAGTCATCACGGCAGCAGTCAGGCTCTGGCCTCGGCCCTGGAAAAGATCGCTCTGGTGAGTGGTAATAGCCGGGATCAACCAAGCTGGCATCATTTCGGCATTGGTGAGCGGGTGGCATATCTGGAAAAATGTGAACAGGATCCGCGGGAGAGGGGACGTCATAGGCGAAAGGTGTGGCTCAGTCTGGCAGCCTATCTGCTTGCGCTGGCAGCGGTTATAATCCTGTCGCGGCAGATGCCTGTGGAGGGGCTTGCCCTTCAGTATGAGGAACGGTATATTGAGGCTGTCTTGCGGCAGAAGGTGGATCAGGAAACAGACAAGGGGCTGTGGCTCCAGCTGACCGGTGACCTGATGCAGCAGAATAAGATGGAGAAAAAGGCCCTTGAGGCCTACGAAAAGGCCCTGGCGTATGAGCCCGTCAGTCCTGATCTCATGAATAATCTGGCCTGGCTGCTGTTGACCAGCGAGGATCTGCGGCTGCGTGATCCACCTCGGGCCCTGGTCCTGGCCCGTTCTGCCGTATTGTTGAAACCGCTGGGGTCTTTTCTTGATACCCTGGGTCTGGCCTATTGGGCCAACGGACGGATTGAAGAGGCGGTGGCAGCCGAACAGCAGGCGGCTCTTGCCGATCCGGCGGGTCGGGAATATTATCAGCAACAGGGTGAGCGTTTCCGGAGCAGGAATTATGAGCAGGAATTGCAGGAGAAACATAAATACGTGCAGGGGGAGTAACAGATGCCATTTTTAGGGGCCCATGAGTCGGTGGCAGGAGGGCTTCACCTTGCCTTTGACCGGTTAGAACAGGTGGGCGGGGAGGCCCTGCAGATCTTTACCAGAAATCAGCGCCAGTGGCATCCGCAGCCGTTAACGGCAGACGAGATCTCCCTGTTTCAGGCGGCCTGGAGCAAGGCTGAATCCCTGCCCGTCGGTCGCTCTTCATCCATCCCTGGAGCGAGCGACACTAGGGCATTCCTGCCCGTCGCCTCGCATGCCTCGTACCTGATTAATCTGGCCAGCGGCAAGCAGGAGCTGACGGAGAAATCCATCGCCGCCTTTATCGCTGAGATCCAGCGTTGCGAGCAGCTTGGCATTCCCTTTGTCGTTATCCATCCAGGTTCCCATGGCGGTGATGGAGTGGCAGCAGGGCTTGTTCGTTTTACCAGGGCCCTTGACCAGGTAATGGCGGCAACAGGGCCTGAGGTGACGGTTTTACTCGAGACGACGGCCGGTCAGGGGACCAGCCTGGGCAGTCGTTTTGAGGAGCTGGCCTTCATCATTGAGCATTCACAGGTGCCGGAGAGGCTCGGGGTCTGTGTGGATACCTGCCATATCTTTGCCGCCGGCTACGATATCAGGACCTTGCCTGCCTATTGCCGGACCATGGAAGAGTTTGAGCGGCTGGTCGGGGTTGAACGGATCAAATTTTTTCATCTCAATGATTCGAAGAAGGAGCTGGGCAGCCGGGTGGACCGGCACGAGCATATCGGGCAGGGGGCAATCGGGCTTACCGGATTTGCCGGTCTGCTCAATGATCCCCGTTTTGCCGACCACCCCATGACCATTGAGACCGAAAAAGGTGCTGATCTGCAGGAGGATCGGGATAATCTGCGGGTATTGCGCAGGCTCATTGAAGGCAGGCATGAATAGGAAACCGGTATGAATCTATTAAACAGCGACGAACTCCTTGATCTCCTCGAACGACAGCAGCTGCTCACCGGTCGTCAGCGGCAGCGGATAACCCTGGAAAAGGGAAAGCAGCGGCTCAAGTTGCTGAAACGAGCTGACGACAATGGGGGTGGGGCCGATAAGAGCTATCCCGATCTTGTGGATATTATCGACTCTTTCCAGTTGGAGATAGGCGGCCGGAAAGGGGTGGCGCTGGATGCAGAGGCCATTATGCAGGCTGTGGCTCGTGAGTATAAACTGCCCTTTAAAAAACTTGATCCGCTGATTCTCGACATGGATATTGTCACCAGGAGTATCCCCAAAAATTTTGCCGTGTCCCACCTGCTGCTCCCCTTTAATCTGCAGAACGGCATCCTTGAGATCGCCATCTATCATCCCGACAATACAACCGTGCTTGCCGATATCGAGCAGGCCAATCAGGTCACGGTCCGGCCCTATCTTGCCACCAAGGCTGATATTAAAAAGATTCAGTCCGAATTTTTTGGTTTTCAGAAGTCAATCAGGGCCGCGGAGAGCCAGTTTGCCGGACCAGGAGTAGGTGGCTCGGTCGATATTGGTAATCTGGAGCAGTTTGTCAAGATTTCTGCCACCAAAGAGATCTCCTCCTCCGATCAGCATATCAAGTCAGCGGTTAATCATCTCTTTCATTACGCGCTCGATCAGCAGGCCAGTGATATCCATATTGAGCCCAAACGTGACGCCTGTATGGTCAGATTCCGCATTGACGGCATGCTCCATCCGATCTACAAGCTGCCCAAGGTGGTACATGCGGCCATCACCGCCCGGATCAAGTCTTTAGCCCGGATGGATATCTCGGAAAAGCGCAGGCCCCAGGATGGCCGGATCAAGCTGGGCGTCGGCGGTAAAAAAGAGGTTGAGATCCGGGTCTCCACCGTGCCCGTGGCCTTTGGTGAAAAAACGGTCATGCGGATCCTCGATTCGGATATGATCTTTCAGAATCTGGATGATCTGGCCTTTTCCCAGCGGGACCGGCAGGTCTTTGAGTCCTTTATCGCCGCCCCGCATGGCATCGTGCTGGTAACCGGGCCGACCGGCAGCGGCAAATCCACCACCCTCTATTCGACCCTGAAAAAGATTGCCACCCCGGAAAAGAATATCGTCACCATCGAAGACCCCGTGGAGATGGTGCATGAAGAGTTTAATCAGATCTCGGTGCAGCCCCTGATTGATGTGACCTTCTCCACCATCCTCCGCAATATCCTGCGCCAGGATCCCGATATCATCATGATTGGCGAGATCCGTGATCTGGAGACCGCGGCCCATGCGGTGCAGGCGGCGATGACCGGTCATCTGGTGCTTTCCACCCTCCATACCAATGACGCGGTCTCCTCCATTGTCCGGCTGATGGACATGGGGCTTGAGCCCTTTCTGATCAGCTCCACCCTTCTGGGCTGCGTGGCCCAGCGACTGGTCCGCACCATCTGTCCGCAATGTGTGGAGAGCTTTCAGATGGAGCAGGAAGAGCTGCTGAAACTGGGGTTCCCGGTCCCAGGCAGCGGCACCATCGAACTGAAGCGGGGCAAGGGTTGCCGCCACTGTCGCGGTACCGGGTATAAGGGGCGATGCGGGGTCTTCGAGGTCTTTGTCTTCTCCGAGCAGATCAGCAGGATGCTGCGGGGTGGAGAAGGAGTCAATGAGATGCGAAAGCTTGCAATTCGTGAAGGAATGACTACATTACGAGAAGATGCATGGCAAAAAGTGAAGGCCGGGGTCACCACCTATCAGGAGGCCCTGCGGGTGACGGCTTAGGGAAATTACGAATTACGAAGTACGAGTTCTTAGTTCTTAATTCTTAATTTGTAATTCATAATTCACAATTGTACGGAGCAGACATGGCCGAAAAGATCGTATGTCGTAATAAAAAGGCCTTCCATGATTACTCCATGGAGTCAACCATGGAGGCCGGTATGGTTTTGACCGGGCCCGAGGTGAAGTCACTGCGGGCAGGGAAGGCCAATCTGCGTGACGGCTATGCCCAGATCAATGATCGGGGCGAGCTGATGCTGCTCAACGTCCACATCTCCTTCTACACCTTTGCCACTCATAACCCGAATGAACCTCTGCGCTCACGGAAACTTCTGCTGCATAAGCGGGAGATTAACAAACTGATTGGCAAATTGCGGGAGAAAGGCCTTGCTTTGATCCCCCTGAAGATATACTTTAATGAAAAAGGCAAGGCCAAGGTGGAACTTGGGCTGGCCCGTGGTAAAAGGCAGTATGACAAGCGTGCTTCTCTCAAGGAGCAGCAGAGCGATCGCGAGATCCAGCGGGTCATGCGCCGCAATGAAATTTAGGTGCCGTTATGCAAGCAGCAAAGCTTTTTCTTGCTTCTTGCATTTACGGCACCGTATGCCGCTATCCAGAAACAGCAATCTTTTCCGGCTGGTTCTGGAAGTGGCTCTGGCAGAGAACACACAAGAGACTTTTATGATCATTTAGTAGGTCATATCTTGTAGGCGCCACCCAAAGAAAAATCCGGAAAAGATTGGCTGTTTCTTTGGGGCGGCATAAAAATCCGTAAAAGACTTGAGCAGAAAAAGACTGGCTCAAGTCTTAACGGCTTCTAACCTTTAACCATTATGGGGGCGAAACGGATTCGACGGGGATATGTAAGCTCTACGTTGCATGCCGAGCTTCTGTCTGCTCGTAAAACTGATAGAACTTTAATTATAATCGCCGACGATTATAACTACGCAGTAGCAGCTTAGTCTGCTCTGCCGTTCCCCCGGTCTCTGCCCGCAAGACCGGATCGGAGCGCCGACTCTGTGGGCTGGTCCTCCGGCAGCACCTGTTTGCCGGAAGATGAGAACCAAGCAGGTTAGCAATAGGATATCTAAGCTCCGGCGGAGCTCCTGGCGCGAAAACTAAAGCCCGGAACTAAGCATGTAGATACGGGAGGGGAGTATTTTCGGACGCGGGTTCGACTCCCGCCGCCTCCACCATTTTGAAAAGACAGACCCGTCCACTAACCACGTCCGGTTAGTGGGCGGGTTTTCTTTTTCTGCGCATTGTCAGCGACCTACGCCGCTTTCAGGGTGTCGGCGCTGCCGGCCCGATCACTCCCGTTTCGGGACTACGGCTTGCGCGGCAAACGGAGCGCGAGCCGCAGGCGAGTCCCGCAGGGATGCGACCGCGTCAGCGGGGCACAAATCCGTCATACCCCGCTTCTCTTTCGCCTCGAAATTCTCCGTATTCCTACCCCCCATTCTCCGGACCTCGTCCGGTGTCCTGCATTGTTTCCTGCAACCGCTGTTCGGCGATCTGATGAACAGGGATGTTCGAATGCCGCGAAGCACAGGACGTGCGAGAGCGGCCTTCGGCAAACTGATTGATACTTTTCATGATTTAAGTCAAACAGGTCGTTGATGTCCATGGTCGGTCGCTCCTCGTTGTGGTTTATGCCCTTACTTACCGGAGAGACGGAGAAGGTGTCGGGCGTCTGGTGAAATTTTTTCGTGTCTGCTCTCATGGCCCTTATTTACCGGGTGACTGCGGGAAGTGTCGGAAAAAATCCCGCAAATAACCCAGATTTCCCGTTTTCTTCTTGTCTTTGTGGGTGTCCAGGTTTATCTTTCTTTATCAATTTTTCACTACGAATCTCTTCCGAACGGTGAGGTCATGGATAAAATCGACAAATGGCTGACCATTGATGAACTGGCGGCCTACATCAAGATGAGCCGGACCAAGCTCTACGGCATGGCCCAGCGTGGTGAGGTTCCCGCTTCCAAGATAGGCACCCAGTGGCGTTTCGACCGGGAGGAGATCGACCAGTGGATGAAGGCGCACGCGACCGGTAAGGGGGGAATCAAGGAATGATCAGTCAGGACAATTTCATCGCGCTGCTGGCGTCCCTCGGCTTTGCCAAGAACAAATCCATCTACAGCAAGACCATCGGCGCAACCTCTTTAAGCGTCGATGTCACCAAGCAGACCATCCATTATCCCGAATCTGACGGGCTGGTCGTTAACGAACGACAGACCTGCAACTTTTCGGCGAATGAAAACTTTGTCGTGTTTGAGTGCGTTCATCGCCTGCTGGAAAAAGGCTACAAACCGGAACACATCGAGCTGGAACCGAAATGGAAGCTGGGGCGCGGGGCCAGCGGTGGCCGCGCCGATATTCTGGTCAAGGATAATTTCGGCAAGCCGTTGCTGATCATCGAGTGCAAGACCGCCGGGGCCGAGTTCAAAAAGGCCTGGAACAAGACCCTGCAGGACGGCGATCAGCTCTTCAGTTACGCCCAGCAGATCAGCGAGACCCGGTTTCTTTGTCTTTATGCCTCGGATTTTGAAACCGCCGAGCTGAGCTACCAGAGCCATATCATCGCCCACCGGGATAACGATCAGTACCTGGTCGCCAATCCGCATTTCAAAACCTTCCGTAGCGTTACCGACGTCAAGGAGCGTTTCGCGGTCTGGCGCGACACCTACAAACTCGATTTCACCACCAAGGGTATTTTCGAGGACAACATCCAGCTCTACCGGTCGGGCATGGACAAGTTCCTCGGCGAGGACATCACCTGCATCAACCAGAACGACGTCAACAACGCCCTGCGTTTCATCCGTCAGAACCCGGACGCCACCCAGCGGGCGGTGTGGAATCTGTTCATTCAACAGAAATTTTTCACCAACAACGACTTTTCCTTTATCGATGTCCACAACGAACGGCTCTTTTACCAGAACGCCGACGTGCTGCTGAAACTCCTGCAGATGTGGCAGGACATCCGCCTGACCAACCCCAACGGCCACAACCAGTTTCTTAGGCGACATGTTCGAGGGCTTCCTCGACCAGGGCGTCAAACAGAGCGAGGGGCAGTTTTTCACCCATGCCCATCTGCCGCTTCATCCTGATGAGCCTGCCGCTGGAAAGCCTGGTGCGCGACAACCCCACGCCGCCCATGGCCATCGATTACGCCTGCGGCGCGGGCTACTTCCTCACCGAGCTGGCCTTGCAGCTTCAGCCGCTGCTGGAGCAGCACAAGCCCTTGGTCAATCCGGCCGAGTACCACAAGTCGATGGTCGGCATCGAAAAGGAGTACCGGCTCTCCAAGGTCGCCAAGGTGTACGGCCAGCAGGGCATCCAGGTCTGCTACGGTGACGGTCTGGTGAACAGCCACGAGGCCTTTCCCGATATCCGCGACGGCCATTTCGATCTGCTGGTCGCCAATCCGCCCTACAGCGTGCGCGGCTTCCTCGAAACCCTGCCCGAGGAGGAGCGCAAGGCCTACTCGCTCACCGACTCCACCAACGACGCCGAGACGGCCAACAGCATCGAAGCCTTCTTTATCGAGCGCGCCAAGCAACTCCTCAAGACGGGGGGCGTGGCCGCCATCATCCTGCCGTCTTCGATCCTCTCCAACGGCGGTTCCACCTACATCCGCGCCCGCGAAATCCTGTTGCAGTATTTCGATATTGTCGCCATCGCCGAATTCGGCAGTGGCACCTTCGGCAAGACCGGCACCAACACCGTTACCCTGTTCCTGCGCCGCAAGCCGACCCAGCCGGACACCGCCGAGCACTACCGCGAACGAGTGGAGGAATGGTTCAAGGGATGCGCTACCAGAAAACGCAAGCAGGCGATCTACAAGGACGGCCACCTGATCGAACAATATTGCGCCCATATCAATGTGCCCCTGACCGACTACCAGAGCCTGCTGCGCGGCGAGGCGGAAGGAAGCTGGAAGCAGCAGGCGCATTTTCAGCCCTACCACGACAAGTTCGACAAGAGTACCGAGCTGGTCAACCTGCGCAAGCAGAAGAAATTCAAGGCCCTGGGCAAGGCCGAACAGACAGCGGAGATCGCCAAGCGCTACCTGGGCTATGTCCAGTCCATCGAGCGCGACAAGCTCTATCATTTCTGCCTTGCCTCGGATCAGGCCAATCCGGTGCTGATCATTCGCAGCCCGTCCGGCACCAAGGAGATCAAGCAGTTCCTCGGCTACGAGTGGTCCAGCGCCAAGGGGGGCGGAAGGTATCAAGTTGATCGAGGATGCCAGCGGTAAGCACATCACTGCCCTGTATGACGGGCCGGATCACGCCAAATCGATGCGTTTCACCCGCGCTAACCCGGCCAAGCTCAGCAGCCACATTGCCGCGAATTTCGATGGGACGCTTGGATCTATTCCGGATGGATTGAGCGAGGTGGCCAACCCGGAGCGGCTGGTGGATATGTTGGATTTTTCTCGGGTCGTTTTTGAAAAGCAGCTGTCTCTTTCTGCCAGTAAGAAGATTGAAGTTGTCAGCAAGTGGCCTCTGAAAAGAGCCTCCGAGTTACTCGAAATAATCAGCGGCGGCACGCCTGACACCGGAAACCCGGCATATTGGAACGGAGATGTTCCCTGGTTGAGTGTGGCCGATTTCAGTACGGTTGACCGCTATGTCTCGACGGCTGAGAAAAGCATTACCTGATGCGGGCTTAAAAAACAGCAGTACCAAACTCTTGCAGGTGAACGACATCATTATCTCGGCCCGTGGCACTGTTGGTGCCATGGCGCAACTGACCAAACCCATGGCCTTTAACCAGTCATGCTATGGCTTACGTTCAAAAACGGAGATATCCAACGACTATATTTTTTACGTTCTTAAACGTGAGATTCAGCAACTTCAGTCTCAATCTACAGGCAGCAAGTTCAAAGCGATAATCAGAAAGACATTTGATGAGGTTAAGTTACCCGTTCCGCCCCAAAAGGTCCGAGATCAAGTTGTAAAAGAGTGTGAAGCGATAGGTGCCTCTGCCGGAGATATCGTAAATTCCGGTATTCCACTGAAACAAGTTGGCGAAGAAATTCAACGGCGTAAAGCCGAAGTCTTTAAAAAGTACCTGTGAGGGCGGCATGAAGGATCATCAGGTTCAAAATCAACCCCCCTCAATCCCCCCTTGTCAGGGGGGAGGATCAAGCGCTCTCCCAGATGAGCGAGGTCTGGTCGCCGCAGACGCAATTCGACAGCCAGCATCGCATGGAGGTTCAAGCTCCCTCCCTGACAAGGGAGGGCGGGGGGAGGGTTCGCCTCACTTCCTCCCCTACGATAAAAAACTGACTGAGCTTGCCCGCCAAAATCGCAGTAACCCGACTAAAGCTGAACTGACGATCTGGCGTGAAATCCTGCGAAAGAGACAATTTTCTCGCTTTAAATTCCTTCGTCAGAAACCAATCGGTGGGTATATCGTCGATTTCTACTGCTCAGAATTGCGTCTTGTCATAGAAATCGACGGAGAGAGTCATGCGGAAACCATTGAATACGACGCTGAACGAACGAAATTTCTTAACTCGCTTGGCTTACAGGTAATCAGATATGCGAACGATGAGGTGCTACGCAACCTTGATGGCGTCGTAAAAAGTCGCCAACTGCTTCGTTGCTGCAAATTATCTCGTCACTGCGGCGTACTCAAGTACGCCTCATTCCTCGAAATTTGCGCGCCTCGCATTTGACGCTTTTTACTT
>JAHYIV010000050.1 GCA_019429465.1 Desulfoarculaceae bacterium
ACATGCCGAAAACATGGCCTGTCAGCTTCAAAGGCTTTATGCTTACTATTAGAGGGGGAAAACCCTCAATTTATGAGCTCCAGCTAAACGACAAAGTGGCCACAATCGATTTCAGCTGGATAGTTACAAAGGATGATTGTATTTGTTGTAGTCAAATAATACTCCTCTTTGAGGCGTTTTGGTATCTGAAAAAGTAAAGCGGTTTGTTGTTTTGTCATCGTTACCATGATTTTTTTATTGAAAGGGTGAAAGGGGCGTATCGCCACAGTGGAGAGGGCGCATGGTGATGTCGGGAGTGGTTCTCTCCAGGGGGAAAAAGAACTTATTGGTGATGTGATACTTGAGAACATTGCCAAGAAAGTATATATACTAATGGACCTGTTTGTTGGTAGGTATGGATACCTTGAAAGATTATCTTTTTGTCCAGGACCGGCGGTGTTTAAGAAAAAATTATCATCGGAATATTAGCTATATGCCTGTGGTGAGTTTTTCTTCAGGCCTTGACTTTGAAGACAAAAAACTGATATTGCAAGGTGCCCCCTTCTGTCGTTTACCTCTAACCAGGCAAGACTTGTCGGTTGGATATGCCGATTTTTTGATATAATCCAGTGTAAGGAGTGGAATAATTATGACTATTAGAGAGGATGCGCGCAATGGTATCGTCACCCCCTTGTTTGAAGCATGCGCGCGCCATGAGGCTCTGCCCGTTGACCAGCTGATGGCGGGTGTAGCGCTGGGAACCATCGCCATCACCAAGAATCACCATCATGACTTTGAGAAAATTATCGGCATAGGAAAGAACACCTGCACCAAAGTCAATGCCAATATCGGTTCTGCCAAGGATGTGTCCAGCCTTGAGGAAGAACTGGAGAAATTGCGGGTTGCGGTCAAGGCCGGCGCCGATACGGTCATGGATCTCTCCATGGGCGGTGATCTGGATTTGGTACGCCGGAGTATTCTGGCCAACTGCCCGGTGCCGCTTGGTACCGTGCCTATCTACCAGGCCGTCGCCGAAACGGTAGAGCGGGATAAAAAAGAGATCGTTGATGTGACCGTTGACCAGATGTTCAAGGTCATTGAAAAACAGGCAATGGATGGTGTTGATTTTATGACCATCCATTGCGGGATCAACCGTGAGCTGCAGAAGCGCTTGAGCCGGCAGAAGCGGGTCATGGGGGTTGTCAGTCGTGGCGGTTCATTTACCCTTGAGTGGATGAGCCATCATAACCAGGAAAACCCGATGTTCGAGTATTTTGATGATCTGCTGGCGATCCTCAAGGAGCATGAGGTCACCCTGAGTCTCGGGGATGGCATCCGCCCCGGCTGTCTGGCCGATGCCACGGATCGCAATCAGATCCAGGAGCTTATTCACCTGGGAGAACTCACGGAGCGGGCCTGGGATGCCGGGGTGCAGGTGATCATCGAGGGGCCGGGTCATATGCCTATGGACCAGATCGCCGCCAACGTCCTGCTGCAGAAAAAGATATGCAAAGGGGCGCCATTCTACGTCCTTGGGCCTCTGGTGACTGATATCGCGCCCGGGTATGATCATATTACCGGGGCTATTGGCGGGGCGATTGCCGCCGCCGCCGGCGCTGACTACCTTTGTTATGTGACCCCGGCGGAGCATCTGAAGCTGCCTGATGTCGATGATGTGCATGAAGGTGTTATCGCCTCAAAGATTGCGGCCCACGCCGCGGATCTGGTAAAGGGTGTGCCCGGGGCCATGGAGCGTGACCTGAAGATGGCTGAACGGCGCAATAAGTTGGACTGGAAGGGACAGATTGAGTTGTCGCTGGATCCTGAAAAGGCCGCCCGTTTTCGTCATGAGGGTGGGAGTGACAAGACCCCTGCCTGCTCCATGTGCGGATCCTATTGTGCCATCCAGGTCTTCAACCGCTCTCAGGTGAATCTGCAGAAGGCGGAGGAGAAGGGGTGTAAGTCCAATGGGTGATTTCTTGAACACCGTCCTGGCCTGGATTGAGTCCACCCACCTTCAGCAGCAGATCAAGGACGTTGACTATGCGGGCTTGTTCAGCAACCCCTGGTTCCTGGTTCCTTTCGTCGCCCTGGTTTTGTATCTTCTCTACCGGCAGGCCTTCCGGGATCTGATCATCGTCTCCCTCTTTGTTGCGGTATGGTGGGTCAGCGGTCTTGACTACATGCAGACCATGATTGTCGATGGTGAACTGCAGGTGAGTAAGGTCCTCCCTGTGTTCTTCGGCGGCGCCGCCGTACTGGGGCTGGTCATTTATATGTTGTTTGGCCGCTCGGATTAGAAACCGTTAGGAAACAAGCAAGGGTTTGTTCTTGCTTGTTTTATTTGCGGCTCCTTATACCACTCCAGGAAACAGCCAATCTTTACCGGCTGTTTCCTGGAGTGGTGTCCTGCCGATCACAACATGCAAAAAGCCGTTACAACTACCAGACCGTTTTGAATTAATTTCGTTACGGCTCCCTATGCCGTTTTTGACTTTCTGTTTCATCTTTTGATCTGGAGCAAGATGCAATTTCGTAACGGTGTCTTTGTCATTATCGAAGAACAGCATTGCCCGCTCTATAACGTGGGCGAGGAGATCACGGTCGACGACGGGGTGATGCGGCTGCCGGCGGCCAAGTCAACCTGCCTGACGCTGGCCCAGGATATTATCAAGCTGGTGTCTGAGGATGTGGCCTATGAGCAGTATCTTCAGGGGACGAGAAAGAAGACCAGCTTTGACTGTGGTGGCTGCGCGGGACATATTCGGTTTGAATTCAAACAGGAAAAAGGATTTGCCTCCGTCCAGATGAAGTTACTGGCGGCAGCCCGGCGTAAGGAACAATTAAAAGATATTTCGCAGTTTGCCGGTCTGCTGCGGGGGATTCAAATATTCCAGCCGCTCAGCGATGAGGACCTGTTTGACTTGGCGACTCTGCTGAAACTGGAGACATGTCCCTGGGGGTTCCCGGTTCTGCAGAAGGGGGATGTGGGTGATCATCTCTATATCATTCTTTCCGGACGGGTAGAGGTCATGGACGAAGATGGGGTGACGCTTGCTGAGATGGGCAAGGGTGAGGTCTTTGGCGAGATGAGTCTGCTGTCGGGCGAGGCTGTGACCTCAACGATTATGGCAGTCGAACCTACGGAGCTGGCGACCCTGAGTAAAAAGAATTTTCGCCATATGCAGGTAAGATTTCCTGATTTACAGGTCTTTTTTTATAAGTTGCTGGTGAGCAGGATTATGTCGAGTAATCGACAGCGGGCAGAAGAACTCTCCTCCGGTATGGTTGGACAGTTTGTTGATATTCCCCCGGTTGAGTTGCTGCAGATGATTAACTCAAATCAGAAAACCGGCTACTTGAAGATCGAGGCTGGTCAAAGCAAAGGGCAGTTGTTGTTTAATGAAGGTGAACTGGTCTACGCTGTATTTGACGGCAAGGATTCCCGGGAGGCCTTTTATGCGGTGCTGGCCCTCAAGGAAGGCCGCTTCAGCTTTATGCAGGGACTATTGCCTCAGGACATGCAGTATGAGGCCATTGGTGGCTTTATGGGGATGTTGATGGAGGGAATGAAACGGCTGGATGATCAGGATGCTTAGTCCCTGTGTTCTATGCCACCCCTGAGCACGCGACCCTCAATACAGAATTTTATTCTCCAGCTCCAGCCAGAGCCTGAGTCCTTGTCTGGCCTCGAGAGGCATGAGTTGGTGCATCTGTAAACTCCTGTGCTTCTTGCTTCGTCCCAGCTCCTGGTAAATAAAGGCATCAGCAAAACCGATGGCGGCGGCATCGTTGTGATCCGCCCCGTAAACGATCCGCGTCAGCCTGGCCCAATAGGCGGCTGCCAGGCACATGGGGCAGGGTTCACAGTTGATGATGAGTTCATAGCCGGACAGGTCAAAGGTCTTCAGGGCGGCGCAGGCGTTGCGGATACAGACGATCTCGGCATGGGCCGTGGGGTCGTTGCTGGAGGTGACCTGGTTCCAGCCCCGGGCGATAATCACCCCGTCGCGGGCAATGATCGCCCCAAAGGGACCGCCTGCACCAGCCAGCATTTTCTTTCTTGCCAGCTGGATTGCCTCGGCCATTAATTCCTGGTCTGTCATTTTTTTCCTGTCCCCGTGCGTTGTCATTGTTGCAACCTGTATTACTCTGTGATTGATATATTGAGAGGGTTTGAATGTACCTCATCTGCCAGGAAACGCAACTATCATACTTTTCAAGGAGACTGAACAATGAATGAGAAAATGGAAAAAGCCTTTAACTCACAGGTCAATGCGGAGCTCTATTCCAGTTATCTCTATCTGTCCATGGAGTCCTATTTCCAGTCCGTCAGTCTGTCCGGTTTTGCTTCCTGGATGCGTATTCAGGTTCAGGAGGAGCTCTTTCATGGAATAAAGATGGTTGATTATATCCATGAGCGTGGCGGGAAGGCCAAGCTGGAGGCCATTGCCAAGCCTGAAGAAAAATGGGAGACGCCCCTGGCTGCCTTTGAACAGGTTCTGGCCCACGAGCAGCGCGTAACCGGGTTGATCAATAATCTTATTGATGTGGCGCTCGATGTCCGGGATCATGCCGCCAAGGCCTTTCTAGACTGGTTTATCACGGAACAGGTTGAGGAGGAGTCAACAGTGGGGCAGATCGTTGATCGTCTGCGTCTTATCGGCAATGACTCCAGCGGTCTCTTTTTTCTGGACGCCGAGCTTGCCAAGCGTGTTTTTGTCATGCCGGTCAAATAGCCAGGAATCGTCGGGTTGAAAACCGATCGCCATTTTCCGATTGTTTGAATGGTCGGCCGGGTTTATAACCCGACAACGTGACTTGCTAGTGTCTGTCCATAAATGAGGATTTTTGTTCGAGATCAAGGACTGCGAAAAAAATAAGCGCAGGCATATGTATGATATTCCGAGCATTATTTTTTGAGCATGACGCAGAGATCGGGTAAAAAGACTATTTATGGACAGGCACTTGCCGATATCTCTGTTAATTCGTGACAGGAAGTCAATCAATGAGCAGCAGAAAGATCAAACAAGAGGTGCTTGCCCTGCTGGCATCCGCGGATCTTGATCATATATCCCGTGCCGTGCGGCAATATGCGGAGAAAGATCTGGTAAATCCTCTTTTTTCAGCCTTGTCTCGTCCGGAAGAGATGGTACGCTGGCATGCCGTCAGTGTCTTTGGCCAGGTCCTGCCACGTCTGGCGGATCAGGATATGGAATCAGCCAGGATTGTGATGCGTCGGTTTCTCTGGAGCCTCAATGATGAGTCCGGAGGAATCGGCTGGGGGGTGCCTGAGGCCATGGCTGAGGCTATGCTCCATCATGATGGTCTGGCTGAGGAGTATCTTCATATGCTGCTTTCCTATCTGCGGCCGGATGGCCCCCTTGAACATCAGGATGGAAATTTTCTGGAACTCCCTGCCCTGCAGCGGGGTTTGCTGTGGGGGATCGGCAGGCTGGCCTCGCGGCTGGCACCACTGCTTGTCTCCCGTGGCGTTATGGCCGATCTGCTCCCTTATCTGCAGTCGGAGGATGGGGAGGTGCGCGGTCTCGCCGTGCTGGCCCTTGGTCAGCTGCGGGCCGCTGGTATCCGGGATGCCCTGCTGCCACTGGCAGCTGACAGCAGTCAGGTTCGCCTGTACCAGCAAGGCCGGATGCGCCTCTTTTCAGTGGCGGAGCTGGTGAAAGACGCCCTGGTCCAGATAAACCTTCCCCTGTCATCTTGAGGACGATCCTTTGGTTTCCGAATCCCCCTCTCTTGTCTCAGCCGGTTTTTTCCAGTCGGCCATCACTCCTGCTGCCCCTGCTGTCAACCTGGACCGGCTGCGGTCTGCCTTGCAGCAGGATCCGCCCGCACCGGGAACGCTCCTGGTGCTGCCTGAACTCTGGGCCACAGGCTTTGTCTACCCGCAACTGGCTGAACTCAGCCGGGAAACCCCCCGGCTTCTTGAGCAGTTAAGCGAACTTGCAGCCCGGTATCAGATTGTACTGGCTGGGTCTCTGGTAGAAAGGGTTGACGGTGATCAGGGGATTCTTTTGTATAACACCCTGTTTTTCAGCACCAATGACGGTCTGGCCGGCAAGATACGGAAACAGCACCTTTTTTCCAATTGGCGTGAAGATGAGTGGCTGACCGCGGGAGATTCACCACGGCCCGTGTCGACTGTCTCAGGCCTGGTGGGCGGGCTGGTCTGTTTTGACCTGCGTTTTCCTGAGACCGCCAGGATCCAGTGCCAGCAGGGTGCGTCTCTGCTCGTTGTCTCGGCCCAATGGCCCCTGGCGCGAATAGACCAGTGGCGGACGCTGCTCCAGGCGCGGGCCATAGAGAATCAGACCTTTCTTGTCGCCGCCAACGGCTGCGGGATGTGTCATGATATCGAACTGGGTGGTCATTCACTGATCATTGGCCCTGACGGAGAGATCCTGCGGGAGACAGGGGGTGAGAAAGAACTCGCTGTGCTCGCCCTCGATCCGCAGAGGCAGCAGCAACTCCGGGAGCGTTTTAATACTGTGGGCCCGGCCCCGTATCCTTTTGATGATCAGGAGAAGGTCCTGACCCTTGAGGATTGCATCCGTATCGTGGGGCTCAGAAAAAAACAGGGTCAGCGGATTGTCTTTACCAATGGCTGTTTCGATATCCTCCATGCGGGCCATGTGGATTATCTGCAACAGGCGAGAAAGCAGGGGGACTTTCTGGTGGTCGGCTTGAACAGTGACCGATCCATTCGTTCAATCAAGGGAGAAAAGCGGCCGATTAATGAGGAGTCCAGGCGGGCTCGGGTGCTGGCGGGCCTGGGGTGCGTCGATGCCGTGGTACTGTTCAGCGAAGATACACCGCTGGAGTTGATCACCGCCCTCCTGCCCCATGTCATGGTGAAGGGGGCAGACTGGCAGGAAGATGCCATTGTTGGTGCCAGCGAGGTCAAGGCCAACGGGGGCAGGGTGGTGAGGATCCCGTTTGCCACCGAGACCTCCACCACTACCATCATTGAAAAAATCAGGGGAGAGGCCTAAGTAGGGGCTTATCCCGTTCATCGGGGTAAGAAATAACCATTACATTTCTATCTGTTTCGTTACGGCTCAATATGCCGTTCACGATATGAGAATGTGATAGTTGTTTATATACAACGGCTTATATTGCAGCTCTGTAATGGCAGCCTGCATGGACTCGGTAACGGCCACTCACTCAAACAGCCGGAAAAGAGTGGCTGTTTGATTGAAGCGGCATAAGGTGCCGTAAGCTGCACAAGCAAGAAAAAGACCTTGCTTGGTGTCGGCTTCATGGACTCGGCAATGGCCACTCAAACAAACAGCCGGAAAAGAGTGGCTGTTTGATTGAAGCGGCATAAGGTGCCGTAAGCTGCACAAGCAAGAAAAAGACCTGGGGCTTGGTGTCGGCTTCATGGACTCGGCAACGGCCACTCAATCAAACAGCCGGAAAAGAGTGGCTGTTTGATTGAAGCGGCATAAGGTGCCGTAAGCTGCACAAGCAAGAAAAAGACCTTGCTTGTGCAGCAACGGCACCTAAATTTTGTACCGTCCCACCAGTTCTTTCAGCCTTACTGCCAGATCCGCCAGGTCTTCGGCACTGGTGTTGACCTTGTTGCCATTGGCGGAGATCTCTTCTGAAATACGGCTGACCTCAGCGATATCACGTGCCGTTTCACCGGCCACCATTGAACTTTGGGAAACATTTTCATTGACCTCTGCCATGCCCACTGAGGCCTGGGAGATGTTGCCGGCGACCTCCTGGGTTGTTGCCTGCTGCTCGTCCATGGCGGTGGCAATGGAGGTGACAATAACATCGACCTCGCTGATGATAGCCGCGACCTCTTTGATCTCGAGGACTGTCTCGCCGGTGGACTTTTGGATGGTCTCAATGCGTTGCTTGATTTCATTGGTGGCGGCCGAGGTCTGTTTGGCCAGCTCCTTGATCTCATTGGCCACTACCGCAAAGCCCTTCCCTGCCTCTCCCGCCCTGGCCGCTTCAATGGTGGCATTGAGTGCCAGCAGATTGGTCTGGTCGGAGATGTCGTTAATGGCCTCTGTGACCTTGCTGATCTCCAGGGTGTCACGTCCCAGCTGATCGATCTTTTCAGAGGACCTGGCGGCCCGCTGGGAGGCATTATGGGCGATGGACTGCCCTCTCGCGGTATTTTCAGAGATCCCCTGGGCGGTGGCGTTCATTTCTTCGACAGCGGCGGCCATCATGTTGACATTCTCCGTGGCTGCCTCGCTGGCCATGGTTACGGAGGCCATGTTGGAGCTCATCTCTTCGGCTGCCGCCGCGACGCTGACAGCCTTCTGGGAAGAAAGGTCAGCCCCGTGTGACATCTCACCGGCAATGGTGGTGAGTTCAGTCGATGAAGAGGAGAGTTGAATGATGTCATCAGCCAGTTGCTGAAACATGGAGCGGATTTCCGTTCCCATGATGTTCAGGGATTGAGTCAAGGTCCCGATTTCATCATGGCGGTCGCTTTGGAGCGTAGTGGTGAGATCGCCTCCGGCCATGGTCTCGGCAAACTGCACACCCTTGTTTAGATCCTTGACAATGGAGCGGACGGTGAAAAAGGAGAGCAGCCAGCTGCAGAAAACCACGATCAGGCCGATGGAAATAGCCACTATTCCCATTCTTTTGGCCAGCTGAGTGGTGTTTTCGATCTTACTCTCTTTGCGCTGCGCCGCCTGTTCCATGATATTCTTGACCAGGGGTTCCACCTTGTGGGCGGCCTCAGCCATGACTGTCAGTCCTTGCTGAATCTGATGGTCTGTTGCCACCAGCTTGGCAAAGGTAGCGCTGTAGGCCTGCAGGTCTCTGCTTATGGCTGCTGTGTGTTCCGGGGTGACATAGGAATCAGCAAAGCGCTCTTGAATCTCCTGGGCCACTTCATGTGTTGCCTCGGCATATTTATCCAGTCGGGTGAGGATGTAGTTCTTCTCAATCAGCCGCAAGGTCAACAACCTGGCGTGGATGTTTGGCACATAGAGTTCATTGAGGGCAGTCTCAACCTGGAATGCCTGCTCCTGCATCTCCTTCAGGCTGTTGTCGTCGGGGGTGGCGATATATCTCTGGAGAGCCTTCTTGTAGGCGGCAAGGACGGCAAGCTGCTCCTGGTAGACATCACCTTCATCTTCCAGGACCTCCTCCAGGGCTGCCTCGTATTTTTTGATGGCTCGATCTATCTGTTCTCTGTGTCTTGATAATTTAGTCCGCACAAATTCTTTTTCAAAACGACGGATTTGCAGCAGTTCCAGATAGGCGTCTCCCAGTTGGTGTTTTTTTAAATTTACGGCAACCCGCAGGGCAAGGGTTTTGAATTCGCCCTGCAGTCCGGAGTCGGCGTCGAGTCCATTGGTCTTTTCTGCGGCAACAATATTCTGGAAGGTCTTTTCATACAGGGAGGCCTCATCAATAATTGCAGCGGCAAGTGAGGCGGTTTCATTGTTGCTCTCCCCTGCAAGTTTGATTATCTCATTGGCATTTTCTTTTAACCGCAGTATCTCCTGATTTACTTTATCCTGATAGGCAAGGTCTTTGCGCATGAGAAAGTCTTTTTCGAAGCGCCTGGCCTGTAGCAAGTTGACGTTAATTAACGTCGCCTGTTCGGAGATGGCAATATCCGTATTGATGAGTTGTTGGAAGGATCCGCTGGTGTTATTGACCGTCCATTGGTACAGACTGAGCACCAGAATAAAGGAAACAAAGGTGACGCCAAAGATGACGCCGAATTTGAGTGACAGGTTAAGATGAGACCACTTCAACGTACTCATGCAGTATTCCCCTAGAACTGTTTTTAATGTAACTATCCAGCTTAATGCCGGAAAAATGCCAAAACACATGTCACGTAACTATTCAGCAGCGCCTCATATGCGAGAAAGAGGCCTGCGCAGTGTACTGGTTCGTACATAAGCAGGCCGATGACGAAGCAGATGAGGTGCTGCTGGATAGTTACTTTTTAATGAAAGTCGAGTGCAGTCAATCGACCTTCATTTTTTGTTTGCCCAGCGTAGCGGGCAAACCCGGCCTGCTGCAAGAAGCAGGCGTCACCCCGACCAGGGGGAAGACAATCCGAATCGCCAGGGCGTTGCTGGCAACGGCGGGGTCTGAAGGAAGCGATAGGAAGTGAACTGCACATAGCGCAAGCGAACCTGATTCGGCGTAGCGGGAGGGTAAGCGTGCAAAATAGCGCGAAGCCCGATACCTGGTCAGTCCCGTTGCGTGATTGAGGATGGGGTAGTTTACAGGGAGCTCGAAGTAACTGGGGAAGCCTCATATCATTCCCGTAAGCCATGGAATGCAGGGATAGGGAAGTTCAAGGGGAAACCTAAGGCGGAACGACGTGGTGTGAGGTGGCAGATGACTCCGTAGTAGTGATGAAATCCCGGCCTGTGAAAGCTGGTAACAGTCTGGAGGATAAAACCGGGATGATCCGACGATTCCGTTCGTTGGGGGCTGATATGAGCCAAAAGCCGTATCAGTTGCGAAGGGAGGACGTTTATTTGAAGGTTCTTTGAAACTTAGCCAAACAAGCGTTCTGGACACAAGTCGTTTGCAAAAACGAGGTACGTTATCAGCGGTAAGCCGTGAAAAAGCCTCTGCTGATATTGACCGTTTACTGGAGTAGCGGAAAGATCAGGCTGTACATTGCCGAAGAGGATAGAAGGCAGTCTGAGTTCTGTGAAGAGCCGAAGAACGCAAGGGAAGGTAAGAGGAGAAGGACGCAGGAAAAGAGCATGGTCAAAGTCTGGTACAGTCTATACGACAGGATGTTGAGTAGGGATGCTCTGCTCAAGGCATTCAAGAAGGTGAAATCAGCGAAAGGAGCTGCCGGTGTAGACGGTCAGTCCATCAATGAT
>JAHYIV010000070.1 GCA_019429465.1 Desulfoarculaceae bacterium
AGTTGGATTTGTCACCAGCGGCACCAGTTCACCGACGTTAAAACAGGGAATCGCACTGGCCCTGGTTGACAGCCAGTCAGCAGCCACCGGAAAGTCATGGCAGATTGAAATTCGCCGGAGCGCCAAGGATGCCGAAAAGGTCACCCTACCTTTTGTGAAATAGAAAGATATCTGTATCATCCTGCACGCCGATCGCAGGATCCAGGCTGTGCAATAAAATTAAATTGATGGACGTAACAGTTTCAACAATCAGGTATCCCGCCAGGGAGCTATCTTAACCAAGGAGGAGATGATGGATTTTCCAGAGGAATTGAAATACACCGAAGAGCATGAATGGATCGCCATTGAAGCGGACATCGCCACTATCGGCATCAGTGATTTTGCCCAGAACCAGTTGGGAGATGTGGTCTTCGTCGAACTACCGGAGGTTGGTGACGAACTTGAGGCCGGCAAACCCTTTGGGGTGGTCGAATCGGTCAAGGCGGTTTCCGATGTTTATTCCCCCTTAAGTGGCGAGGTCATAGACATCAACGAGGACCTGCCCGATGCCCCGGAGTTGCTCAATACCTCCCCCTATGAGGACGGCTGGATGATCAAGATCCGCCTGAGCAACCCGCAGGAGCTTGGTGATCTGCTGGATGCCGCTGCCTACCAGGAACTGGTGGCTGATGACTGATTTTTAGCCACCAGCCAGGCGACTTTATCCCCGCAGCACTGGTCGAAAGGAGTTTTATGCGCTATCTGCCCCATACCGACGCTGATATCAAGCAGATGCTCGCCACTATTGGTGTCGCCGCTACGGAGGCCCTTTTTTCCGGCATCCCGGCTGACTGTCGCCTGACCCGCCCCATCGATCTGTCCCCGGGGCTGGCGGAAACCGATATCCTCAAGGAATTACGCCTGCTGGCGGCAAAAAACACCCAGGTTTCCGACTGGACATCCTTTCTCGGGGGTGGCGCCTACAATCATTTTATTCCGGCGGTGGTCGACCATCTGGTCAGTCGCAGCGAGTTTTACACGGCCTACACCCCTTACCAGCCGGAAATCAGTCAGGGAACCCTGCAGGGGATCTTTGAATTCCAGACCATGATCTGCCAGTTGACCGGGATGGACATGGCCAACGCCTCCATGTACGACGGCGCCTCGGCCTGTGCCGAGGCGGTGCTGCTGGCGGTCAGGGCGGCAAAAAAGCGCAGCCGCGTGCTGATATCCGCCGCTCTGCATCCCCATTACCGCCAGACCATCGCCACCTACTGCCGCTATCTCGATATTGAGCTGATCACCATTGAAGCCACCAACGGAGTGACTGCGCTTGAGCAGGTCGAACCACTGCTCGATGAACGGATCGCCGCCCTGGTGGTCGGTTACCCCAACTACTTTGGCTGTATTGAACCTCTTGCGGCCCTTGCCGCCGGCGTCCATGCCGTCGATGCCCGGCTGATTACCGCTGTTGCCGAACCTCTGGCGCTGGCCTTATTCAAATCTCCCGGTGAACTGGGTGCCGACATTGTCGTCGGTGAGGGGCAGAGCTTTGGACTCCCCTTGTCCTATGGCGGCCCGGG
>JAHYIV010000071.1 GCA_019429465.1 Desulfoarculaceae bacterium
CTTATTGACGGCAAGGCGGAACCGGTGAATGCTGACGAATGCATCGGCTGCGAGACCTGAGTTGAGGTCTGTCCCGCTGGGGCATGTACCGTCACTGAGATTTAGAGGCCGTTATGAAACAAGCAAGTTTTTTTCTTGCTTGTTTCATTTACGGACTCTTATGCCTCACCCAGGAAACAGCAATCTGTTCTGCTGTTTCCTGGTGTGGCGACTGGCAAATTACATCTGCCGTAGATCATACAAGGGACCATTTTAAAACAAGTAAGTTTTTTTTTCTTGCTTGTTTCATTTACGGACTCTTATGCCGCACCCAGGAAACAGCAATATGTTCTGCTGTTTCCTGGTGTGGCGACTGGCAAATTACATCTGCCGTAGATCATACAAGGGACCATTTTAAAACAAGCAAGTTTTTTTTCTTGTTTGTTTCATTTACGGACTCTTATGCCGCATCCAGGAAACAGCAATATGTTCTGCTGTTTCCTGGTGTGGCGACTGGCAAATTACATCTGCCTTAGATCATTACGGCCCCTTATGCCGCTCAAGAAACAGCCGTAAGAGATCGGCTGTTTCTTGAGCGGCATCTTGATAAAATACAAGATGCTCTTTCTTTAACTCATGCGTAGATTTTTTTTTGAACCATCGGCCAGAGATGGCGACAAGATCGTGCTGTCGGAGACTGAGTCGCGTCATATCGTCAAGTCCCTGCGTCTGCACGTCGGCTCCCAAATCCAGCTCTTTGACGGCACCGGCATGCGTTATCTGGCCGAGATTACCAATATCGACCGACAGGTTATTGCCCGCATCCTTGAGGCTGAGGAAGATCAGCAGGCGGGCCAGGTGCTGCTGCACGTGGGCCAGGCAATGCTGAAAAGCGCCAAGATGGATTTTGTCGTGGAGAAATGCACGGAACTGGGGGTCGCCGGCTTTCACCCTTTTGTCAGCAGCCGCTGTCAGGGAAAAGGGGATAATGAACAGCGGGGCGCCAAGAGAGGCCAGCGCTGGCAGCGGATCGTCGAATCTGCCTGCAAACAGTGCTCCCGACCCCGGCCCATGGAAGTTCAAGACACCCTCTCCCTGGCACAGTTATGTGCCAGGGCAGGCGATGAGCCGCACACCCTGCGACTGCTGTTCTGGGAAGAGGAAAAAGAGACCAGCCTGCACGACCTTCCTCCCTTTACTGATTACCGGCAGATTCATCTCCTGCTGGGGCCTGAAGGCGGTTTCAGCAAAGAGGAGGTTGCACTCGCCAGCCTTGCCGGCTACCAAAGCGTCACGCTCGGCCCGCAGATAGTAAGGGCCGAGACCGCCACCGTGGCCGCCATTGCCATTGTCCGCTATCTTGCCGGCGATATGTAAAAACTGCTCTAACAGTGATGGTTTCGTAAAAACTCAATTTCTGGGATGGCTAAGTAAAAAGCGTCAAATGCGAGGCGCGCAAATTTCGAGGAATGAGGCGTACTTGAGTACGCCGCAGTGACGAGATAATTTGCAGCAACGA
>JAHYIV010000051.1 GCA_019429465.1 Desulfoarculaceae bacterium
GACATCGGGGCTGACGATAATCTCAAAGCTGCCAAGAAGAACATTGTTTTTCCCCCAGAGGGTCATCTGCGTCGTCCCTACCGACTTGCCGCTGATAAACACCCACTGCGGTGATTGTGTTGGCGAGTAAATCAACTCGGCAATCTCGGGATTAACCACATGGGCCCTTTGGACCACCAGGGGAGATCGGAGCTTTCCGAGCTTATTCACCGTCAAATTGACAGGCCGGCCGGCCTCCGTGTCGATGATGATATCCGCTTGACCGGCGACTGCGGCCCCGGCTGGATGATCCATGAGCAGGAGGCTCAAGAGGCAGACGACGAAAACCATCATCAGGTTTTGTTGTTTCCGATTATTTTTTTCCATTCGTTACCTCTTTAATTGCCACTCATAATTAACTTCTGGACCTGATTGCCGTTCATTACCTCAATAACCGTTCGTGGTCTTGGTGCCACCGTTCGCCTGGGAGGGGGAGCAGCAGCGCTCACCTGACTTACCTTGACCGGCTCATCGCTGGTCGTGGCATACGATTTGAGAAGGGTCGGAACCGTGATCCCCCTGGTCAGGATCTCGTCGATGTCGGAATAGCCCCGCAAGGCCAGTTGAATACTGCCCTGATTCACGGCCAGGGCCAGCTTCTCCGCCTCTTCAAGATCAACTTCCAGGGTGACAACCGTGACTCTTTTCGCTGTTTTGTCATCACTCTCCTGGGCCTGGGTACCAACCGAGAGCACAAGGATGTTCTGGAGAACCGTCTTGGTTATCTGGGTTCTCTTTTCTCCCGGCTCCTCGACGGAGACCAGGACGTCAACCAGGTGACCGGGGTGCAGGAAGCCGGCAACGCCGATAACCTCATCGACCTTGACCGCCATGGCCCGTTTCTGGGAGGTGATTACCGCCGCCATGCCGCCTTTCTTGAGATCGGTGGCAGCGAGGGCGGATTCAAGCAGCGGTTCCGTGGCCTGCAGCGGTTTAATAACGACCCGGTCAACACCCTTGTTGAGATCGGTAAAATGACCTTTGGGCACGGTTTCCTCTAAATAGGGGGCCATGCGCAGGTCCTGGGCGGTGATGAGTGTGCCTCTGCCGAGATTGCGGTCGACCACGGCAATCTGGATTATCTTCTGAGTGCTCTCAGTCCCTGAGACAACGGGCTGGGTGGCCGTCCTCTGGTAGACGACATAGCTGACAAGAGATGCCACCACCAGCGTCACGACAAGAAACAGTATGCGGGCCGATCTATTCATATTCCCTCCTCCTCCATCCTCATTTGCTGCCTCATCTCAGCATGATTGCAACCATCCACCATGAAAATATATGCCAATTAAAAAAAATCGTTACGCCAATGGGTTAACCGTGCAGGTCGGGTTTCAACCCGAAGATGGGTCCGCTATGCGACCCCCCCTGTTTTCGGGTTGAAACCCGACCTGCAGGGTTAGCTTAATAGTTACGCTTGGTTACAAGAGAGCAACGACCGGTAACGCTTCCTTGTTTATCAGCAGGTATATGAAAAACAGGCAGACTCCACTGGTGATCGCCAGCGCATAGGGTATTCCGGCCTGGGTCTGTTCATTTTTATCAACTTTCAACAGCGAGGCGTCTTTATGCGCCCCCAAGAACAGGAATGAGACAAATATCTTTAACAGCGTTTGCTTCAATGTCCCTCGATAAAGCATCATCCCCAGGGCCATGACCCCGCCAACAATGGCGATGAAGAGCAGGGCAACAAAGGTTTGACCGAAGCCAAGAACGGCCCCGACTGCCCCCATCAACTTGACATCGCCGGCGCCCATACCGCCCATGAGGTAGGGCAGGGCAAAAACAGCAAGACCGAAGGCCAGACCACCGAGGCTGAAGAGAAAGCCCTCCAGGCCGTTGATGAAGCAATAGGTGATCAGGGCAAGAACAATGGTCGGGCCGGTCACCAGGTTGGGTATGCGCCGCTGCCTCAGATCGGTGACCGAGGAGATCAGCAGGGCGATTATCAGCCCCCCGTAAAGGAGAGGCTGCAGCATGGTATTGACATCAATGTTGGTCATGGTCCACCGTTTGGCCATTGCCCGTCTGTTCAGGAAACAACGGATAATCTGCCTGGTTGTCTCTCAAATTTTTGGTCATACTTTTCACTGGCTAAAACCAGCAACCACCTTTTCAAAGATAGCGTTGAGAATTGGTCCGATTAAAATAACCGTGCCCACAATAACAACGGCTATCAGAGAGCCAAGCAGCGCGTATTCGATAGAGGTGACCCCGCTTTCCGCCGGTAAAAAACCTCTCTGCTCTGTTGTGGATACTTTCATTATCGACCTCTGGGTAGCAGGACAGATTGTCCGTTGCCCGTCCTTGCGGGAATAACGGACAATCTGCCGGCCCTCATCTTTCTTGTCTTAATTATTATTCAGGCACCGGCGTCTGAGGACACCTTTCTAGGCGTCTTAGGCCACCTTTTTAAGTTCATCTAGGATCTTATTGAAAACATCATCAAGCTTTTCTCCAATCAAGAAAACCGTTAGAATAATAGCGACGGCGATCCCTGCGGCGATCAGTCCGTACTCGATGGCGGTGACCCCGTCTTCCTCACGTAAAAATCTGCCAATCCGTGTTGTCAATGCTTTCATCTTTCTACCTCCATTTTTTTTGACTTGCTCTTCCGTGCCTCGGCCGTAACCATTTACAGCCGGAGCACACCCTCACAAAAAAAGCATCCGATCGTCTGATCTTCTGCTCACAACACCCTGTCTGCTTCTCTCTCTGCCCGAGATCACCATCAGTCGGTGATCCTCTTGGCCTTTTCAGTGCCGATGGCCAGGAAATAGCGGGCTATCGATTTATCCAGGTCTGTCCTGGTCATCCGGGGTTCCCTGTTTTCATAGAGGGCTATATTGACAAGCTGCAGCATGATATCCCTTGGATGGCAGCCTCGCATCGGTCTGACGCCGCGGTAGTGTTTTTCCAGCAGGTGGTCGACACAGCCCTGGTCATAGGGAATAGCAAAGCGCTTCGCCACCTCCTGCAATATCCTGATGAACTCTTCTTCGCTGGGGTCGTCCATGCGGATCTTGTAGGGGATTCGGCGCAGGAAGGCCTCATCGAGAATCCGGCCCGGGTTGAGATTGGAGCAGAAGACCAGCAGGGCATTGAAGGGGACCATGATCTTGGTGCCGCTGGGCAGGGTCAGGTAGTCGATGCGCTTTTCCAGGGGCAGGATCCAGCGGTTCAGCATCTTCTCCGGGGTCACCCGCTGCCGACCAAAGTCATCAATGACAAAGACCCCGCTGTTGCCCTTGAGCTGCAGTGATGCCTCACAGATCTTGGTCTGACCATTATAGCCGAGCTCCAGTGAGTCAAGGTCCATCTCGCCACCGACCACGACGGCGGGACGTTCTATCGCCAGCCAGCGCCGGTCGGAATCCTTCAGTTCTTCTTCTTTCTCGGATGCAACCGGGGTATGACATTGCGGGTCATAGAGCTGGATCAACTGGCCCTCGACAATGATGGTCCGGGGGATGTAGACAGAGTCGGTGAAACACCGGGCAATGCGTGTTGCGACCTCTGTCTTGCCGTTTCCCGGTTCCCCGTAAAGGAACATCCCCCTGCCGGAATTAACAGCAGGGCCAAGCAGATCCAAGAAATCAGCGGGGAGCACAAGGCCGTCAAAGGCCTTCTGCAGTTGTTCCGGGCCGGGGTGTTCGTTGCGGATCGACTGTTGTTCGATGCTGATCAGGTAGTCTTGAAAGGGGACGGGTGCCGTGCCCAGATAGTTTGACTGCTCCCTGGCCAGCAGCGCCTTCTGTCTGCCGCTCTCGGTGAGGATATAATTAAAATCGTTGACGCCCGAGGTGGATTGATAGACGAGAATGAGCCGCTGCTTGAGCTCGTAGAGCAGGTCGCTGAAGATGATCAGGGGAAGGCCGAGCCGCTGCGAGAGTTCCCGGCCGGACAAGGAGCCGAGGGACAGGAGCATCTTGCAGATCAGGTCTTCGACAAAGACCTGGTTGAGTCCGGTTGCCTCCAGGGTGGCGGGGGTTTTCGGAAAGAATTTCCTGGAGGCCTCACGTTCCGCCGTTTCACATCCCGGGGACAATATCTCTTTGAGAGTACTGGTCATAAGCAGCCCTTTCAGTTTCTTCAAGGATTGAAAACGTCCATCTTTCGGCAGTCAAAAAAATATTCTCTTGTGTCCTGATCTCTTACTTATACGTTATGACGAAGGGGCGAGGGAATGCAAATGCAAATGAAGGAAAAAATGCAGATATGTGTCTCCGTACTATGGAAGGGAAAGTATTGTTCTGTAAAGATTTTTTTTGGTATTTGTTATCTGTAATTTTTTTCTGATATTCTCTCGATGGGTGCGAATGGTGCCCGTTGATACCTGAAGAAGATTGGCAATCTCTTTGGAGGTCTGCTTCTGCTTCAAGAGATTGATAACCTTGATCTCCATTTCGGTAAAGGGTTTATGGCTCAAGGTCTTGCGTTGGGACGAAGGGATGAAGATGTTTTCCAGCTGCAAGGTTATCATCTCCAGGTAGTGTCTCTGGCCTTCCTGCAAGCTGCTCTGCTTGAGCAGATCAAGGTAGGGCACGATCTCTTTAAAAAAACGGCGCGCATGGGAATTGGCGAGTTCCGTTTTTTCCACGTCCCTCTGCCGGAGAATGATGCGCAGGGCGGCGTTGGTCTCCTGAAGCTCCACTTTCTGCTGCTGAATCTGTTGCAGGAGTGAATCCTTCTGCCGGTTCAGCTTGTTTTCAGCAGAGCGCCTGCTGGTAATCTCCTGCTGCAGGCCATGCAACAAGGCCCTTTCCCTGGTGACGCGCCTGATCTTTGCCTGAAACTCAGCCACGGTAAAGGGCTTGGTCATATAATCGGTGGCCCCGGCCCGGATGACATCGACGAGGTCATAGTCATGGCTGTATCCGGTCATGGCAATGACATCTGTTCCGGGATAATGGTCCCTGATATGCACAATCAGCTGCAGTCCATCGATGTTCGGCATGTTCATGTCGGTGAAGACCAACGGGAAAGAGTCTGATTTGAGCTTTTCCATGGCCTCCTGGCCGTCAGCCGCCAGTGTTGAGGGAATGTTAAGTGTGAGAAGCAGATCTCTCATAAACCGCAAGACATGAGGATCATCATCGACCACAAGAATATGAGCAGGCCATCTCTCAGGCACGGTGTGTTTACTCTGTGTATTCATGGTGTTATCGACAGGTGTATTCTTTGCGACGGGAAAACGGTACGTTTGATGCTGATACTTGATGCTATGTCAAACGCGGAAGACTTGTCAAGGTGGCCCGGAAGAAATGCAATGAAAACCGGGTCCCTTACATCTTCCCTTCATTTTCCCTTCATCTTTTCTTCATCTTTCCCGAGTATGATTCCAGCTCTTGTGAAAATTCTCACGGCCAGGGCATAGCCTTCTTCCCTGGTACAAGCCGAAGTATGGAGTCGATGGAGTGAAAAATGCTAAAGATGTATGCTGCTTTGAAAAATAGCCGTTTTGGGCTGTTGCCCCTTCTCGGAATCGTGTATCTGGCGATCTCGGCTCTTTTACGAGTTGCGCTTCTGGCCGGCTCCTGGGAAGTGACGCAAAGTAGTGTTCAGGGGCTGGGTCAGATCCTGTTTGTCGGCGCCTTGTACGATGCTGTTTTTTACCTCTATTTCAGTGTATTTTTTACCTTTCTGCTCCTGTTCCTCCCTGAATTTGTCTACAGGAGTAAAATCTATAAATACTGCACGTTTTTCTTTGTCTTTCTCTTCCTTTACGGCACCTGGCTTGTGACGGTGGCAGAGTGGCTCTTCTGGGATGAATTCAATACCAGATTCAATTTCATCGCCATAGACTATGTCGTGTACACTGATGAGGTCTTCAGTAATATCCTTGAATCGTATCCGGTTGGATGGATATTTACGGCTATTTTTATCGTCGCTGCCGTCACCTTTTTTCTGCTGAAAGGACCACTTGTTCTGCTCTTGCAGGTAAAAGAAAAATTTTCTCACCGGCTGGCTGCTGCCGCTTTTGTCTTCTCGCTGGCGCTCGGCGCCTATTTTTTTATAGGCCAGTCCGGGCGGGTACTTTCGGATAACAACTATGTCAATGAACTCGGTTCAAACGGTCCCTATCAATTTGTCGCAGCCTTTCGAAACAATTCCCTTGACTACAAAACCTTTTACGCCCAGGGCAATGAGGAGGAGCTTTCCGGATACTTGAAGAAGGCGGTAGGCAAAAATAAAGACGATGGCGGTCTGTTTGATATCTCCAGAACAATGGCGCCGGCTCGGAACACAAAAAAACTCAACGTGATCCTGGTTTCTGTCGAGAGCCTGAGCGCTGAATTCTTCACCAGCTTCGGCCAGCAAGAAAACATCACTCCTTTTATGGATGAACTCTTTACTAAGGGGATTTTATTTACCAATGTATATGCCACCGGCACCCGTACAGTCCGAGGCCTGGAGTCCATTACCCTGTCCATTCCACCGACTCCGGGTAGATCTTTGGTGAAACGACCCGACAATGCAAAAATTTACAGTCTGGGTAAAGTGTTTAAAGACAAAGGCTATGATGTCGCTTTTCTCTATGGCGGCCGCGGTTTTTTTGATAATATGAACGCCTTTTTTGCAGGAAATGGGTATCGTACTGTTGATCAGTCTGATATCAAGGATGAGGATATCACCTTTGAAAATGCATGGGGTGTTGCCGATGAAGATCTCTACAAAAAGGCGATTGTGGAAGCAAATGCATCGTCTGCCGCCGGCAAGCCATTCTTTTATCATATCATGACCACCAGTAATCATCGTCCTTACACCTATCCGGAAGGGGCAATCGATATCCCCTCCGGCACTGGTCGGTTCGGGGCGGTAAAATACACGGATTATGCCTTGCGGCAGTTGATTACCTCTGCCGAAAAACAGCAGTGGTACCAGGACACCGTCTTCGTCATTGTCGCTGATCATTGTGCCTCCAGCGCCGGCAGGGCTGAGCTGCCTGTGGAACGGTATCATATTCCACTCCTTATTTATTCACCTGCGCATATAGAGGCTCAAACTGTCAGCAAGCTGAGCAGTCAGATTGATCTTGCTCCCACTCTTCTCGCTTTACTGGGATTCGGATACGAAAATCATTTTTTTGGCCAGGATATCTTGAGTGATGCTTTTCAGGAGAGAGCACTTATCGGCAATTATCAAAAATTAGGTCTTTATCGCCAGGATGAATTGACTATTCTGTCGCCTGTCAAGCAGATGAATGGAATAAAGGATCCTCTTCATAATGAGCAGTCCCTGCCGCTTGGCCCGAAGGATGACAAGGTCCTGGAAACAATGGCCCTTTATCAGGGGGCGAATTTTATTCTGGAAAACAGGTTGAATCGCTGGCAGGAAAAAAAAGAGGCGGATGCCTCGGAGAACAGGGCGCAATGGCGGATGAATTAATGAAAATGTTCAGGGCGGTTGATTTTCTGCTGCCGTTCAGGTTTGATCTCTTTGTGAGTCTGGTATGAATATCCTGGTTGTTGATGATGATACTGAGCTTCGAGAAATGCTGCGCCATAACCTCGGGAAACAGCATTACACGGTGGGATGCGCGGAAAATGGCGAAGAGGCATTGGATAAACTTGCCGACGACACGTATGATCTCGTCCTCCTCGATATCATGCTTCCAGGCGATAACGGCCTGGAGGTCCTGCGGCAGATCAGGGAGATGGGGCTGAAAACCCCGGTTATTATGCTTACGGCCAGGGGAGACGTGGGAGATCGGGTTATGGGGCTTGATCTCGGAGCGGATGATTATCTGGCCAAACCTTTTTCCATGTCTGAACTGCTGGCGCGTATACGGGCTATTCTGCGGCGGGGTACTGAACGAGTGCCTTTTCTCGAGGCAGGAGATGTCAGTCTCGATACGGTGAGCAGGGCAGTGAGGAAATCCGGTGAAGTCATTGAGCTCACCAGCAAGGAATTCTCCATCCTCGAATTTCTTCTTTATAATAAAGGACGGGCCGTTTCCCGCTTTAACCTTGCGGAGCATGTGTGGGGAGATGATTTTGATCCCTTTACCATGTCTAATTTCATTGATGTGCACATAAAGAACCTTCGTCAGAAGATACAAAGTCCCGGCACTCCTTCCCTTATCCGGACTCTGCGCATGATCGGGTATATAATTGACGCCCAATGAAAATACGTCACAAAATAACTCTGTGGATAGCAGGAACAGCTCTTACCGCCGCTGTTGGTTTCTCGGGGTATATTTTTCATGAGCTCCTGGAGGAACCCTACAAGATTATTGACAGGGAATTAGAGAACATTTCCAGCGCTGTTCTTGTGCGGTTGGCAGCAGAGCAAAAGGTGACGCCGATATCTTTTCTGGAGGATACATCTCCCGCACCTGTCGATCAATTTTGGCTTGCCGTGACCGATGAGCGAGGCATGATCCTGTACCAGTCAGAGCTGACCGGATTTGTTGATATTCCCCTGCGAGAAGACGTCACAACCTATAATATAGAACGGATTGTCCCCCGAGATCAGGTGAGTCTGGGGCAGGACGCAGAGGATGAGGTTCTGTTCAGGGTACGAATCTTACACAGCACGCTGCAGGGCAAGAAGGTGACCGTCACGGCAGCAAAACCCATTGAGGCGCTTGAGGAAGAGGTAGATGAGCTCGCTTGGCGAATCATTATCGCACTCATCGGCTGGACCTTCTTTATAGGTATTGCCAGTTATTGGCTGGCCGGCCGGATCCTCCGCCCCATTGTCGTTATCAGCGGACTGGCAAGAAAGATAAGTGAATCCTCTCTGGACCAGCGGATACCTCCCGGGAAAAACAACGATGAGCTCCAGGAACTCACGGTCTCCTTGAATCGCATGTTTGACAGGCTGCAATTCTCATTTAACCGGCAAAAGGAATTTGTCGGTAATGCCGCACATGAGTTAAAAAGCCCTATAACCTTGCTGATGCTGGCTTTAGATGAATTGTCACAATCCCCTCATATCGATGAGGCCGCGCGTCACGACCTTGTTCATCAGATGGAGATCTTGCGGCGCATGAAACGGCTGGTCAAAAATCTGCTTGACCTCTCTCGCCTTGAGCAGCAGGAAAGTATTTTTTCTCAGAGAATTGATCTCGCTGAATTAGTGGAGTCGGTATTGGTCGAGTATGAACTGGTGATTCAGGGGGCCTCAATCCGGGTCGACAATCAGCTCAAGGGGGACCTGCTGCTGGAAGGAGACCGGGAAAAATTGCAGCGTCTTTTTATCAATCTGTTGGATAATGCCTGGCGCTATAACAGAAAAGCAGATGGTCACATCAGGATATCCGGCCAAAAAAAGGAAGGCTGGATTACGCTCGAGGTCAGTAATACCGGGCCAGGGATTCCGCAGGGAGAACTCGGTCGGGTCTTTGATCAGTTTTATCGGGTAGAAAAATCCCGTTCCCTGAGTAACGGCGGATCCGGCCTGGGGCTGACCATAGCCCGAAAAATTGTTGATCTCCATGGCGGGGATATTGCTATCCTCGGCGAGCCGGATGGCTGGACCCGGGTCAGGGTGTCCTTGCCGGCGAAGATATAAAGATGATGGCGTCGTAAAAAGTCGCCAACTGCTTCGTTGCTGCAAATTATCTCGTCACTGCGGCGTACTCAAGTACGCCTCATTCCTCGAAATTTGCGCGCCTCGCATTTGACGCTTTTTACTTAGCCAT
>JAHYIV010000052.1 GCA_019429465.1 Desulfoarculaceae bacterium
GTTGCCGGCAGCGAGCGCCACCGTGCCGAGTCTGGCCGAGATGATGCCTTCATTGCTGACATTGGCACCGAGCAGGGCCACATAGCCGCCGTCGGCCGTGATCGTCCCCTGATTGAGAACCGTGCCGTTGCTATCACCGCTGAACTGGTATCTGCCGGCCATGAAGTCACTGTCGCTGAGGCCGAGGGTGGAGGCGATCAGACCGCCCACGCTCACCTGTGCACCTTCGCCGAACAGGATGCCGTTGGGATTGAGCAGGAACACTTTGCCGTTGGCCGACAGGCTGCCGAGGATGCTCGAAGCATCTGAACCCAGCACCCGGTTGAGGGCTACCGAGCTGCCGTCGGGCTGCACGAACTGGACCGTTTCTCCCTGGCCGACACTGAAAGACTGCCAGTTGATCGCCGTATTCGGCGTCGACTGGGTGATGATCATGCTGCCACCATCACTGGTGATGCTGACGTCACCTGCCGAGACCACGCCGCCCGCGGGCAGGGCATAGGCATTTGTTGCCAATGACATCAGCACGGGAATTGCCAGGGCTGTCAGGGCCAGGCGTGCGGCTCCCGCCACCACGGTGGCGCCGGATGAAGATTTTTTGCCGGTACTTTTGGCATTTTCGGAGACGGCGACAAAGGTGCCGGTCCTGTTGTTCCAGATCAATCGGTAAATGCGGTTCATTGTGTCACTCCATTATTTCATTAAAATACCTGCGACGCACGCGTTCGTTTTACCCACCCTGCTCAAAAATATTTCACGGCCTGAAGCCATATTTGACCAGAGGCGTCAGGGGCTGCTGTCGCCTTCTCATTACCCAGCTTGTGGGCGTAAGACACATTTACCATAAAATTATTATAGTCCGCCCAGGTGAACCCAACCCCCGCGCCGCTCAGCGTTCTGTGGTTGTCTTCGTCCGTCCAGGGATCCTTGTTGATGGTCCCGGTACCGGTATCGGCAAAACCGATCAGATGCATCTGCCCCGGCATGCGCTCCGAAAACTTCGGCAGCAGCAGTCTCGCCTCCAGAGTCGCCACATAGGCCTCGTCCGAATACCCTTCGCCTACCGGATAGGATCGCACCGCGTAGGGGCCGCCCAGTGCCATCTTCTCTGAGATGTCCAGATTCTGCGAGGCAAACTGGCCGTTGATGCCGGCGTAAAGTGCAATCCGCTCGGTGACGTTCTGCAGCCGCCCGACATTGTATCCCAGCTTCTGAAAATTTCCGTTGGTCTGCGCCGTCACATCATCCCAGGCCAGCAGCCAGGGAGTGATGATGTCAACATCGCCGGCAGACAAGTTCAGCGAATAGGTGGTCACCCCGCCACCAGCGAAACGGTCACGATGGTTGCCGGCAAGACCCCCCATCCCGACCCGGACCTTTTTCTCAGTGACGTCCATGGGGGGTGGGGCTGTGTCCACCTTGTCCCGAAAGATCTTGTCATCATATTGAGCCAGGACGTAAAGATTGGTATTGCGCGAACGGATCAGCGGATAGTTGGTGTAGATGCTGGCGATCTGGGCGGTGCCGTGGGCATCGAGGTACTCAAACTCCTCGCCCAGTTCGTATTCCATGGCGGCATAGGCGACCCCTGCCGTGGCCTTGCCTAACTGCAACTGGTAGGAGGCGCGGCCATAGGACATGCCGGAGCCGGAAGTCAGTGCCCGCACGCTCAATACATCCCCGAGGCCCAGGGCGTTGTTGAGATTCACTGTCGCCCCTATACGGTACCTGCCGGTATAGTAGTTACCGGCATTATCGGCCTCAACGCTTCCTGTCACCCGCTGCCCCGGGGTCAGATCAACGATCAGGTCGGAGGTGCCCACTGCAGCGCCGGGGGTCAGGGTGGATTTAACGTTCACGCCGGGAACATCCGAGAGCAGCAGGAGGCGGCTCTCAAGCGGGGCGATAGCGATCACAGTCCCTTCTTCCGGGGCAGCGAGCAGGCTGCCGGCCAGTCCATCCGAGAGGTTTGTCTGGTTATTCAGGGTTACTTTGCCGTAAAGACCCTCAAGCACGGCGATGGTCACGGAGCCGTCCTTGATCTCCTGCGGCGGCAGATAGGCCTGGGCCACGAAATAACCATTGGTCCGGTAGTGATCCGCAATCTTTAAGGCCATGGCGCGCAACTCGGAGAGCGTCAGCTCACCACCCGGTACAAACCCCGTAACGGCGACCAGTTCGTCTTCAGAATAGAGTTTCTGACCGGTCACATGCAGTGAATTGACCAGAATCTTAACCTTATCCGAATCCGGGACAATCTCCGCACTGCCCTGCTCGATCAGGATTACTGGAGTTGCTCTTGGCGGGACGGGTGCGGGCGGAACCTGCTGAATCTGACCGCCCGCTCCAGGCAGAAGCAGGTCGGCGGCAAAAGCGCTTTGGCTCAATAACAATAAGGCAACGGCAAATGATAACTTTCTTTTCAACATAACATGTCCTCGCGTTGTGGTTGTGTACTACGACAAATTTCACCGATCAGCCCAGATTGGGGCGGGCATGCCCCACCTCCGGATCACGTTCCTTGTTCACCTGCCAGAGTCAATCGGCCATCGATGCATGGCAATCTTCTCGTCATTTTGTAAAAGCGCATTTCCAGATACCGGCACGTTAAGCCGGACCTCAACAAGATGCAGGACGTTCTCTCTCTTAATCTTTTTCCGGGGTGGTTCTGCAACCACCAACTGTTTCGCCGATGATCCGACAGGGTCATCCACCTCAGATGCCGCTGCTCACCCCGCTTATCGTGCCTGATCTTCTTTATAAACATTGGCGGGATCACATCGCTCACCCCCTCGCCTCTCTTTCTGAAAGCAATCTTTGTACCAGGTCTCAAGCGCTCGTCGACATGTCACCCATAATACTGATTTATTGGAACAATCAGTTAAAAACCATTGGCCAGATGATCACTGACATCCTCCTGAAAAAGGGCCATATATCACCGGTGGCCACATATTGCCCTTTTTCAGGAGGCCTTAAGGTCATGCCTGGCAGATGACAAGGGATGAGGAGACGGACTGAAGGAAGGGACCAGATAAAGGAAGATCAATCAACAGAGGTGGACACCTGCGGGAAAGGTACAGGGGGATCGTTGTCAGACGAATAAAGGCGGGAAGATCAAGGGAGTCGGAGGCGGCAGAGCAAGGTCCGGACCTTGCTCTGCTTCATTCTATGATTTTTTGATATTGAGCTTACCCATGCGGGCACGTAAGGTGCTGCGGTCGAGCCCGAGGATTTCAGAGGCACTGTTTTTTCCGCTTACCTTCCATCTGGTCTGCTCAAGCACCTGCAGGATATAGTCTCGCTCAACCGCCTCCAGAGTCTTTTTGTCTGTCGGCAAGTTATTGCCCGGATTCTTGAGTGCATCGACCAGACGCAGCTTGGGGCCGGACGAATTAATCACCGCCCGTTCAAGGATGTTTTCCAGCTCCCGAACATTCCCAGGCCAGTGATACTCCTGCAAGGCCGCCATCACAGTCGCCGGAATGATCTGAATGGCCTTGCCCAGGCGCGCGGCAATCTTTTTAACGTAAAAATCAACCAGAGCCGGGATATCATCGAGGCGATCCCGCAGCGGCGGCATGGTAATCGGGAAGATATTTAAGCGGTACCAGAGATCCTCACGAAAACGGCCCTGACGGACCTCCTCTTCCAGATTACGATTGGTGGCCGCAATGATCCGGGTATCGACCTTGAGGGTGTGAGAGCTGCCCAACCGTTCAAACTCTCCATCCTGGAGTACTCTGAGCAGCTTTGCCTGGAGCTCCAGCGGCAATTCACCGATTTCATCGAGAAAAAGGGTCGCCCCGTTGGCGACCTCGAATCGTCCAAGGTGTCTGCACTGAGAACCGGTGAAGGCTCCTTTTTCATGGCCGAACAATTCGCTCTCGATGAGGTTGGAGGGCAGTGTGGCGCAGTTCACTTTTACCAGAGCCCGTTTATGACGCAGACTCAAACCGTGAATAGCCCGGGCAACCAGTTCTTTGCCGGTTCCCGTCTCACCAAGAATCAAAGTGGTAGTATCGCTGGCGGCAATCTGCTCAATTTTATAGAGCACATATTTGAGCCCGTCACTTTGGCCGATAATTTGCTCATGGTTGCATGCCAGCTTGATTTCTTCCTGCAGATAGGCCCGTTCCGCTTCCAGTTGCCGTTGGAGGTTTTTTATTTCGGCCAGGGCGGTTTCAGCTGTCCCTTTTCTTATCTCCGCCTCTATCCTGGCCTGGACAAGTTCGAGCGTACGCGCCTGAACAAGCTCCTCAAGGTTTCTTTTCTGATATTCCCTCTCTGTCACATCCTCAATGGCCAGAAGGATCAGCGGGGTCAGGCTCGGCATTGTTTGAATCCACCTGGCGTTTAGATACATTATCTTGCGACCTATGGTCTCAAATCCATGTTCCACTTCAAAGTCATTGACTTCGGTCTGTTCAGCAAGGATCTCTTCAAGCAATCTCCGCAGCTCCGGGATGTTCCATTGCCGGTTGCCAAGATCATAAATCAAGATCCCCTCTGTCTCATCTGGCTTGAGTGCAAACGTCTGGTAAAAGGCACGATTGGCCTTTACCACCTGCAAGTCAGAATCAAGCACCACTAAAGGTTCACGGACCGCCCCCATGATATTGTCAAAAACCTCGACACAGGACGGCACCCTTGAGCCATCGTCCACAGACATCCTGATGTTCTTCTCCATTTTCATCATACTACCCTCAGGTACTCATCGGATAAATCTACGCTGAAGCCTGAACATCCTGTCGAAATGCCTAAAAAACACAAAAAGGGGACAATTAATCATATATCATATCATTCGGTTGATTTACAGGGATATAATCCATGGGTGAGCTTGGCTGTATGGACCGGGACTGTTTACCGCAGGCCTTTCAAACCCGAATCAGGATTTCAGCCATTCCAGCCAGCCACTCCTCCTTAAATGGATCAGGAAATTAGTCATATATGACCACCGGTCATATATGACCCTTATTGCCGGGTTGTTACTGACACCCAGGCAAATTCTTTTTCAGACAATTCTCCAAAAAAACAAAACGATGGGCGGTGTAACACTGAATATCAAAAACATGGCACAAAGATTGCTTAAAAAAAGGAACACATGAACAGCAACAACCCTGTCGTGCCAACCTGTCCAGCTCAGGTTAAAAATAACCGCCCTAAAAAGTATCATCTTCTTTAGGGAACTACAAAAAACACCAACCTAAGGAGTAAAAGAACCATGCAAAAAACAACGTATCGTTTGTCCATGATTGTGACGGTGGCCTCTTTGTTTTTATTCAATGTCAGCGCGTTCGCCGCCGAAACAGATGACAGGATCGAATCAACGGCCCAACAATCGTATGTGTTCAGGACCTATCTCAAGGGCGATGACATTAAAGTCCAGTCCAAGGATGGCGCTGCCACCTTGACCGGAACTGTCTCTGACGAATCCCATAAATCATTGGCCGAGGAGACCGTCGCCAACCTGCCCGGAGTGACCAGCGTCGACAACCAGCTGGTAGAAAAAGGTGATGCCCCTGCAGCGCCTTCCGATGCATGGCTCATGGCCAAAGTGAAAACCACCTTTCTATTCCATCGGAACTTGAGCGCCACCGACACTGAAGTTATCGTCGAAAATGGCATTGTCACCTTGCGAGGGGAAGCCACCAGTGCGGCCCAGAGGGATCTGGCAACCGAATACGCCAAGGATGTGGAAGGCGTCAAGGACGTTAATAATGAGATGACAGTGGCAACCGCTGCCAAGGAAACAGTCACAGAAAAAATGGGTCAGAAGGTGGATACCATCGTCGATGCGATTGATGATGCGTCAGTCACCGCGCTGGTCAAAACCTCCCTGGCCTATCATCGTTCGACCAGCGCCCTCAATACCACTGTCAAGACCAAAGATGGCGTGGTCACCCTGGGGGGCAAGGCCAAAAATGCGGCTGAAAAGGATCTGGCCACCAAACTCGTCAATGACGTTCATGGCGTCAAGAGCGTGATCAACAACATGACCATCGAGGAAGCCAAGACCAAGAAAAGGGCTGCCATCGAAGGTTGCTAATTGGACACCAGGCACCATGAACATTGAGGGGAATTTGCATCCACAGCCGACTACGACGAACGGGTGCACCCCCTCTGCCTTCTGTTCTGAATTTCACAACATTTTTAAGGGGGAGGACGAATCATGTCAATAGGAACAATATTACTCATAATTCTGATCTTGGCGCTTGTGGGAATCATCCCGATCTGGCCGCATAGCCGATCCTGGGGATATGGACCCAGCGGCGGGGTCGGGTTGATTGTGCTTATCATTGTGATCCTGCTTTTATTGGGCAGACTCTAAAAAAAACCCTTGAAAAGGACAAGAAGATAGCGGTCAAAGATGGCCCGACGACGGGCAGCAAGATGGTATTTTAGTATTTTCAGCTTCCCTAAGACAAAAACTAACCCTGAAAAGAGGAAACTAACATGGCAACTACACCCGATACTTCCCAAACAATGCGCCAAGAACTGCAGAACATCATGACGCATGCCCATGCGCTTGTCGATGCCACATCCGGAGAGCTGGATGAGCAGATCAAATCAGCCAGAACCGCCCTGAAGGAACGTCTGGAATCAGCCAAGGGCGAGTACGGCCAGCTTGAGGTCCAGCTCCGGGACAAGGCCCAGGCCGCTGACGAGTTCATTCACGCAAAACCCTACTATGCCATCGGCGGCACCTTCATCGGCGGTCTGCTTCTGGGCTGGTTCATGGCCAGGAAATAGCATGAAAAGGCTGCCACTGTTCATGTCCGGGTTCACCGGGGCCGCCGGCCACTACGGCGGGATAGCCTCACAAATAGTGCAGGATCGTCTGGAGCTCCTGGCCCTGGAGCTGCGCGAGGCCAAGGTCCGTTTCGTTCAGGCCTTGCTCCTGGCCTGCATGGCTGTGGTCTTTTCCCTGCTCGGTCTCCTGCTGCTGGTTCTGGCCGGCCTGTACGGCCTGCCGCCTGAATGGCGACTTTACGGGATCGCCGGCGCGGCAGTGGCCAGCGTGCTGACCGGGACAGCACTCTTTATCGTCCTCTGTCGGCACCTGGGACGAAAACCACTGGCCTTTGCCCAGAGCATGGATGAACTGAAAAAGGATGCGTCATGTTTCTCGACCAAGAACTGAAAGATATTCATGAGGCCAAGGATCGCCTGGCCATCCGTTGTGAGTTGCGCCGCCGTCTGGTCCAGCTCGAGGTTCGGGGCTTCTGGTTCGGGGCACGGAGGACGCTGTCGAATCTGACCTTGGGCTTGGCTGTTGTCGAGCAGGTTCTCAGTTTTCTGCGTGAGCGTAAAGACCGCTGCCGCTAGTATCTGGGGTTCGGTAGCCAGGACACGATCGTCGCTGTCACCACCCTGCTCCATTTGCCCGGCCCCTTGGGACAGAAGAATCTGACCCAAGGGGCCGGAAGAGCATGCTTGCATGCCTGTACCTGGTTGTTGGTCATGACCAGCAGCAGGAAACAATAAGTCTGACAAAACAGTATCATACAGAGGAATCAATAAATGAAGAAGGTCTTTTTTGGCATATTATTTTCAGCATTGATCCTGATATCTCCTCTGCCAACGAGGGCAGAGGTAAATGTAGATGTCCATATCTCTCTGCCACCAGCCATCGTCTTTCCCTCACCACCGGAGTTGATAGTACTCCCTGAGACCTATGTGTACGTTGCCCCTGACGTAGCGCAGGACATCTTCTTTTACAATGGCTGGTGGTGGCGTCCATGGGAGGGTCGCTGGTATCGCTCGCGCGACTATAAGTCAGGCTGGAGCCATCATAACAGCATCCCGTCTTTTTATAGAGAGATCCCCCCGGGCTGGAGAAATGACTACAGGAAGAAAAGCTGGAAGGGGCATCAATGGGACCATCAACGAATACCTCATCAACAGGTGCAACAGAACTGGCGGGGTTGGCAGGAAAACAAGCATTGGGAAAAGCAACAGTATTGGGGCGTCAAGGATTTACAGCCACGACAGTCCCGGCCACAGCTAAAAGAAGTCAAGCCGGAACGGTCACAGCAGAAGACAGGCGCACAATCCAGAAAGGCGGTTGAGCCTCAGCACGCAGAGCAACAAAAGGGAAACCAGAAAAAAGAGAAGGGAGGGAAAAAAGGCAACTGATGGTCAGGAGCATATGAGGCACTGCTGAATAGTTCAGTGACAGGTGTTTTGGCATTTTCCCGGCATTAAGCTGGATAGTTACAAATAAAATTGACAATAAAAAGGTAGGGTAACATGAGAACAACAACAATTATTGCCATCATACTTATTGCTCTGGGGATAGTGGCCTTTGGGTATCAAGGAATCACCTACACATCCAGGGAAAATGTCGTTGATCTCGGTCCACTGCAGATGACGGCAGAGACAAAGAAAACATTTCCGTTGCCGCCGATCATTGGAGCCCTTGCCCTTGTGGGCGGCATCGTGCTGCTGGTCACGGGCAGAAAAAAAGACTGAAGCAATCCCATGCGCAGCTTTTGAATACCTTGCAGAGGCTGAGCATGGCTGATCCGGGTAACGCTGAACACTGCGCTCCTTCAGATTCGGGACGCTCCATATACTGAAGGTGAAATGCTGAAGATTGATGAGTGAGGCATTTAAAGATCAAATGATAATCTTAATCCGAACAATCATAAACGTGCTGCCGGAAAAACAGAAAGAGGTTCTGCAAACGCTTCTTTCATTGGTTGAGCAGCCAGCAAAGGAGAATGGCTGCCTGAACTATGGCGTCTTCAATGACGTTGAAGACCAGAATGTCTTCAACGTCATTTCGGAATGGGAAAACCGCGAGCATCTAGATCGTCATATAAACTCCAACAGATTCAGTGTCTTGCTTGGCACAAAGAGCCTCTTGTGCGAGCCATTGAAGATTCAGATCTTGACGACTGCAGACCCTGAAGGACTAAAAACGGTCAATTCCGTAAGAAAGAAACAGATCTTGCCAAATTAATGGGGGAAAAGGACTGCCGATATTGAGCAGCCCCTTTCCCCCAATTTAGTTTTCTAACCGATGAACTGGATAAGTGCCTTACAGATTATTTTCTTGCAAAAAAACAAGAAAAAAAAATCAAACAAACCATCATTTCGTGTGGTCGTGAGCAATCTTGTTCCTCAGCACATTGGTACTCTCCAGACTTCTCCAGATGATCAAAATAACATCTTGATAATTTTGGATTTTTCATCATCCCATCATTTTCAACAAATGGAAGATTCGTAGATACTCTACTCGATTTTGAATCAGCGCCTGTATCGCCTAACCCAATATTACAGCCATCCGGCATTATATCATGTTGTTTCATCTGATCGTAGGGGCCACCCGGTGGGTCACCCTTTCTGGCCAGATCAACGTTGTTGCCGAATTACCCTGTCAATGGCAACAGGGCGGATAAGCGACGTCACCCCTACCTGAAGAGGTTTCGCAGGCTGGGGTGGCAGTGTGAGATGGATGGTGACCCGAAAGAAGCTCAGAGTTTCCCTGGGCAACAGAAAGAGACAAGAAAAACAGAGAAGAGACAGAGACGAAAAAAGGCCTTACAGCGAAAACGCTGTAAGGCCTTGCAACTAACTGGTGCCGGGACCAGGAATCGAACCAGGGACACACGGATTTTCAGTCCGT
>JAHYIV010000053.1 GCA_019429465.1 Desulfoarculaceae bacterium
GAAGCATATAGCAAACGCGACCCTTAATGCTAAAAAATCTTCCAGAGATCAGATAGAACATGAAAAAAAGGCCGCATGATCTGACACCTTTTATAACCAGTTCGTATTATTTCCCATTTTGGCTTTACAAAATGGAAAATAATACGAACTCAGCAAACGAGCGAAGCGGAGTGCGGTAGTAATGAAAAGCTACCTTTGTTATGGTGCAACAAAAGCGACATCTTTATTGACAACGACCGTTGTCTCTGCCATCTTGCTGGCATAAAAACCTATCCTTGCAATATGAGCGTCGGTGTCCGTATCACGAAATTCAGCGGCTGCCGTCAGTTTCAGCACCATCTCGGTGCTCATGTTCTTAAGATCCTGCGTTCTTTCCCGCACTTCCTGCTCAAGGATCTGATTATGCGTGAGCATAAAGTCTTCAAAAGACTTTATTTTGAGAAGGTTCTGGACCCGGATGGTCAATTCGGTCTGATCGATGGGCTTGCAAAGGAAATCATTGGCCGAGATCGAGAGCCCTTTGAGTTTTGAGTCCCTGTCATGCAGCGCCGTCACTATAATTATCGGGATATTCCTGGTCTGCGAGTCTGCCTTTAAAACCCTGCAGGCCTCGTAGCCATCCATGACCGGCATCATGATATCAAGGATGATCAGGTCAGGTCGGCTCTCGCTGGCCTTCTGCACCGCCTCTTCCCCGTTGGCGGCAAGTTCAATATCATAGCCCAAGGGAATGAGCCACTGGGTGAGCAGTCTGAGATTGGCATCCTCATCGTCGACGAGCAGTATTTTTTCATTCATCTATCCAGAACCTCCCTCACCTTTGCTAAAAGGTCTTTTGACTGGAAAGGTTTTTGGATGAAATCAAAAACGCCCTCTGTCAATTCTTTGTTCATGATAATCTCCAGGGTATATCCACTCGCAAAGAGTATTTTTATCTCAGGACTGACTTTTCTGATCGCCACACTGACCTCTTTGCCGCTTTTCTTCGGCATGATCATATCAAGCACGACGAGCCTGATACTTTCCCTGTTCTCCATGAATTTGGTGATTGCATCTTCACCGTCCTCGGCAGTGAGAACCGTGTAGCCGAATGATTCCAGCACTATCCTCGTCAGTTTCCTCAGGGCAGCATCATCCTCGGCTACCAGGATCGTCTCATTCCCACCCTTGACAGTAACAACATCCTCCATCTTCGTGTCCGGAAGTGCCACTGCTTCACTAAGAGGCAGATATATTTTGAAGACCGTGCCTTGTCCTTGCTCACTGTAGACCTTGATGTAGCCGTTATGCTGCTTTATTATTCCGTAGGAAATGGCCAGGCCGAGCCCTGTCCCTTTGCCAACTCCTTTTGTGGTAAAAAAAGGCTCAAATGTCCTCTTCTGCGTTTCCGCATCCATCCCCTGGCCTGTATCAGCAACCGTAATCAGCGCATACCTTCCCGGCTTGCCATATCCATAGGCTGCAACATATTCTTCATTTACTTCCTCAAGGCCGGTACTGATCGTCAGTCGTCCGCCCTCTTCTATGGCGTCCCTGGCATTGACGACCAGGTTTATCAGTACCTGCTCTAACTGCCCGCTATCAGCCTGCACGTTCAAGGGCCTGTCCGCAAGATCCAAATGAAAATCAATACTCTTTCTGATAATTCGGGCCAGCATTTTGTGCAGGCCGAGGATAAGGGCATTGATGTTAATGAACCTCACTTCAACAGCCTGTTTTCTGCTGAAGACCAGCAGTCTCTTGGTGAGATCAGCGGCCCTGTCGGCGGCAAGGAGCACCTCTTTCATGTCTTTGTTTGACTGACTGTCGGCCGCCAAGGTGTCCATGACCATAGCACCATAGCCCAGGATTATATTGAGGATATTGTTGAAATCGTGGGCAATTCCTCCGGCCAGAGTGCCGACTGCCTCCATTTTCTGGGCCTGAAGGAGTTGGGCCTCAAGCTTCTTTCGTTCGGTGATGTCTCTGGCTACACCAGTAATGCCTACGGGCTTACCATGGGCATCATTCAAGAGGACTGCGTTGAATTCATAGGGGATTGGCCTCTTGTCTTTGGAAAAGATCAGGACCTCGATAGTGACATTGCCTTCCCTTACTGCCGTCTGAAAAGCCTCGGTAATCTTCCTTGTGTCATCATTTCTGAAAAAATCAGTAGGCTTCATCAGGGCAATTTCCGTGTCGATGTAGCCGGTGACAACATTTAACGCCTTATTCCATCTGAGGAATCTCCCCTCTAAATCAAAAACCAGGAAGATGTCTTGCAGTGTATTGAGTGCGTTTTCAGTAAACAGTTTTTCTTCTTGAAGTGCTTCAGCAGCCCGCTTCCGGTCAGAAATATCACGGATATTGCATTGGGCCAGGTGAGCCCTGTCGACCATGTATATGTCCGCGGGGACATCCTGCCCGGACTTGGTTTTTACCGGGACATCCTCGTAATTAAGGATGCCGCTCTTGTCCAATTCCTGCATGATTGCCGGGAAATCACTCGTGTCGAGCGATACGCCGATATCCAGCAGCTTTTTGCCGGTGTATTCCGCTGCGGAATACCCCAGCATCTTTTCGATAGCTTGATTCGCATGGACTATATGTCCTTCACCTTTTTCGAGAAGCACGATCCCGTCGCTGGCAGTCTCAAAAACACGCCGGTAGCGGAATTCAGATTCTTTAAGCAGGTCCTCCAGTCGTTTACGCTCGGTGATGTCCTCAATGGCCAGGAGGATGATCCGTTCCTTGCCCCTCCCTCGTTCAATCTGCCGGGCATTCAATAGCATTGTGTGCCTGCCGATAGTAGTAAAGTCGTGTTCTACCTCATAGTCATTAAAGCTGGTCTTTGCGGGAAGGATGGTTTCCAGCAGCTCACGCAACAGGGGGATATCCCACTGTTTGTTGCCCAGGTCGTAGATAAGCTGGCCCACGGTTTCTTCAGGTGTAACCTGGAAGAATTCATAGAAGGAATGGCTGACGGTGACCACCCTGAGGTCTTGGTCGAGAGAAATCAGGGGTTCACGCACGGTGTTGATGACGCTTTCGGCGAATTCATAGGCTTCATCCGCCGATTTTTTAATAACCGCCAGTTCTTTTCGGGTTGTTTCCAGGCCGTCTTCTATCTCCTTACGTTCGGTGATGTCTTCGATAGCCAGGAGGATGATCCGCTCCTTGCCCCTCCCTTGTTTAATCTGCCGGGCATTCAGCAGCATTGTGCGCCTGCCGATGGTGGCGAAGTCGTGTTCTACCTCATAGTCATCAAAGCTGGTCTTTTCGGGAAGGATGGTTTCCAGCAGCTCCCGCAGCTTGGGGATATCCCACTGCTTGTTGCCCAGGTCGTAGATAAGATGCCCCACGGTTTCTGCAGGTTTTACCTGGAAGACCTCGTAGAAGGAACGACTGACGGTGAGCACCCTGAGGTCTTGATCCAGAACGATTAAGGGTTCACGCACGGTATTGATGATGTTCTCGTCGTATTTCTCTGATTTTGTTATGACCTCATCACTGATCATTCTCCCACTCCTTGCTGTTGGTGATACTTTTTGCGGTCATCAGTAGAGACATTGATTTGAATCTCGTACCTTCTCTCGGTTCGCACGAACAGCAGGATCTCTCAACTTTAGCGGAGTACTGTCCGTGCCTGCACGTTGCAGGAGACAGTCCCTGCTGATTGGCGGTCCTCCTCTTCCGGCAACCCGTCGCGAGCCCCGCGGGCGATCATCTCGGCGTGACGTAAGAGCGCAGCGCAGTCCTCTGGTCGATGTGCGAAGCTTGCAATTGCACCAATAACTGCCAGCAGGCGGATGGTTACCGCGGTGCTTGATCGGCCATATTGCCGGATCTGGTTGAACGCCGCGTCCGTGATATCCGGGAAAGTGACTGCGGGCACGATTACCCGCAGAGCATCCTGGGTGTCGTGGCGATACGGCGACGGCATCTCTTGTTGAGCCAGCCGACACAAGGCAGACCCCGGATGTTTTATGCAGGCAATCGCTGTGAATGGATCATTCAAGCTGGGGGAGAGGGCCCGCATCGCGATTTCGACGAGTTGGTTCACCGTAAACTCAACATCCTGCCCGGAAGTCCGTTGATGGTCCAAGGAGAAGGCGGTGTTGGTCGTCTCCCTGGTCTTGTCGGTAACCCGGTTTTCTGGCCAGACCAGCACCAGCGGGCAGTCGGCGATGACGTAGTGACCTGGCCGTCGCTCCAGTCGCACAATTAGATCCTCGCGACTGGCTAATGCCATCAAGGTGTCCGTGTCGATGAACTGAAGATAGCCGTCACCAGTTGCGCCTACCGGACAAGCCTCCCGCTCGAAGGCGTCGATGAAGGTAGCATGGAGTGGTTCTTTCGGAATCCGTGGCGCTCGCCGTCCGACATGTTCCGGGAACAAACGGTCGACCCCCTCGATCAACTCTGTGCCGATCCGCGCTGCGATCTCGTTGGCCTGGAAGGAAAGGGAAACATGGTGAATGAAGTAGATGAGAACCCCCACGTCCATGACTACCGGGAAAAACCAGAAACTGGAATGAATGCGATCCCCCCTGTGTTAGGAAAGATGTCGGTACCTTATTCACTCGCATTCTCCCTGCGGCGTCACGCTTGAAATCCTGGTAGAAATACGCTGTGAATATGATTTTGAGCAATCTCTCACATAATCAGGTTCGATTTTACTAAGATACAATATCTTTAAGATTGTATGTGTAATATGACAAAAATAACAAGGGTGGGTAATAATATGTTGTAATGTGTGTGTGTGTTGGCTCTCCTTGCCCCTATATTAACACACAAATTAAAAAAATAGAGGGGACATCTTTCCTGACACAGGGGGGGCAAGAAGCCAAAAAAAATTGACACGTTCAGTCAAAGAATGATAGTTTGTTTGTATTTGTATGTACTCTCTTTTCGACGTTCAGCACAAAAAATAAGATCATCGATTTCAAGGAGAACCCCATGTTTGATTTTACCTTTCACAACCCAACCAAGATTATCTTCGGCGCCGGCAAGGAATCTTTGATCGGCACAGAGCTGAACGCAGCCGGGATTAACAGGGTGCTCCTGGTCTATGGCCGAAACTCGGTAGTCAAGAGCGGTCTACTCGACCGGGTCATGGCCAGCCTCAAGACCGGCAATATCGCCTGCAACCAGTATGGCGGTGTGGACTCCAACCCGCTCCTTGCCCACACCAGAGAAGGCGTGGACCTGGCCAAACAGGAGAAGGTCGAGGCGATCCTGGCGGTGGGCGGCGGTTCGGTGCTGGACGAGGCCAAGGCCATCGCGGTGGGCGCCCTGGCCGACGAGGATGTCTGGCAGTTTTTTATCGGCCGGGAAGTGGAGCGGGCCCTGCCGGTCTTCACCATTCTGACCCTGGCCGCCACCGGCAGCGAGATGAATGGCAACGCGGTGATCACCAATGCGGAAACGCGCCAGAAGTACAGTATCAGCTCGCCTCACGTCTACCCCAAGGTCTCCATCCTCAACCCGGAGCTGACCCATTCCGTGCCGCTCAATTACACAGCCTACAGTGGGGTGGACGCCATTGCTCATGTCATTGAGGGGTATTTTACCAAGCAGCCCGGCACTCATCTCCAGGACCGGCTGGTGGAAGGGATTATCAAGACGGTGATCGAGACCACGGATCTGATCATGGTCGAGCCCGACCACGCCAGGGCGCGAGCCTCCTTCATGTGGACCGCCACCCTGGCCCTGAACGGCCTCACCCCGGCCGGAATCGGAGAATACAGCTTTCCCTGTCACATGATCGAGCATGCCTTGAGCGCCATCTACAATGTCCCGCATGGCGCCGGACTGTCCATCGTCATGCCTGCCTGGATGAGGTGGTATCTCTCGAAAAATCCCAGCCAGTTCGAGCGATTCGCCAAGGAGATTTTCGGACTTGATTCCGCCGAAGCAGGGATTGGTGCGCTGGAGCAATGGTTTGTAACGATCAATACGCCGGTGCGTCTGCACGAGGTGAAAATCCCTGCCACGGATATCGAGGCCATCGCGGCAAACGCCGAAGGCCTTGCCAGGCAGTGGGGTGTTAGTGGACTCTACACCAGGGAAACCATTGCCGAGATCCTGAGGCTGGCGGTGTAGGCACAACTTTTGACGCCAAGCCCTGCCTTATGATGGCGGGCTCCGACCTGTCAAAGGAGCGGAGCCCTGCTGTAGTTCCCGATTTTCCGGAAAGATATTTGTGAGAAAGGCGGGTTAGTCGGAAACGACCTTGAAAGAGAGTTTCACGCGGGCCCGAAAGATAATTCCTTTGCCATTCTCGTCAATCTTCATATCCAGGGTAACAACTTCTGCAATGCGCAAGTCGCGCAGAGTCAGTCCGGCGGTCTTGATGACATTCTGGGTAGCTTCTTCCCACGAAACCGGGCTTGATCCGACCATCTCGATGATTTTGTAAACACTCTCAGGCATGGCTATTCTCCTTGGTTAAGGTTAGAAAACTTTCGCTGCAGACACCCGCTTTCGGACGTTATTTGGCCTGTTGCCACGCAATTAACCAAAAATCTAAATGCGAGAATTTGGCAATTGAGTAGAGACAACAGACCTCAAAAGTAGTGTATCGTGAAGATGAGGAAAAATGAAGGCGAAATGTATGATCCCTGATTTGCTTCAACTTTCCGACGTATGAGCTGAATGTAAAAGTATCATGCAACTATTTGAAATGATGAGAGACGTATGTCTGACAGTCTTTTGCTTCAGCTTCTGTCGTATGCTTCAGCGATGTTTTTTTCTGAGGCACCACTCATGGATGCTTGCAGCAACAAGAAGCTGAACAATCTCCCGGCTGGAGATAATGCCTCGGATCAGGGCGGGGGGAAGATGTGCTGTTTTTTGAGACCAGACGAACAGTGCCATGCATAAAATCATGATGCAATTGGATCCGAATCAGGGTAGCCTTGAGTGTTAAATCGTTCTCTTTTCCCGGCACTGTTGATATCTCTGTTCTGTTATTTCAGGGTATTAGTGTCTTACAGATTGTTTTCTTGTTTTTTTGCAAGAAAATAATCTGCGAAAGGCACTTATCCCGTTCATCGGGGTGAGCCTCTTCTCCGCTTTATCTGCGCTGCTTGCTTGTCCAGGATTCAGGGGACTCTTTACGAGTCTGTCAGCTTAGCCGGCCGAGCCGATTCTGCAGAGCCGGCAAGGTTATCGGTTGCAATTTTTTAACCCTCAACCATCTTTCCCGGAGTTTTTCATGGATCCCCTTTGGATAACCATCGCTTTTTTCTGCGGTTTTCTCATCCGCCTGATCGGCCTGCCCCCCCTGGTTGGTTTTCTGGCGGCCGGCTTTATCCTCCATGCCCTTGGGGTAAGCGGCGGTCCCACCCTGCAGATGGCGGCTGATTTGGGCGTGACCCTGCTCCTCTTTACCATCGGGCTCAAGGTCAAGGTCCAGAGCCTGTTCAAGCCTGAGGTCTGGGCCGGTACTATCCTTCACATGCTGGCCACCATCGCGATATTCGGAGGCCTGCTGCTGGCAGCCCTGTATGCCGGGGCCGATCTCCTTGGCGAACTGGATACGAGGGCCATTCTGGTGATCTGCTTCGCCTTGAGTTTCTCCAGCACGGTCTTTGCCGTCAAGATTCTGGAGAGCCGGGGAGAGATGTCCTCCATTCACGGCAGGGTGGCGGTGGGTATCCTCATCATGCAGGACGTACTGGCCGTTATTTTCCTCACCGCCTCTGCCGGCAAGCTGCCTTCACCCTGGGCTATTGCGGTTCTGGTCGGACTTTTCCTGTTCAAACCCCTCCTCTTTCGCATCATGGACCACTGTGAGCGCGGCGAACTCACCATCCTCTACGGATTTTTTCTGGCCCTGGTGGTGGGGGCAGCAAGTTTTGACGCGGTGGCCATGAAGGCCGACCTCGGGGCCCTGCTCATCGGTATGTTGGTGGCAGGCCACCCCAAATCCAAGGAACTGGCCAAGAGTCTGCTGGGGTTCAAGGAAATTTTTCTGGTGGGTTTTTTCCTCAGCATCGGCCTGGCTGGAATCCCCACCTGGGAGACCCTGCTGCTGGCGGCGGCTTTGACCGTGCTGGTGCCGTTCAAAATAGCCCTGTTTTTTGTGCTGCTCTGCCGGTTCCGGTTGCGGGCCCGCTCTGCCCTGCGCGCCTCTTTCAGCTTGGCTAACTACAGCGAATTCGGCCTGATCGTGGGCGCGGTAGCCGTGGCCAATGGCTGGCTTGAGCCGAAATGGTTGACGGTTTTCGCCCTCGCCCTATCGCTCACTTTTATTCTGGCCGCGCCCCTGAACATCATGGCCAATGCTATTTATTTCCGTTTTCAGAATCTTCTGGTCGGCTTTGAAAAAAGCGGCAGCCATCAGGATGATCTGCTGCATCCGCTGACAGCCAACATCGCCATCGTGGGTATGGGCCGCATCGGCACCGGGGCCTACGACCTGATGCGGCAGCGTTGCGGTACCCAGGTGGTGGGGGTTGATCTCAATGAGGAGTCCGTGACCGCCCATCAGGCGGCGGGCCGGGATGTCATTCTCGGCGATGCCGCCGACCCTGATTTCTGGGAGATGTTGAAGCTCCGCAACGGCTTTCATAATCTGGAGTTGGTCCTGCTGGCCATGCCCAAGCACCGGGCCAACATGTTTGCCCTGGAACAGCTGCGGAAGGCGGAATTCAAAGGCGGCATCGCCGCCATTGCCATGTACGACGACCAACGGCAGGAGCTGCTTGGTGCCGGCGCCCATGCTGCCTATAACATCTTTGGCGAGGCCGGCGCCGGTTTTGCCGAGCACGTGTACAATAGGGCTCAGAACAACGGTACCCTTCCCGGGGTATGCAGATTACCGGGGGAAGGATGAGGTCAGCTCTGTTGCCACTGCTTGTGATATCTTCGCTTAAAGGCCTTCCTGCAGGTGGGGCAGAGGGCCGCGACCCTTTTTACCTGCCGGTTAATGAAAGGGTGAAATCTTCAAAGGGAAGCGGGTATGCAGGGGGGCTAGGCCTTGTCGAAACCGCAAAAAAAAAGACCTGTCACCCGACAGTACACCTGTGATCTCTTCTTCAGAATATGTAGGAAATACTTATCGATCCAAATTTCTATGCATCCTGCTGGGTTTCAAACTCTTCAGTCCTATAGGCATGGGAGTAGGTTATTTTAAAGCGGTCACAATGAACACTTACCCCGGCCATGAGATCAGCAACAAAGTACTCCTTGTCTATCTCATGGCTGTCAGTAAAGGTATTGCCGTCGTAACTATCCAGCAGCACCTCATCTGCTTCGTCATCGGTCTGCTCATGTACGGATCAGTACACTTCGCAGGCCTCTTTCTCGCATATGAGGCACTACTGAATAGTTACGTGACATGTGATTTGGCATTTTCCTGGCATTAAGCTGGATTGTTAAAAAATTTTCTAACAAAATATAGCTTCATTACGTCTCTAAATCAAGGCGGGAGAGGAGGTCAGTAGAGCTCAGCCTCGATGAAGAGGCAGGTGTCCCTGCCCGGGGTGAAGGGGGCGAGCAGGTAGCCGCTGAG
>JAHYIV010000016.1 GCA_019429465.1 Desulfoarculaceae bacterium
TTGCTGCAAATTATCTCGTCACTGCGGCGTACTCAAGTACGCCTCATTCCTCGAAATTTGCGCGCCTCGCATTTGACGCTTTTTACTTAGCCATCCCAGAAATTGAGTTTTTACGAAACCATCAAAGTTGGTCGCTCCGGCATTCCGCAGCCGTCTCTTCGATCGACTTTCTTATAAAGGTGAAAGCACGGTCTATTCGGCAAATACCAGGGTGAGCTGGACAAAATCCTCAAGAGTCAGGTCTTCGGCTCTCGCCGTTGGCGCAATGCCTGCCCTGCTGATGGCAGCTTCCGTCCGTTGTTTGATCACCGCTTTTTCCTGTTCCGCGGCCAGGGGCAGAAGCTTGGCGCTGCTCAGGGTGTTGAGCAGGGTCTTGCGCCGCTGGCTGAAGGCGCCGCGGACGACACGATGCAGCAGCAGTCGGTCGTATGGAGGAAGGGCCTTGATTCTGTCAGCCTGCAGGTCAAAATCAATTCGGACCACTACCGAGTCTATTTTGGGACGGGGATGAAATTCCGCCGGCTTCAGGGTCAGTAATCGGGTAACCGTGGCGCAGGCGGCCAGCAGCACCGTCGGCACCCCGTATTGCTTGGTGCCGGGCTGGGCGGTCAGCCGGTCAGCGACTTCCTTCTGCAGCATGATGGTGGCCCAGGCCATCTTTTCCTTATTCTCAATCAGTTTGAACAGAAAAGGATTGGAGATGGAGTAGGGCAGGTTGGCCAGGATCTTGATCGGCCCCTGGCACAGCTCGGAGAGGACGTTGAAATCAGCCTTCAGTACATCCTGGTGGATCAGGGTAACATTTTCGGGCAGGTCTTCTTCTTCCTGATGCAATCTGATAATGCCGCTGTCGATTTCCAGGCCGATAACCTGTCTGGCGGCGCGGGCCAGTGGCCTGGTGAGGGCACCCAGGCCGACACCTACCTCCATGATGATGTCATCGCTGGTGATCCTGCCGGCATGGACTATGGCTTCAGCTGTCCTCTCATGGACCAGGAAATTCTGGCCGAATCGTTTTTTGGGGGTCAGTTGATGCTTCTCAAGAGATGCTCTGGTGTTATGGGCTGCGGTCATTGACTTACCATGGTCAGATTAATTTAATTTTCGCCCCTGGCGAAACATAGCACTATATATTGCCGGCAGCTGGAGTTGTTGCAAGGCCGTCACTACCTCTTCCACCGGGTAAGGGATGCGGTGGTGAGCGATGCGGATATCGTCTCCTGAGATGGTCAGGGTGGCGCAGCTGGCCGCTGGATTGCCATCAAACATCCTGCCGGCACTTCCCGGATTGATGAAGTGGGTCGCATCAATATGTTTATGATAGGGCGAATGGGAATGGCCGGTGACAACGATCCGGCAGTTGGTCAGCTGGCTGAGCTCCTGAAAACGACTGTCCGGGGTTTGAGCAAAGAGCAGCTCCCTGGGGTGGTCCGGGCTGCCATGAAAGAGGCCGATGGTCAAACCTTCAAACTCCAGTATCTGTGAGTCTGCAAGAGAGAGCAGGTACTCTTTGCTCGCATCGGTCAAGGCCTTGACCGTTGACCGGTACATGGCCCGTTTTTCTTCATCATGGGGCTTTTTGAAGTTCTTTCCCTGGAGCAGGGTGATGACCTTATGGTCGGTATTTCCAAGGATGGAATAGGCCTTTCTGCTTTGCAGCCACTGTAATGTTTCGTTGGGGAAAGGGGCGTAAACCGTTGAGTCTCCGCAGTTGCAGATGGCGTCAAAGGGGTTGTCGGCAAAGAAACGGTCAATGGCCATCAGGGCTGGAATGTTTCCATGGATATCTGAGAGAAGAAGGATTCGCATAACAGGTGGTCATTAGAGGTGGACAGAAGGCAGCTTCAGATGGACAGTTGTAAGGGTGTCTTGAAAAAATCTTGTTTTCGGTTAAGTTTACGGCCTACTGGAAATTTTACCGCAGCCAGGAAGCTGGTATGTCGTTAATAAAATCTTGAGAACAGCGCTGAAATCAAGCGGAAGGAATTCTTTTTAAGCCATTTTAAACTGTCAATACTACACTTGAATTAGGAAATTGGAAACCTCTTTATTGTTAAGGATAGTGAACGAGTAAGGGCTCCGGGTCTGAAACAGGAGTTTGGTCGGCATGAAAGAGTGCTGTGGCAGTTGAGTGGCAAGATAAAAACGGATTCTTCCGGAAGAGAGTGGCTTGAACCCCGGCGAGGAGGTGTGCCGTGATACTGAGGAGGAAAAAGGAGATCGTTAATTGTCTTGAAATGTTTTATGATAAAAAAAGATGTCATTTGTCTGCGGATAGTATCCTCCTGAAGAACTTCAGGCTATGAGGCCGTTGAAAAAATAGCTGTGCAAACTATCCATCTTTGTTTGACAAACTCGGGTGAACTACTTTGAAATATTGTAACTATCCAGCTTAATGTCGGGAAAATGCCAAAACACATGTCACGTAACTTTTCAGCAGCGCCTCATATGCGAGAAAGAGGCCTGCGAAGTGTACTGATTCGTACATAAGCAGGCCGATGACGAAGCAGATGAGGTGATGCTGGAAAGTTACGAAATATTAACCAATAAGGAAGGAAAAATGAGAAAGAAGATTACCATTATCGGGGCAGGGAATGTAGGGGCAACGGCAGCGCACTGGGCCGCGGCGAAGAATCTTGGTGATGTGGTGCTCCTTGATGTGGTGGAAGGTATCCCTCAGGGGAAGGCCCTGGATCTGTCGCAGTGCGGGCCGGTCGAAGGGTTTAATTTTTCAGTAACGGGGAGCAATGATTACCAGGATACGGCGAACTCCGATGTGGTGATCATTGCCGCGGGAATTGCCCGCAAGCCCGGGATGTCCCGTGACGATCTGCTGGCCATCAATGTCTCCATTGTCAAGGCCTGTGCTGAAGAGGCGGTCAAACATTCACCGGAGTGCGTGTTGATAGTGGTCACCAATCCCATTGATGCCATGGTTCATACCGCCTTCAAGGTGACGGGTCATCCTAAAGAGAAGGTGATCGGCATGGCCGGAGTGCTTGACTCCGCGCGCTATCGCACCTTTCTTGCTACCGCTATCGGGGTTGCGCCCCGGGATGTGAATGCCTTGGTCATGGGGATCCACGGCGATAATATGATACCTCTTGTCCGTTTGGCCAATGTCGGAGGCGTTCCCGTCACTGATCTCCTCTCCGCCGATGAGATTGTCCGGATCGTTGATCGTACCCAGAAGGGTGGAATGGAGATTGTCGAGCACCTGAAAACAGGTTCGGCTTTCTATACCCCCGGTCTGGCAGCAGTGGAGATGGCCGAGGCCGTGCTCACTGACTCAAAACGGGTGCTGCCTTGCGCGGCCTATCTGGAAGGTGAGTTCGGCATTAGCGGCTATTTCCTCGGGGTGCCGGTGGTGATTGGCGCCGGCGGTGTGGAGCGAATCCTTGAGTTTGAGCTGACCAGTGAAGAAAAGGCGGCCATGGCCCTGTCGGTGGCAGTGGTCCAGAAACAGATGGAAGCAACTGGGGTTTAGTGCCTTACAGATTATTTTCTTGTTTTTTGCAAGAAAATAATCGGCGAAAGGCACTTGTTCCGTTCATCGGGGTTAGGTGCCTTATGCCAAGCAGGCCTGTTTTTGCTTGCTTGGCATAAGGCCGATACTGCATAAATGGCCGACAGCCTTCCCAACTATTTTACTCCCTTCGATCATGCAAGGAGCAATATTGCAAGCATCTGGTTGCCAGTCTCCGAAAAACGGGAAACAGGAAGCAAGTCATGATGCCATAAGTAGTTCTCTGGAACAGCTTATGGGCAGACAACTGTCACCGCTCGACCTGCTTCCCCATGCTGATCTGCGTGAAAAGCTGGTCGAGCTGGTCCTCTTTGGGGGACCGGCAGGTCTTGATGCTGAGATTACCGCCCAGTTTCAGCATCTGCGGATGGCTATTGAGGACAAGGCGGTTGATGGAGTCCGGGTTGTCGTCTTTGGCGGCGGCACCGGGCTCTCCAATCTTATTGGTGGTGACAGTCGTAGTGCCACCTGGGCCCGGAAGCCTTTTGTCGGCCTCAAAGAGCTCTTTCCCCATACCTGCGCTATTGTTTGTGTGACGGATGATGGCGGTTCCACTGGTGAACTGCAGAAGGACCTGCCCCTGATAGCCCTTGGTGATCTCCGCCACGTTATGCTCTCCTCCATCCAGTCGGGCAGGCTCCAGGCTCTCTATGGCCTGATCCCGGCCCAGATCATGGAAGTAGCCTCGGCGCTGTCGTCTCTTTTTAACTATCGGTTCAGGCAAAGACCTGACTCCGCTACCTCGCTTGTGACCCAGGCAGGTGTTGATCTTGGCTGCCTGCCGGCGCCGATGAGAGAGGCCTTGGCAGGTTTTATTGATCTTCTCTTTGTTGATCCGCGTCTTAAACCCACGCTTTCCAGGCCGCAGTGTCTGGGAAATCTCATCCTCGCTGCTGCCATTTATGCCGAGATCCCGCCGGCAATTACCAATGAGCAGATCGTAGCTGATCATGATCTGCTGCTGGCCCCTTTGAGCCATGGTCTGGGCGCTCTGGCCACACTCCTTGGCGCCGCGGAACAGGCAGTGCTGCCATGCACTTCCACCCAGGCCCAGTTGAGCGTGCTCTACAGTAACGGGGTGCAGGTTACAGGTGAGTATAAATCAGGACATGCCCAGCGCGGCTATCCGGTAGAACGCGTTTTCGTCGAATTCTGCGAAAGACCGCAGGTGGGTCCTGATGTCTTGGATGCTGTCTCTCGGGCGGATATCCTGGTCATGGCGCCGGGCAGTCTCTACAGTTCGCTGATCCCCATCTTTCAGGTTCCAGGCCTTGCCCGGGCGGTGCGTGATAACCGCCGGGCATTAAAGATCCTGGTCTCCAATCTCTGGGTGCAGGCTGGTGAGACGGATCGGAGTATGGGGGATGCCGAGCGCAAGTTCCATGTCTCTGATCTGCTCAGGGCCTATGAACGCAATATCCCCGGAGGGACAAGAGGCCTCTTTGATCAGGTGCTCTGTCTGTCGCTCAAGGATGTGCCCGCCTCCGTGCTCCAGAACTATGCGGTGGAGGGAAAGGTGCCCATCTATCTTGATCGGGCCAAGGTCAGGGCTCAGGGATTTATTCCCATCGAGTGTGGTATTTTTTCCAGGACGGCTCTGGTCGAACATGGGTTTATTCAACATGGACCTGTTCATCTGGCCAAGGTCATTCAGACCTTATGGGCCGTTTTTGACCAATCCAGGACATCCTTGCCAGGAAGTGAGCAAAATCTTGCCGGTGATGACGCCCCGGTGGATGAACCGGCATGGCATGCCAGGAATTCCAGGAAAAGGGCCGTCCGTCCTGCAAGCCGTTACCGGCAGATAGAAGAGCGACTGCGGGGTCTCTCCATCGGTGACTTCGGGTGTCGACCGGCTCAGGATTTGACTGACACAATCAGGCGCATGGTCAGAGATATCCTCTGGCGTCACCCTGATATCCCCCTTGCCCATCTTGACTATCTGGCCGGGGTTGTCTGTGTTGAGCAGGAGTTGTGGCTCCGTAGTCAGAGGTGGGACAGCATTTTTTCCTTTTACGATCCCGAGGATGGTCTGATCAAGATCAGGCAGGACCAGCTGGAGCAGGAGCAGACCTTTGAAGTGGCTTTTCTGGTGGCACTCGGTCAATCTCTGCTCGGGAATTATGCCTGCCACAAGGAGATGAACCCCCTGCAGATCGACAACGTTCTTCTTGGCAAGGTGTATCATCTGTATCTGCTGCCACCGGAGTTGCGCAACTGCTGGTTCAGCGATCAGCAGCTGCACCGCTACCTGGAGCTTTCCCGCATGCGACCTGTGGGAGATGACCCCATCCATTTTACCAGACTGATCAATGGCGATGAGGGGTTTACTCCCCCGGGGATGCTCATGGGGCTCAACTATGCCTGGTATCTGGATAACCGTTTTGCCAGCCATGTGGAGTATAAAATGGCGGTGATGAAGATTGCCCCTGCCAGCCTGATTCCTGAACAGGTCAAGATGCTGGGCCGCCGGCAAGGGCTGGTAAGATTTTTTCGAGAGGTGGTTTTTCGTAAGTAAACTGTTGGCATGAAATAACTGCTTAAACAGCAAGAACGGCGTCAGAAGTCGTTATGAAACAGCGACGAATCCATGGACCATTTTATTGCCACCCCTCAGTAATATCTTTCAACTTCCTGCCACTGCTGGTCAAGTTTCTTGGATGACATCTGGGTCCCGTCCTGGATCTCCGGGGCAAACAGGGTAATTCTGAACCGGCTGATCATCTCCTCGTATTTTTTCAGTTCATGCAGGCACTCGCTTGCCAGATCCTTTTCTTTTTTGCGCAGGGTTTGCAGATTGTAGAGGTGGGGTTTGAGCTGGCCGGCCTTGAGTTCATCCTTTGCCGGGTCAACATAGGCCCGTTCGATCCGGATCATCAGGGCCTTCATCTCTTTGTCGCACCTCTGGATCTCTATCAGCGTTTTGGTCTCCAGGAAGTTCAGGGGCAGGATCTCCTCCAGCAGCTGTTTATAATCAGCATAGCGTTCAGGGGCGTAGGAACGGGTTTTTCGGGCCAGATCAGCGAAGCGCTGGATGTGGGCCGTGACCGCCCTCCGTTGCCTGAGCGTGGCCATGATGGTGTCACAGATTATTCTGCCGGCAGCATAAAAATCCTGGTTTTTGACCCTGGCCACAGTCGCCATGAATGCTTCGCGGCCAGGAACGGGGTCGGCGAGAGTGTTGAAAAGCGAAGCAACGATAAAGGAGAGGATAGCCTGTGCCACTTTAGGTCGTTCCCCAAGTCCATGGGTGAGCCAGGAGGATGAAGGCCCGGACAGGCTGGTGGCGCAGTATTTCTTCAAGGACTTGTACTGTTCCGCCACCTGGAGCTGATAGAGAAAACCAAGGCCTTCACGGTTCTGGAGGGCGGCCTGAGCCTGGCTGGTCACAAATTCTATCACGACACCGCCACGATCCCTGACCGGCACCAAGGCCGGAAAGAGGGAACCGCACATCTCTTTTTCAGGGCTGAATAAGGGCAGCGATGGCGGCAGGCCGGCAAAATCCCAGGTGGTGCAGAACCGCTCTTCCCAGGACTCTTTGATCTTTTGATCCTGAGCGCTGAGCCGGGCCCTGGAAGCGCTGGTTCCGCCCTGGTGACGTCCTTCCCGCAGTCGGGCCAGGGATCTGCCCACAGCCACTTCCTTGCCGGACTGGTCAAAGAGGAGAAAACGCATGGAAAGGTGGGGTGGCAGTTCGGTCGGCCAGTCACCACGAATGATGGTTCGGCGGAAGGATTTGAGGATGGAGCGTTCCAGCCCCTGAAGAAGCGATCCTTTGTACATATCCAGATCGTCAAGGATCATATCAACAGTGCCACTCAAGGGGATAAGGAATTTACGGATGGCCTTGGGCAGTCCCTTGAGCAGGAGGGTGATCTTTTCCTTGAGCAGTCCGGGCACCAGCCATTCAAAGAAGGGCTCCTGCAGGGTGTCAATCATATCCAGCGGGATCCGTACTGTGACCCCGTCATCTTCGGCCCCTGGCGCAAAGTGATATTCCAGCCTGAACTGCATGGAACCGACAGTAAGCAGGGGCGGGAAATCACTGAGTTCCCGCTCTTCCGGCCGCCGGTTCAGGATGTCCGTCTCGCTCATTTCGAGCATTTGTTTGTCTTTCTGTCTCTGCAGAAAACGGTTCAGGGTGAAACGGTCATAGACATGAGCCGGGATCCGTTGTTCATAAAAACCATGCAGGGCCCGGTCGTCGACCACGATATCGCGCTTTCGCAGACGTTCTTCGGTGTCCTGCCACTCCTCCAGCAGCTGCAGGTTCTTCTTGAGAAAGGGAAAGGGGCCATCGAGCTCACCGCCCATCAGGGCCGACTGGATAAAGATCTGTCGGGCCTCTGCCTGGTTTTTGGGATCGATCCTTCCGTAGTTGACCTTGCGGCCCGCCACAATGACCAGGCCAAAAAGGGTCACCCTTTCATCGGCAATAACCTGTCCTGATTTTTTATGCCAGCGGGGAGCCGACCAGGAGCGTTTGCACAAAGCGCCCCCTAAGTGTTCCAGCCATTCCTGCTCGATGGTGGCGACTGTCATGGCGTAGAGCCGGGTGGTCTCCATAAATGAGGCGGCAATGATCCATTGGCCGCCGCTCGCTTGTCCGTCCCTGGAGCGATTGACACTGGGCCATCCCTGATCTGCGTCCCTGGCTCCCGTGCTATCACTTCCCTGTCCTGCGCCCTTTTTGGGCGACAGATGCGATCCAGGGAAGATCATGACCTCGCTGCCGCCACCGCCCAGATAGATCCTTTCTTTCTGTTTGACCGCGATATTGCGCAGGAAGCCGGTACAGAGGGACTGATGGATGGCCGTATAGGAGGCGGGGCTGGTATTGTCGCTGAAGCCGGTGTGTCGCGCCAGGATCCGGTCAAGCTGTTCGTAGAGATCCAGCCATTCGCGCATCCTCTGGAAGGAAAGGAAGTGGCCGGCACAGAATTTTTTCAGGCGACTCCAGGATCTGGTCTGACGCTCGACATCATGGAAAAGATCCCATATCTGGAGCAGGGAGAGGAAGTCGGAATCCGGGTGGAAGAAGTGGCGATGGGCGTGATCAGCTTCCATCGCGCGGTCAGCAGGTCTGACCCGCGGGTCAGGGATGGCAAGGGCCGCCGCGATGACCTTGACCTCTCTGAGGCAGTTATTCTCCTGGGCGGCGAGGATGATGCGGGAAATGCAGGGGTCGATGGGCAGGGTGGCCATGATCCGGCCATGGCTGGTCAGCTTGCCTTGGTCATCAATGGCCCCGAGTTCGGTCAGCAGTTTGTAGCCGTCGCGAATGGTGTTGCTGTGCGGCGGTTCCATAAAGGGGAAGGAATGAGGATCCCCGAGCTTGAAGGCGATCATCTGCAGGATAACCTCGGCCAGGTTGGCCCGTTTGATTTCCGGGGCGGTGAACTCCTCCCGTCCCAGGTAATCCTCTTCGGAGAACAGGCGGACACAGATGCCGGGGCCGGTCCGTCCGCAGCGACCCTGGCGCTGGTCGCAGCTGGCCCTTGATATCCTGGTGATGGGCAGGCTGATGGTCTTAGCCCGGACATTGTACTGGGAGATCCTGGCCAGACCCGAGTCGATCACATATCTGATCCCCGGCACGGTGATGGAGGTCTCGGCGATATTGGTGGCCACCACAATCTTGCACTGTTTGTACTGTTGGAAGATTCGCCGCTGATCCGTCCCCTGGAGACGGCCAAACATGGGCAGGGTCACGGCCTCCGGAATCTTTTTGGCTAGAAGTTCGCAGCAGGTGCGGATATCCCGCTCGGTGGGCAGAAAGATCAGGGTGTCTCGTGGCCCGCTACGCTGATAAAGATCGAGCATGGTCTGCACGCAATGATCGATATAGTCATCTTTGTCAGTCAGGGTCTCGTTATCCATGGGGGAATAACGCACCTCAACCGGGTACGTCCTGCCGGCAATGGTGAGGACCGGCGCCTGGTCAAAGTGTCTGGCAAAGACGCCGGTGTCGATAGTGGCGCTGGTGATAATCAGTTTGAGATCCGGCCGCTTCGGCAGCAGGTTTTTGAGAAAGCCAAGGAGGAAATCGATATTGAGGCTCCGCTCATGGGCCTCGTCAATGATGATCACCCCGTATCGGCGGAGTTGCGGGTCGTTTCTGCTTTCAGCCAGCAGTACCCCGTCTGTCATGAACTTGATCCTGGTATCAGCGCTGGTCTGGTCGTGGAAACGGATTTTGTAACCGACCAGCCCGCCGTTTTCACCTCTCTCTCTCAACTCCTCGCTGACCCGTTCCGCCACTGAGACCGCAGCCACACGGCGCGGCTGGGTGCAACCGATGACCAGGGATGGTCGAGTGTCGCTTGCGCCATGGATGGATAAAGAACGGCCGATGAGCTTACCGCCTGTTGGGTCAAGTTCCAGGCAGAATTGCGGCAGCTGGGTGGTTTTTCCAGAGCCGGTATCTCCGGCAATGATGATGGTCTGGTGGGCCAGCAATGCCTTCTGGATCTCACTTTTATGATTCAGGATGGGCAGGAGGTGGGAGTGAATGGTCATGGAAGAGATGGTTGATCTTTTGATTCTATGGTATATTTGAAAATTCAGGTAGCTAGTCTGCAGCCTTTCAGCCTGTTGCCGTTAACCTCTGCAGACTAATCATTTATAGAATCTAAGCAACCTGAGCAGGTATAACATTTCATCTATCACTCTGAAAGAGGAGAACTTCATATGAAGGTCAGAAAGGCTGTTATTCCGGTAGCTGGTCTGGGGACCAGATTTTTACCCGCCACCAAGGCCATCCCCAAGGAGATGCTCACCATTGTCGATCGGCCGACCATCCAGTATATCGTTGAAGAGGCGGTGGCCTCCGGGATCGAGCAGGTGATCTTTGTCACCAGCTCGGGGAAATCCGCCATTGAAAATCATTTTGATTATGACTTTCAGCTTGATCACGTGCTGAAGGAAAAAAAGAAGATCGCACTCGGAGAAGAGCTGAATAATATCTCCAATCTCATTGATATCGTCTCTGTCCGTCAGAAGAAACCCCTGGGGCTCGGTCATGCCATCTGGACTGCCCGGCATGTGGTGGGCGACGAACCGTTCATGGTCATGCTGGGCGACGATCTGGTTCTGAGCAAAACCCCCTGTGCCAAGCAGATGCTGGACCTCTTTGGTGAGGTGCAGGGTCCGATTGTTGCCGTACAGCGGGTGCCGGAGGATCAGACCTTTCAGTATGGCATTGTCGAGGGCGAACCCATGGAGCGCGAGCGCACCCACAAGGTCAAGAGGATGATTGAGAAGCCGGCACCGGGAACCACGGATTCCGACATGGCCATCATTGGCCGCTATATCCTCATGCCCGAGATCTTCGACCTCTTGGAGAAGACCACGCCCGGACACGGTGGCGAGATTCAGTTGACCGATGCCCTGCAGGCCCTCGGCAAAAAACGGGAGATGTATGCCTATGAGTTCAACGGCACCCGCTTTGACGCCGGGGACAAAATGGGATTCCTGAAGGCTATCCTGGCCTACGGTATAATCCATAATAAACTCGGCGCCGAGCTGAGGGCCCATGTGAAGGAGTTGGCGGCAACCCTATGATGCGACTGGAGGTGGCGGTGGCTGCGCCCTTGTGGCAGACGCTCACCTATCTGTTTGCTGATGACGATTCTGCTGGAATTCCGGTTGGCAGGAGGGTCTTGGTGCCCCTGGGCAACCGGAGAGTAACCGGCTATGTGCTGGGGCTGCTTCCAGAGGAAGATGTCGGTTATAAGCTGCGCTCAGTGATCGAGGTTCTTGACCAGGAACCGCTTTTTCCCGTCAATCTGGTTCCCTTCTTCCGCTGGGTGGCCCGATATTACCATTATCCCCTGGGCGAGGTCATTAAAACGGCCTTGCCCGGCGGGCTTGCACCCCGCAGCGGCAAACAACTCTCTCTGACCGAACAGGGACGGAAGAGTCTGCAAGGAGGAATCCTGGAAGCAACGGGCATGGTGGAGCCGGACTGGCTGGTGCGTCTCAAGGAAAAAGGGTCTCTGGGGGCCGCTGAGTCCCTGAAGCTTCTGGGCCGGAACAGTTCTCGAAACTTAATTGCCGCTTGGCAGGAACAGGGGCTGGTTGAGGTCAGAGAGATATTGATCGGCAATGATGTCCGACAGAAAAATGAGATCTGTTACTCCTGTGTTGTCGACTTGTCGCTTCCCCCATGTCCAGGCCCTGCTCCTTCCAAGGAGGAGATTGCAACCTTTGGGCGCGGGCTCAGGGAAAATCCTGGCGCCTCACTCCACTTTTCCCAGATCAAGACCCTTTATTTTCTGCACCTGCTGGCCGGGGATGGGGCAGGGCGGATTGTTCCGGCCAGAGAGTTGAACAAGGCCTACAGCGGTGCGGCCAAGGCCCTGCCTTTTCTTCTGGAACATGGGCTGGCGCGCCGGGTGGAACAGAGGATTTTTCGTAATCCTTACGGGGAGCAGCTCTCCTGGTTTCCCAAACCTGAGGCCCTTACTCAGGAGCAGGAGCAGGCTCTGGTTGAACTCATCCCCGCTATCGAGGAAAAGAAATTTGTAACCTTTCTCCTTCATGGTGTGACCGGTTGCGGCAAGACCGAGGTTTATCTGCGGGCAGCCGAGGCTGCTCTGGCCAGTGGTCGTGATGTTCTGGTCCTGGTGCCTGAGATTGCTCTTGCCACCCAGCTTGAGGCCCATTTTGTCTCCCGTTTTGGCGACAAGGTGCTGATCCTGCACAGCGGCCTGTCAACGGGTGAGCGTTTTGACCAGTGGAGTTTGGCCAGCAGAGGAGGGCAGAGGGCAGAAGCCGGAAAAGAGGATCAGGGCTCACCACAGATTGTGATCGGGGCCAGATCAGCAGTCTTTGCCCCCTTACGTGATCCCGGCCTTATTGTGGTGGATGAAGAACATGACAATGGTTTCAAACAGGATGATGGCCTGCGCTATAATGGTCGTGATCTGGCGGTGTTGCGGGCCAGGTTGAATAATGGTGTTGTTCTGCTTGGTTCGGCGACCCCGTCGGTGACCAGTTTTTATCATAGTCTGCAGGGGAAATATTCCCTGCTGACCATGACCAAGCGCGTGCAGGAGCGTTCTCTGCCTTCAGTCTCTCTTGTTGACCTGCGTGACAAATCGCAAAAGGCCTATGGAAAGGCGCTCGGCAAGAAATTACAACTGGGGCTGCAGGAGACTCTGGCCCAGGGAAAACAGAGTCTCCTGCTCCTGAATCGAAGGGGTTTTGCTTCGGTCTATCTGTGCCAGGACTGCGGCAAGCCGGTCGAGTGCAAGCATTGTCATATCTCGCTCACCTTTCATAAGGGCAAAAAGCAGCTGGTCTGTCATTACTGTGGTTTTTCCCTGACCAGCAGTCAGCTTTGTTCCGGTTGTCACTCTGAAAAACTGGTGCCGGTTGGGTTTGGCACCGAACGCATTGAGCAGGAGGTGCGGGAGCTCCTGCCTTCGGCCAGGATCGCCCGACTGGACTCTGATACCGCCGCTGATCGCCAGAAATTTCTCCATATCCTGAAGGCCATGCACAACCGGGAGATTGATATCCTGATCGGCACTCAGATGATTGCCAAGGGGCATGACTTCCCGGAAGTGACTCTGGTGGGGGTAGTCTGGGCTGATGGGGGCTTGAGTATGCCCGATTTCAGGGCGGCAGAGCGGACCTATCAGCTGCTGTCACAGGTCAGTGGCCGGGCCGGGCGGGGCAGCAGCCCGGGGCGGGTGATTATCCAGACCTTGAGGCCGGAACATTATGCCGTGGCCCTGGCGCAACGCCATGCCTATGGCGAGCTCTACGAGCGGGAGATGGCGATCCGCCGGATGCCGGCCTTTCCGCCGATGCTGCGGATGATCAATATCCATATTCAGGGCAGCAGGGAGCAGGAGGTGCGGAAGGCAGCGGCTGATATTGCTGCGATGTGCCGGACATGTGCGAAATCCCTGGCCGAAGCATCGAGGCATCATCCCGTAGAGATCATGGGGCCGGCCCCTTCGCCACTGGACAGGCTGCGCGACCGTTATCGCTGGCAGGTCCTGCTCAAGGGTGCCTGCCAGGACGATCTGCATGCTGTCTGTCACCAAGTGGTGACGCGGCAGGGTGATTTTACGGTGAGGGATATCAAGATTGCGGTTGATGTCGATCCGGAGAATATGATGTGAGAGAGAAGGGTTGGTCTTGCCCGGAGACACAGAGATTTTTTGTCTTTCCCGGAATCTCGGCGCCCTTGCCGGCGAGCAAGGATAATGGCTATTTTTGCGGAATTCTAGAGAGCAAACCATTTCTTTTTTGGAGAATAGATTGCGACCCGGTTTCTGACCCCTTTTTTAGCCTCATAGAGGGCCATGTCTGCCTGCTTGATAAGGTCACTCGTCTTGAAATTGTCGACTGTGGCAGGGTAAACGCTGGCAAGGCCAAAACTTGCTGTGATGTTGTATTCATTGTTCTGGTCAGAAAAAATAGCGCCTTCGATGGCCGTGCGCAGTTTTTCTGCCACCATCAAGGCGTCATCTCCTGATGTCTCGGGAAGAATAATTGTAAATTCTTCGCCGCCATAACGGGCCAGGGTATCATATTCACGAAGATTTTCCTGCAGGATTGAGCAGAAATTTTTTAAGACAAAATCTCCTACCTGATGACCGAAGGTATCATTAAAGCCTTTAAAATGATCTATGTCAACGAGAAGGAGGGAGATGTCTGTCTGATGACGGATAGAGCGATTGAGCTCCTGAGCCAGGTTGATCTGAAAATAACGGTGGTTATAGACCTCGGTTAAGCCTCGATATTGGCAAGATTAGCCAGAATCTTGTTTTTTTCCTGGAGTTCCTGGGTGAGTGTTTCCAACTTGATCTTGGCCTGTACCAGTTGCTGATTGATCTGGTCGTAATTGAGATTAAGCAGGCTGAGTTTAATATTGGCCTCTTGCAGGATCTCCTGGATTGATTTGCTGTTTTTGATATTCAGGCCAAAATAGGCCGCCGCCTGATCCACCTGATAATGCAGGTTGGAGAGAATAGTGTTGATAGCGGCGCTGCCGAGGCCAAGTAATCTTTTTGCCTCTTTCCGGAACAGCTTGTGATTTTCTTCCCGGGCTGGTGAGGAGGTGATGTTGATCAGGATATCAGCGAGATAGACAGCTTTTGTTGTCGTCTTGATCTTGAGATTCTGGCCACTGTATTGCGACGGATCATGATGGAACAGGATCGGCAGCAGTAAAACATCAGGAAAGCCCCAGCTTTTGGCTACTTCATAGCCAATAAGGCAGTGATCGACTCCCAGCATCTTTTTTTCAATTTCTGCAACGGTTCCTTGTTCGTCTTCAATCACGCTGAGGACTTTATTATATACTTCAGGGAAGGTTTTGGCGAAGATTAAGGCGCCAAGATTCTGCAGGAGTCCTGAAATGAAAATTTCTTCTGTGTCAGCCCCTTCGACCTGGTCCAGGATCAGTTTAGAAGCAACAGCCGAGGCTAGTGAGCGTTCCCAGAATTTTTGAAAATCGAAAAGGTCGCATTTGTTCCCGCCCTTGATGGAAAGAAACGAAAAAGAGAGGACGAGAGAGCGGACAGCGTTGATGCCAAGGATCGATACCGCCTGATTAATTGAGCCGATCTGCTGGGGAACGCTGTAAAAAGCGGAGTTGGATACCTTGAGAATTCTTGCTGATAAGGCGATATCTTTTGAAACCAAATCCGCGATATCTGACAAGGTGGTGTCCTCCTTCCGTGATGTCAAAGAGATAAGCGCCTAGGCAACGGTTGGCAGGGTCGGCAGTTCAGGGGAACTGAGCACGGTCTTGAGGAGATCTTCTGGTTGCATGATAACAGTCTTGATAGTTAAAGTGATATCTTAGGGATGTACGATCTTATCCTATCGAATAGAAAGTATCACGCAATAGTTCATGACTTAACACTTAAAGCTATCTCCTGGACTTTTTAAATACCATCTCCTGATTCCGGGTAGGTGCAGATTTCACCGCGATAATTTTCAAAAACCAGGTTGTCCCCTCTGGTCAGGATATAATCCGGGGTCAGCGGGATCTTTCCTTTGCCGCCAGGGCCATCGAGGGCAAAGGTCGGCACTGCCATACCGGAAATATGACCGATCAGGCTGCGCATGATCTTGATCCCAGTGGCGGTTGATGTTCGGAAGTGATTGGTGCCGTACGTGAGGTCTGTCTGGAAAAGGTAGTAGGGCTTTACCCGAATCTCCAGCAGTTGCAACAGCAGTTGCCGCATGATTTCCGGGGTGTCGTTGACCCCTTTGAGAAGAACGGTCTGGCAGCCCATTGGAATCCCGCCATCTGCCAGCAGACCACAGGCAGCGCTGGACTCCGGGGTGATTTCTGCTGGATGATTGAAATGGGTGTTGATATAGAGTGGATGATATTTTTTCAGCATGGCGACCAGCTCCGGGGTAATGCGCATGGGCAGGGTGCAGGGCACCCTGGTGCCGATACGAATCACCTTGACTGATGGAATCCGGCGCAGTTCACGTAAGAGATATTCGATCTGGCTGTCGGGCAGGAGCAGCGGGTCGCCGCCAGAGAGGAGTACCTCCCGCACCTGTGGATGGTGGCGGATGTAGTCAAGTCCGGCCTCGATGGTCTCTGGGGTGATACTCATCTTCCCCGTTCCCACCTTTCGTTTCCTGGTGCAGAAACGACAGTACATGGCGCACTGGCTGGAGACCAGGAAAAGAACACGGTCAGGATATTTGTGGACCAGATTAGGGACCGGGCTCAGTTCTTCTTCACCAAGGGGATCTTCCATGCAGACGGGATCAAGCAATTCCGCAGCATCGGGGACCGCCTGTTTCCACAGAGGATCACCTGTCTTCTCGATTAATTGCAGGTAATAGGGATTAATCCGCATGGGAAAGGCTGCGGCAACCTTGGAAAGTGAGGTGATGTCAATATTGAAATGCTCATTCAGGTCAGCCGGACTGGTAATAGATGCCCGCAGTATGTCTTGCCAATTTTTCATAACTGGACAATATGGAATATCATTTCTGAAATGTCAATTTGGGAAATGGATATTTCCGCCTGCTCTGAGATGATTTTTTGAGTCCTTTGATGCCAGGCACCTGCCACTCCGGCTAAAAACGGTTCTGTTCATGCCGGAGTTACAGGTGTCGCTGATATAATATTACTGCCTGTCCCTGAAAAGAGTGGTGCCGTCTACCATCCCTTGCCGCCGATAATATCTTTTATTTTGCCCGCTGTTTCTTCCTGCACCAGCATCATTTTCTTGGCACTGGCCTTTTTGATCTTTTCGGTCAGGGTTTCTATGTCGGTCGGTTTCTCAAGAAGATCCAGGGCGCCAAGCTTCATCGCCTCGACCCCTTTTTCAACGGTAGCATGGCCAGTCAGGAGAATAACCTGCAGGTTTGGATTTTTGGCTCTGATGAGTCTAAGGGCTTCAATACCGTCCATATCAGGCATCTGCAGATCGAGGACGATGGCGTCAAAAGATTCGACATCGATATTTTCCAGCACATCCTTGGCGCTGGTACTGGTCGTTACGTTCATGCCTCTGGTGCGCATCCGTTCAGCAAGGGTATCAACGAAATCTTTTTCATCATCGACAAGTAAAATTTTTTCAGCCATTGTTCCACTCCTTCAAAATATGATGTGATGTCCCGGCAGATAATCCGTCGAGGTTTATTGAGTTCTCCTGCCGAAGAGAGCAGGGGTGCATTTATTTGTCCAGGGATGCAGGCAGGTGCAGGGTAAGCTCGCCCGCCTCGTTATTTATTTCCATTTCAGCCCTCAGGAGGGTCACGAGGGCATTTTCCTGTTCTCCGGGAAACAAAGGAGTCGATTTTTCTTGAATAGTGCCAGAATGTTTGAATTTTATCATTACTCCATTTTGCTCGTCTTTGGCAACAATGGATACGATTTTTTTCTCTCCGACAGCATCCATGGCCTGGTCAAGGCAGAGCCAGGCCAGGTTTTTCAGAAGAAAGGGAGAGGTGGTGATGCTTACCGGGCTGTCAGCAGGCTGGTGCTCAAGATGGACACCCCGATTGGCGGCAAACCTGAGGGAAAGTTTGATGACAACGGCGATCAGGTCATCGAGTGGCACGGTCTTGACCTGTTCGTCAACGCTGTGGGCGAATTGATTCATGTTTCTGACGATCAGATCCGCCCGCTTGACCTGTTCTCCAATTTTGGCGGCAATGATGTTGAGCCGCTCAGGTTCTATGGGGACACCTCTTTCAGCCATCATGGTAAAATCACTGAGCAGTCCGGCATTTTCGTTGATAATAGCCAGAATATTTTTGATTTCATGAGAAATGGATGCTGACATCTTCCCATAAAACTTGAACCCTTCCCTGCCTATGATTTCCCAGTTTGCTTGCATGAGGTCACCTGTTTGGGAGCCGTAACGAAATGATTGTTGTCTTTTCTATCCTTTCGATACGGCTCATTATGTCGTTCTTGCAGTTTGTAGGGCGGCTGTTTGAGACTAAGCCGCTGTAAAAAAATAACATGGCCATTTAAGTGCCCGGAGCGGCATAAGGAGCCGGTCGCTCCTACGCCGTCCATGGCGCTCGCGACACTGGGCCTTCCCTGGCCTGCGTAACGAAATAGATATAACTGGCCATGTTATTTCGTAACGGCACCTAATGTTTTATGGGGCCAGGATAGCGGTGATTTTTGCAATGAGGTCATCAATATTAACCGGTTTCACCAGGTAGGAGTCAGGGCCCTCTTCCGATGAGGCGCTATAAAAGTCCTCAGCCGAGCCATGGCCGGTCATGAAGATGTATCTCATCTCCGGCTGGATCTTCTGTATCTTTTTCCGTAACTTCAGGCCGCTTATCTTCGGCATTTTTATATCGAGAACGGCAAGATCATAAGTTGTATCCTGAAGCTTTGCCAGCGCACTTTCACCACTGGTCGCCCAGTCCGCATCAATGCCCCGAAGCGATAAGCGTTCCGCAAGGGTGGAGACCAGCTCAAATTCATCGTCAACCAGTAAGATCTTCATTTCTTGTTACCTCTGTTTGCTGATCCTTGTTAATGGCAGGGTAATGGTGAACTCTGATCCCTTGCCAAATGTACTTACAACCTGAAGTGTGCCGTTTAATTCCTGGATAAGTCCGTAGGTAATGAAAAGACCCAGGCCTGTACCCCCGTTTTTTGTTTTCGTGGAAAAAAACGGCTCGAAGATCCGCTTCAAATCCGCCTCCGGTATACCGCTGCCATCATCTTTAACACTGATGGCAATGAAATCGTGCTCCACCCGTCGTATTCTGATATCCAGGCGGCCATTGTCCTGCATGGCGGCAAAGGCGTTGTTGACCAGGTTCAGCAGGATCTGCTGTAACTTTCCCCGATCGGTTTCAAATTGAGGAAGATTTTCTTCAATATCCAGGTTAATTAAAATGCTTCTGTATTCTGCTTCTTTTACCAAAAATCCCAGCACGTCTTCAATAACCGCACTGATGTCCACCTGCTGAATAGTGGCATCGAGATTGCGGGCGAATCCCAGCAATCGTTTGGTGATTTTTCCGCATCGGTCCACTGAGGCCAGAATAGACTCGATCAGTCCCAGAATTTTGGCATCATGTTTGTATTCTTCCTTAAAGGAAAAGATGTCTTTAACCAGACCGGCTTTTTCGTTGATAATGGCAAGCGGATTATTGATTTCATGGGCCACGCCAGCAGCCAGGCGGCCGATGGATGCCAACTTGCTCGATTGCTCCACTTCATGGAGGGTTTGGACCCTTTCCAGATCCGCCAGAAAAATCTGGTTGACCAGGTGAGTGGCAACCAGGTAGACCACAATCAGAGTAGAAAGGATAGAGAGAATAATAAAAAAGATGATGATGCTTTGTGTCGTACGCCAAGGCCGCATCAGAGCTTCTTTTTTTTCAGTGAGCATGAAGATAAATGATGTGTCAGGAATATGCGCATAGCCGATGACGATTTTTTTGAGATGGCTGCCTGTGACCTCCATGACTTCAGTATGTTCTGAGTACTCAGGAACAGGAAGGGTGATCTTGGCCATGATATTTTCATGCGACCGGGATGGAGTCTGGATGATGCCCTCTTTATTTACGAGAAAGGCGTCTTCGCTGCCACTCAGATTGATATTAGAGAGTATCCGGTTGAATCGTTGTGTCTCAAGTGTTGCCCGCAGCACATAAGAGAACCCGTTGGGGAACATATGTTTTACGGCAATGATAATATGCGGAACCTCACGAAATCCGAGATAGACATCGCTGATATAGTGATTCCGGACCGCGACCTCCTCGAACCACTTCTCGGAAGAATAATTGACGTCTTGCAGGTCATATGGACCGACATATTGGATCTGTTTACCGGTTGCGTCAATAATCCCCAGATCGGTAAATCCTCCGATAGTCTCTTGAAGACTTTGCAGGATGTTTGCCAGTTGCCTGTGGTCGTTTATTTGTTCAAAGCTGTTACTGCGAAGGATAAAGTCCAGGGCCGCCTTTCGTTCTTCGAAAAAAAAAGAGATCGTTCTTTTTGTATTGGAGGCCAGACGGATGGTACGAAGATGAATTTCTCTCTCAGCATCATGTTTGGTCACCACGAAAGTGAAGATTGCCAGAGAGATGAGGGGCCCCAAGGCGACACAAAGAAGGATAATTATCCTACTTCTCCATAATTTCTTGAAATTAAACAGGCCTGTAAAAGGCCCCGAATCAGTCTCTCTGGAGTGAAGAAATGCTGGTTTGAATACATTGAGTAGGAACATTTGTGGTTAAACCGATGAAGTAAAAAACTGAACTTTTTAAGTAACAAGAACGGCAAACAGATCCGGCCGTTTTTCCATCTGGACGATCTTTGCCGTCAATGACAATGGGGCATTCATGGCCCGCGTAACGAAATGGCGGGAGAGGTAGCAACGCCTTGGTAACGGTCTGTATCTGTGCTGTCTGTTTAATGGTTGTCAAATATTAAGCCGCTGTAAAAAAATAACATGGCCATCTAAGTGCCCGGAGCGGCATAAGGAGCCGGTCGCTCCTATGCCGTCCATGGCGATCGCGACACTGGGCCATCCCTGGCCTGCGTAACGAAATAGATATAAATGGCCATGTTATTTCGTAACGGCTCCTAATTAATCGCCCGTGCTTTCTTTTTTTCCTGGACCTTCTTGTTTGCCTCATTGAGTTTGGCGGTCAACACTTCGATATCCACAGGTTTATGCATATAGGCAAAGGCGCCGAGCTGCATGCAGGTCTGTCTGTCCGTCTCCGAGCCGTGTCCTGTCAGAATGATGACTTCCACATCCGGTCGTGTTTTTTTGACCCTTCGCAGCACCTCGATGCCATCGAGGCCCGGCATTTTGAGATCAAGAACGAGCACCTCCGGATCATCCTCGGCAATCAGCTTCAGGGCCGACTCACCGTCATGGGCAACTGCAGATCCCATGTCCCGCAACAGGAGCCGTTCCGACAGGGTTTGGACAAATTCGCACTCATCATCCACCAGCAGGACCTTTGACGGCACATTAAAGTCATATTTACGGTACAGGTCTGTCTCGTGAAAATTTGTGCCCAGCTTGGTCTCAACAGCCTCTACCCCTTCGACCTTGCCGGCAATCTCAAGCAGTTCATCTTGAAGCCTTTTCAGCAGGAGTACGTTCTTGTTGATGGTGAGCAGAATGCGCGAATCCGAGGCGCTGACCTCAACATTGTGTCCCTCATGACCAAGGGCGACAGAGACCCTGGAGGCAAGTAGAAAATCTTTGACCGCCTGTTTAGAAGCGTTTGTCGGCTTGAGAATATCTTTCTGCAGGTAGTCATCAATACGAGATGCCGCCTCTTTGACATTGCTCTTGCCCATGGGGATAACCAGATCATAAAGCGAGGGATCCCAAGGCTCTTCAACTCCATGAAGGGTATGGACCCAGTAGGCCCGTTCCTTGTCCAGTTCCTTGATCATTTTAAGGGCATCTTTTTCGCTGAGTCCCTGGCTCTCAATGGCCACTCCAATGCGGTACCGCATATCGCCGACAAGACAGACATGAAGAATGTGGGTGATGGCGCGGGGGATAAGGAGCCCGCCATAGCCGACGATCAGAAGTTTATGCCCGGACAGGATCTCAGCTGTGGCCAGTTTCAGGTAGGCCAGCGAGAGCTCTTTTTCGTGGGTGAATTTGTTGAACACCGAGGTCTTGGATGAAAAAACACGTTCCAGCCTTTCCTCACTCATACCGGACAGTTTACTGGCCCTGACAAGAAGGTCATTCTCGGTTACCAGGGTCGATCCTGTTCGGTCGAGAACCTCTTTAACAACGGAACTGCCATTGCAGAAATCACTGCTGAATATTGTAATACAAGGCATTTTGATTCCCTCTTCAGTAAAATTTATGCTGGGATATATTTAGTCAAAGGACAATTATTGCAACCTTCACTTGGCAGGTCAGTCTGATAGTGAATAATATTAACAATTTTTTCAACAGCGGTCTTGGTGTCGGGGTAAAAATTTTCTTTACCAATCTTGTCAAAAAGGTACGTCCGTTCCATGACCGCTATGACCTTGCCCTTGGCGCTGCTGACGGCAAAGCCGAGGCCGGCGGCCCGAACGCGGGCGACAACATGGGCCAGTGCCTCTTCACCGGAGGCATCCATATCGTTAATGCCGCTGGCGTCAAGCAGGATGTAGCGAAGATCCGGATGCTCCGTTCTGAATTTGATAACCTGCTCATCGAGATAACTGGCATTGGCAAAAAAGAGGGCGCCGTCAAAACGGACAACCGAGATATGGCGGCAGCCTTTCAGCCGGTAATGCTCGGAACTTTTGAGGGTTTTTTCTTCATTCATCGACAATTCGGCGACAACCGGACGCATCGATTTGTAGAGGAAGACAGCCATGGAAAGGGCGACACCCACCATGATACCCTTGTCAAGATGCGGGGCAAAGGCAAGAGTGACAAAAAAAGTAATAACTGATATGGCGCCGTCGTACCACTGTGCCCTCCAGGCATGGACAAAACCGTGGATGTTTAGCAGGCCGATAACCGCCATCATGATAACCGCCGCCAGAGTGGCCTGAGGAAGGTGATAAAGGAGAGGGGTGAAAAAGAGCAGGACGATGACTACGCAGGCACTGGTAACCACCGAAGAAATGCCGGAAACCGCACCGGCCTGCAGGTTGACGGCCGAGCGGGAGAAGGAGCCTGAAACAGTATAACTTGAACCGATGGAACCCAGCATGTTGGCAAGGCCCTGGCCGATCAATTCCTGGTTGGGGTCAAGCCGCTGGCCCGTTTTGGCCGCCATGGCCTTGGCGATGGCAATGGCCTCCATGAAGCCCAGCAGGGCGATGATGATGGCGGTCGGCAATAGTTTACCCAGGGATTTAACAGTCAATTCCGGGACGGCAAATTGCGGTAACCCCTCGGGTATCTTGCCGATAATTGCGCCTCCACCCATCACTTGAATCCCTGCCGGATCAAGTTGCTCGTTTTTCACCCTGATGCGCCAGGTGCTGCCGTCTGTGGCAAAACCGGCAGGAACCGTATTCTTGGGATAGAAGGCGTAATCCTTGCCGTTTTCAATTGCGTCAAACTTCATGCTGCGCAATTCAGAGCGGAGCTCTGTTACTTTGTCCTTGGCGTGTCCCATATAAGCTGTGATCAGGTTGATCTCCCCCTGCAGTTTAATCTGCTCAACAGTTGGACCATGGGGAGATTGCTCAGCTTTGCGCAGCTCGTCAAGGGTATTTGCCAGTTTTACCCTTTCCTGGCCCTGCTCTTTAAGCAAGGCGACAGTGTGGTTAAATTCAGAGATTTTTTCTCCCACTTCCGGCAGATGAATGGTTGAAAGGTCAACAACGGCATCCTTGTTAAATCCTGTGAAATAGGAAATCAGGGTTGTGATGACGACTGCAACCAGGACATTGGGTATCTTGGGATTGATTTTGCGTAAGACCACCATGATCACTACTGCGCTTATTCCGTAGAGCAGGGTTGGCATATGGGTGTAGTCCAGAGCCGCTTTGGCAACCTGGATCATGGTCTCATAGTGATGGGCGGCATTGTCGACAGAGACACCGAAAAATTTTGAAAACTGGGACGAGGCGATAATGATGGCAGCCGCATTGGTGAAACCGTTGACCACCGGATGGGACAGAAAGTTGACCACCAGGCCCAGGCGGAGAACACCCAGCAGGAATTGAAAAATACCGACAATAAGAGCCAGGATAATGGAGTAGGAGATAAATTCAGGAGAGCCGGCAGTTGCCAGCGGTTCAAGAGAGGCTGCCGACATGAGGGAGACCACAGCCACCGGACCGGTGCCCAATTGCCGGCTTGAGCCGAAAAGGGCCGCCACCATGGGAGGAAGAAAGGCGGCATAGAGACCATAGTAGGCCGGCAGCCCGGCGAGCTGGGCATAGGCCATGGATTGTGGAATGAGAACCAGGGCAACGGTAAGACCCGCCATGGCGTCTAACCGCAGGTCACTGCCTCGGTATCCTTTAAACCAGCTCAGGAAGGGGAATATTTTGGTAAGCATTTTATCTCTGAAGTTAATGGTTGTCTGGATTTAATCTCCAGCATTATCATGTTGATTCAATCAGTTCGTTAGGGGACCTCACCCTGCCGCTGGTGGTGCTTTATCATGAAAAAACGTTTTATTGATTTCTATCAAAGCTGGCAACCAAAGGAAAAATACGAAAGAGACAAGTTTGATCACACCAGTTTAAGTTGTCTGAGCGAGTCTTTAGGAGCCGTAACGAAATAGATATAAATGGCCATGTTATTTCGTAACGGCTCCTTATGCCGCTCCGGGTACTTAGATGGCCATGTTATTTTTTTACGGCGGCTTAATACAAGCTGAACCATCCATCCTCCTATATTAAGGAGGGCCTGTTCCAGCAGGGACAACCAGCTTTCCGGATTAATCGCAACTGCCAGGGATGAATCCGCAGGGGAAATGTTGCTATTCCCTTATCTAGTGTCTGTCCATAAATGAGGATTTTAGCTCGAGATCAAGGACTGCGAAAAAAATAAGCGCAGGCATATGTATGATATTCCGAGCATTATTTTTTGAGCATGACGCAGAGATCGGGCAAAAAGACCATTTATGGACAGGCACTATCTAATAAGGTATTGTTGATATGTGAAGTGCTCGTTAAAGTATCCTGGCTGATTTTACAATCCTTCAGCATGGTGTGAAATTTTTTATAGTTTGGCACTGTGAGACGGTATTTCTGAGATGTCAAGTCAATAATGGTTGATGTCTGGTTGCCAGGGGTAGGTATTTTTATTTTATATTGGAATACCTATGAGTTGGACGTCAGGATCTTAAAACTTTTATTTTCTCAAATTTTTTTGTTATGGATAACGATCAGAAACAACAAGCACAGGCCCTGCAGAAAGCCACAGAGCTGATAGCGGAAGGTGAAAAGCGGAGGGCTCGAATTCGTCTGCTGCGTCAGGTCGAAGAGTTTGAACGGGGAAAGGGCGGCGTCTTGCTGCAGAATGAATTTGTCCGCAATGTATCGCACCTGATCGTTGAGGCCTCCCCTGAAGCGACTCCAGACCGTGCCGGGATTCTTCTGGAAATACTCGGCAAGCATGCCTGCGGGGAAGACGACATCCTCCGGCAGCGTGCTGTCATGGCCCTTTCCTTTTGCTCCAGCCTGCTGTTTGCAGAAGAGAAGTACGAGCTGCTGGCCAAGGTGACCTTTCTGCTGGCAGAGTGGTTGAAGGTTGAAACGATCTATCACCCGGTTTGTGATACCGTTTGCCGACAGTTACAGCAGAATGGGCTCAGGATGCTGGCTGAGGGCCAATGGCAGGATGTTGATGCACTGCTTGAAATCCTGTTTCAGATTCAATCCGGCATACTGGAGAAAGGGAACGTCATTCGGGGCCTGGTTGCCAGAACCCAGGACGCACTGGCTGTCCCGCATGTCCTTGAGGAACTGGCCCAGGTGTGTCTGCAAGGACAAGGGGGACGGCAGGCCCAGGCCAGGATGATCCTGGTCCGTCTTGGTCGTCGTTCAGTGATCTTTCTCCTGGAAAAACTGTTACTGTCACAACAGAAACAAGAACGTCTGCGGCTTATCAAGTTGATTCCAGAGGCGGGCAGGGTGGCCGTGCCGGTGCTCAAGGAGTATCTGACCAAAGAGCTGCCCTGGTATGGGGTGCGGAATATCGTTTTGCTCATAGCGGCCATGGGTGATTCCTCTCTTGTTCCCCTGGTGCTTCCTTCGCTTCAACATGAGGATATCCGGGTCCAGCAGCAGGTCATTGACTGTATTGACGCGCTGGCCGGTGTTGAGAAAAGGAAATATTTCCTGTCGGCCTTGTCCCTGGTTCATGATGAATTGAAGGCTCACCTGATTGTCCAGTTGGGGCAGCTTGGGGCAGTTGAGTGTGCGGATGTGCTGCTTGATATACTGGCTGAGCGTGATGCCCTTGCCCCTCGTGTCCGTGATGAGATTTTGACCCAACTCTGCATTGTCCTTCGTCTGGTGCCACAGCAGCGCACCCTTATCCTTTTACGGCAGCTTGTAGCTGAGCGTGAACAACAGGGGGGAGGTCATGACTCGGTAGGTCTCATTGCCAGGCGCACCTTGCAGATTATTGAACCGCAACTGCTGCCTGTCGGCAAGCAGGCTGCTGATGACCAGGCTGCGGCTTCTACTGCTCCTGGTGCGGCAGTCGGAAAAGGGGCAGGTCTGAACCCAGGTGGTCTGGAGACCCGGATTCAGCAATTATTGCAGGAGCAAAAGATAACAGAGCTTACGGCCCTGATCGCTGAACATGCTGTTCATGCGGCCAGGGAGAAAGATTTTGTGACCGCCGAGATCCTGCGTGACCGGATGATGGAGGTGAATCAAAATGCCTTGATTGAGGTCATTCGGGTGAGTGAAGTCATCGAGGAGGAAAAGAGAAATGCCATCAGCAGCCACCATCTCAGCCTCTGGAGTGAGCTCTATGATTTTTTTGATTCCGAGGCCTTCACCGCCCTCTATCATTGTCAGCGTCTTCAGGAATATCAGGCGGAAGAGGTGATTGTCGAGCAGGGGGATGCCAACCCCACTCTTTATTTTATCAATGCGGGCCAGGTCAGTATGACCTGTCGGCAGGGCCAGAAAGAGATATTCCTGAAACGTCTGAAGCCTGGTGAGATTGTCGGCGTTGGTCCCTTCTTTGATGTCTCGCTGTGGACGGTGACGCTTACCGCCATGACTGCTGTGAAGCTGCAGATCCTGGAACGGGGACCTTTTCTGAAGCTGCTGCCACAGCATCCCGGGCTTGACTCGCGCCTGGCTGACTTCTGCCGCAGATCGGACAAGGTTCCAGAACTGTTGCGAATGTCCGGCGAAAGTCGACGTGAGGATGTTCGTTATCCAGCACAAGGGAAAATTGTCAATACCTTGCTGGATCGTCGTGGCAATCCCTCGCAGCAGAGGTTCAAGGGTCAACTTGAAGATATCTCCACAGGCGGCCTTTCTCTGCTGATTCGTCTCTCCAAAAAAGAAAATGGGCGGTTGCTTCTGGGAAGGCGCATTGTCTCCTTCCTTCCCGGGAAAGCGGGTGAGGTGCGAGAGAGCAGGGGCGAGATCGTCGGGGTAAGCTTACAGGATTATGTGAACAAAGAGTATCGTGTTCATGTGCGTTTTGATCAACCAGTGGAGGAGACAGATCTCAAAGATATTCTTCTGCAGGGGGCATGAGTAATGCCTTACCAGGGTCAATCATGAAGGCATGCCTCTCCATTGGTGATCTGACCCTGTCGCCACCGCTGGCCCTGGCGCCCATGGTTGGACTGTCCCATTCGGCCCTGCGGACTCTGGCGGTGGAGTTGGGGGGGGTCGGCCTGCTTTTTACCGAGATGTTATCGGTAACCAGGCTTCCTGATGAAAATGCCAGTGTCTCGCCTTTTCTGTTGAGTTATCCCGAAGAGCAGCCGCTTTTTTATCAGCTCTTTGTCAGTCCTGGCCAGGATGTGGTGCCTGCCGTTGAACGTCTGCACCAGCTTGGCGCCCAGGGGGTTGATCTGAATCTGGGCTGTCCTGCCCCGAATCTGCGGAAACAGGGGGCTGGCTGTGCCCTGACCAATGATCGTGAGCAGGTGCGCCGTATTGTGGCCATGCTGAGGGCGGCTACCAGTCTGCCTGTGAGCGCCAAGATCCGTCTGGGTGCAGGTCTGAACGAAGACGAATTGCTTGATTTCTGCCGGATGCTGGAGGGGGAAGGGGTTGATCTGTTGTCCGTGCATGGTCGTCTGCACAAGGAAAAATTCTGCCGTCGTCCGCGCTGGGACTGGATCGGCAAGGTTAAATCTGCCCTTAACATTCCGGTGCTGGCCAATGGCGGCATTTTCAGTGTTGAAGATGCCGGAAGATGCCTGGAAATGTCAGGAGCAGATGGCCTGATGATCGGCCGGGGTGCTGCCTGTCGGCCCTGGCTCTTTGCTGAGATTGCCAGAGAGATCTACGGGCTGCCATGCAGCCCGTCCAGCCTGAGTCTGGCCGAGATCTATCTGCGCTTTGTCCAGTTGCTGGAGCGTTTTCGTCCGGAGCGGCGGCTGGGACGGTTGAAGCAGTTTACCCACTATTACGGGCAGAACTTCACCTATGGTCATCACCTGGCCATAGCTGTGCAGACCAGCACTTCTGTTGAACAGGCTGTGGAGCGCGCCCAGCAGTTTTTTTTCGGTAACAAAGAAGAGGCGTAGGTCCTGATTGTATTCAGGACCTCAGGGAATCCAACCATCATCAAAGAAAAGGAGGAATGACAATGATTGAGCTGATCAAGAAGGCTATGTTAACGGGTTTAGGTATGGCCTCTCTGACCAAAGACAAGATTGAAGAGATTGGTCGGGATTTTATTGAACAGGGCAAACTTTCCCAGCAGGAAGGGGAAAAGCTGATGGAAGAGTTGCGTGCCAGGGCCGAAGAGTCAAAGCTGGAGATTAAGAAACAGATAGAGCAACGGATTGAAGAGATCTTGAAAAAGATGGATCTGGTCCGGAAAAGCGATCTGGATGATTTGAAACAGCAGATCAAGGAACTGCAGGAGAGTCATGCCGGGCTGGAAAAGAAGGAGCCGTTTCTCAAGGGATAACGTCTCGATACGATCGGTCATCGCCAGCAACGGACGACGTTCAGGCTGGTTGAAGAACATCCTGTTGCAAGGACCATGATTCTACAAGGTTAAGCGAGCCCTTTCTCTTGTAATATCGCCGCCACCTTTTGCCGGCATCGTTTGCCGCTGCAGGATCCGGTGCCGATACCGGTGATCCGGGCAATCTGTTCAAAGGTGGTGGCCCCGTCTTCGATGGCCTTGATAATCCGGTGCAGTTTGATCCCTGTGCAGAGGCAGCCGGGTTTCATTCGGGCGAGGATCTCTTCTTCGGTGGCCATTGACGCTTCCCTCTCTTTAGGAGCCGTTACGAAATAACATGGCCATTTATATCTATTTCGTTACGCAGGCCAGGGACGGCCAAGCGTCGCGAGCGCCATGGACGGCGTAGGAGCGACCTGCTCCTTATGCCGCTCCGGGCGCTTAGATGGCCATGTTATTTTTTTACAGCGGTTTACTGGCCGGATTGTCGGGCCTCTGGATGAAAGTGGTGGTGGATCTCCCTTGCCATCTCCGAGCCGATCCCTGGGACGCGGCTCAGCGTTTCCTTTGAGGCCTGCTTGATTTGTCTCAGGCTGCCTAAGTGTTTGAGTAGCACCTCTTTTTTCTTGGGGCCGATGCCGCTGATGGTGTCAAGCTCAGAGGCCAGGGTCGATGTGTTGCGCAGCCGGCGGTGAAAGGTTATCCCGTAGCGATGTGATTCGTCCCGTATCCGCATGAGATAGAGCAGAACCGGGTTATGGGCTGGAAGGAGAATTGGATTTTTGCGGCCCGGCTTATATACCTTTTCCCCTTCTTCCAGCTTTTCCTTGGCAATGGCGAGCCAGTCCAGTTCCCGGGCGTCTTCAACTCCTGCTTCCCTGGCCACGCGCATGGCGATCCCTAACTGACCGCGTCCGCCATCCACCATCAGGAGGTCAGGCAGGTCATTTTCCGCCACTCCCCGTTTCAGCCTCCGTTCCAGCACCTCTCCCATCATTGCGTAATCATCCGGGCCATCAACGGTTCGGATCTTATAGTGCCGAAAGAGATGCCTGGCCGGTTCCCCCTGTTGAAAGCAGACCAGTGAACCTACCGCCTGCTGACCGGAGGTGTTGGAGATGTCGAGGCACTCGATAGTCTCAGGGGGGCGACTCAGGTGCAGACTTTTGACCATGGCGCTGGCGAGTGCCTGCCATGATTGCTCTTTTTTGTCCCGTTCGGCAAAAATCTGGACGGCATTGACGGTGGCCATGGTGATGAGCTGCATCCGATCACCGCGCTGCGGGACCAGCAGATGAACGGTCTCGCCGCGCAGGTCGCTCAACCGCTCGCTCAGCAGCTCTTTATCCTCGGGCTCACAGGGCAGGAGGATCTCCCGGGGCAGGTTGTCGCCCTGATCATAGTACTGGTTGAGGACCTGGGAGAGGATGGTGGCGTCATCGCCAAGGGGGTCTGAGAGGAAAAAAGTGCGGCTGCCGCTGATTGTCCCGTTTCTGACCAGGAGGATGGCCAGGGCCAGCGAGGCATCCTTCCTGGCCAGACCAAAGATATCCTGATCTTTGGCATGGCTGGCCACGATCACCTGTTTTTCCAGGGTTCGGGACAGGGCCTGGATCTGGTCGCGGAGACGTGCCGCCTGTTCAAAGTCCTGATCGTCTGCCGCCGTAACCATCTGCCGACCGAGTGTGGAGATCAGGTCACGATTGTGGCCATCGAGGACCATGATGACCCTGGCCACCATTTCCTGATACTCCTCCCTGTCGGCCAGTCCCATGCAGGGGGCCAGGCAGTTGTGCATCTGGCCGTTGAGACAGGGGCGTGTCCTGGCCTTTACCTGACTGGTCCGGCATCTTCTCAAGGGAAAGAGTGAGGAAAGCAGCTTGAGGGTTGCCCACATGGACGACGAGGAGGAATAGGGGCCGAAATAGCGGGCGCCGTCTTTTTTTCTCCGTCTGCTCATCAATATCCGCGGCCACTCTTCCTGAACCGTGATCTTGAGCAGCGGGTAATTCTTGTCATCCCGCAGGACGATATTGTAGCGGGGCCGATGCTTTTTTATCAGCGAGGCTTCAAGGATGAGGGCCTCTTTTTCGGTGTGGGTGAGCAGGGTGTCCACCTTGTGGACATGGGAGAGCATGACGGCCGTCTTGCCCTGTACCGATTCAGCCAGCCGGGCGTAGGAGGCCAGTCGCTTGCGCAGATCTTTGGCCTTGCCGACATAGAGGACGCCTGCTTTTTTATCCAGCATCAGATAAACCCCTGGAGAATGAGGGATAGAGGCGAGAAGATCAGGAGGAAACATGGCTTCAGTCTGCTTTCAGGTGGTTAGAAAATTGATAAATATTGTTATTCGGAGCTTAGGAGCCGTTACGAAATAACATGGCCATTTATATCTATTTCGTTACGCAGGCCAGGGATGGCCCAGTGTCGCGATCGCCATGGACGGTGTAGGAGCGCCCGGCTCCTTGTGCCGCTCCGGTCACTTAGATGGCCATGTTATTTTTTCAGCGGTTTATTAAAAAAACGTGGCTCTGTTATGATCATTTATAGTGATCATGGCATCTGATTGCAACAATGTCTTTCCTCTTCTTTACATTTTGCTGATCATTGGCTAAAGTGCTGACCGATATCAGGTAATATGTCAGAAAGGAATTCTTCCGGTGTCGTCCTGATCTTCAGGGCGGTGAAAAGGGAATACGGTGCAAGACCGTAACGTTGGGCCAGCGCTGTAAACGGGGACAAGGACTGCATGATGTCACTGCCTGCCATTGCGGAAATTCCGGATGACGGGTGGGAAGGCGCGGTCTGAGGCTGATCCGTGAGTCAGAAGACCTGCCGGAAGAAAAAAGGAATTCTTGTCCGTAGAAGTCCGTATTGCGTCCTCGAGGGTGATCCCTCGAGGCGCGGTACGGACTTTTTTTATGCCCAGGCGGAAAATCAAAAAAGGAAGATTGATCATGAAAACCCAGATTGAACTGGCCCGCAGTGGTATTATTACCGAGGCGATGAAAAAGGTAGCCATGGATGAGGGCTTTGGCCTGGAGCCGGAAACCATCCGCCAGCGGGTGGCCGATGGTCATATTGTCATTGCCGTCCATCCCAACCGGCCTCAGCAGAAGGTGGTCGGGATCGGCCGCGGTCTGCGGACCAAGGTCAATGCCTCCATCGGCACCTCGTCTGATATTGCTGATATTGAGCTTGAGGTGCGTAAGGCAAAAATTGCCGAGGCGGAGAAGGCCGACACCTTGATGGAACTCTCCACCGGCGGCGATCTTGATCTGGTTCGGCAACGGATCCTTGGCGCCTGTACCCTGCCGGTCGGCAATGTGCCGCTCTATCAGGCCTTTTCCGAGGCCAGCCGCAAATATCATAACCCCAATAAGCTGGAGAGTGAATATCTCTTTGAGCTGATTGAGCGGCAGCTTGATGACGGCATCTCGTTCATGGCCATCCATTGCGGGATCAACCGTTTTTCCATCGAACGGCTGCGCAAGCAGGGCTATCGCTATGGCGGCCTGGTCTCCAAGGGCGGCACCTTCATGGTCTCGTGGATGGAGTACAATAACCGGGAAAATCCACTTTACGAGCAGTTTGACCGGGTCTGCACCCTGATGAAAAAGTATGACGCCGTGCTCTCGCTCGGCAACGGGATCAGGGCCGGGGCCATCCATGACAGCCATGACCGGGCCCAGATGGCGGAGATGGTGATTAACTGCGAACTGGCTGAGATCGGCCGCGACATGGGCTGTCAGATGATGGTGGAGGGGCCGGGGCATGTGCCGCTCGATGAGATCGAGGGCAATATCATGCTCGAAAAACGGATGAGCGGCGGCGCGCCCTACTATGTGCTCGGGCCGCTGCCAGCCGATTCCGGGGCCGGCTATGATCACATCACCGCCGCTATCGGCGCGGCCAGCTCGGCCCGCTTCGGCGCCGATCTCATCTGTTATATAACACCGGCGGAGCACCTGGCCCTGCCCAATGAGGAGGATGTGCGGGAAGGGGTGCGGGCGACACGACTGGCGGCCAGGATCGGCGATATAGCCAAGTATCCGGATCGCCGCGAGCAGGAGAAAAAAGTGGCGCTCAGCCGGCGTGACACCAACTGGAAGGAGCATTTTCCCCAGCTGATGTTCCCGGACAAGGCGCTGGAGGTGCGGAACAGCCGCATGCCTGAGAACAGCGGCACCTGCACCATGTGCGGCGATTTCTGTGCTATGGAGCGGGGGCTTTCACTCTTCCGGGATGATATCAAGGGAGATAAGAAGACGTCAGGTTGCCGGTAACGGCTGTTACTGGTGGTGTGGCGGACCTCAAGGCGTTTTTTGCGTCCCTTAGTGCAGCGCCGCCTCAAACAACCTTCGGGTATAGGCATGCTGCGGGGCGGCAAAGAGCTCATGGGCCGGTCCCGCCTCAACAATCCGGCCATGTTGCATCACCACGACCTGATCGGCCAGGGCCCTGATCACACGCAGGTCGTGAGAGATGAAGAGGTAGGTCATTCCGTAGCGTTGCTGCAGGTCCAGGAGCAGGTCGATGATCTGCTTCTGGATGGTCATGTCGAGTGCCGAGGTCGGTTCATCGAGGATCAGAAGCCGGGGCTGGAGGACAATGGCGCGGGCAATGGCGATACGCTGGCGCTGGCCGCCGGAAAATTCATGGGGATAGCGCCAGGCCATCTCCGGGGTCAGCCCCACCTCATTCAGGGTCTCGGCCACGATCTCGCGGCGTTGGTGCGCAGTGCCTCCCAGCCCGTGCACCCGCATCCCCTCTTCCACGATCTGCTCCACGGTCATCCGGGGGGAGAGAGAGGAGAAGGGGTCCTGGAACACCACCTGCATCTTGCGGCGCAGGGGGCGCATCTGGCGGTTGTTCAGTGTCTGCAGGTCCCGGCCGTCAAAGTTGATCATGCCATGGCTCCTGGCCAGCTTGAGAATGGCCATGCCGAGCGTGGTTTTTCCTGATCCCGACTCACCCACCACCCCGCAGGTCGTGCCTTCACCAATGGTCATGCTGACGTCGTCAACGGCCTTGATGGTCCTGATCTTTCGCCTGAGAAACCCGCTCCAGCCATCCCGGAGATGAAAATGGCAGCCGAGGCCCTCGATGGTGAGCAGGGGCTTCTGCCCCTGCTTTTCTTCGGTGGTCCTGACCTGGGGGATGGATTGCAGGAGATGGACGGTGTAGGGGTGCTGCGGGTTGGCAAGCAGACCTTGAGTCGGCCCATGTTCGACAATCCTCCCGTTCTGCATGATATGGACATGATCCGCAATCTGTCTGACCATGGCCAGGTCGTGGGTGATCAGGAGTACGGCCATGTTAAACTCATCCTGCAGGTCACGGATCAACTCCAGGATCTGGTTCTGGATGGTCACATCGAGGGCGGTGGTCGGTTCATCGGCGATGAGCAGGGATGGGCGGCAGGCAAGGGCCATGGCGATCATTACCCGTTGCCGCTGTCCGCCTGAGAGCTGATGCGGATAGGTGTGGAGGCGGGCTGCCGGGTTGTCGATACCGGTACGGTCAAGGAGGCGGATGGCTTCCTGCTCGGCCTCTTTTTTGGTCAGGGATCGGTGCAGAAGCAGGGGCTCGATCAGCTGATTGCCGATGGTATAGACCGGATTGAGCGAGGTCATCGGCTCCTGAAAGATCATGGCGATACGATTGCCCCGGATGGCCCGTAACTGGCGGTCAGCCAGGGTCAGAATGTCCTTGCCCTCGAAAAGTATGCGCCCTGAACTGTGCACCTGGCTGCCCTCTTCAAGCAGTCGCAGGATCGAGAAGGCGGTGACCGATTTGCCCGATCCTGATTCCCCGACCAGGGCCACGGTTGTCCCCTGATCAACCGAGAGGGACACCTCATGCAGCACCTGATTGGTTTCGGGCTGCTGTCGGCCGGTGTCGACGGTAAAACTCACATTCAGTTTGTCTATCTCAAGAAGCATGATCGGTGCGGTTTATCAGTTATGGGGGAGAATGGTGGCGATGAGCTTGGTGAGTTCATCTATTCTGAAGGGCTTGGAAAGAATCCCGCAGAAGCCAAACTCCCGATAGTTTGCCATGATGGGGTCGTTGGCGTAGCCGCTGGAGACAACCGCCTTGGCAGTACTATCCAGGGCGAGCAGGGCGGCGATGGCCTCCCTGCCACCCATGCCCCCCGGTATGGTAAGATCCATGATGGCAAGATCGAAGGGGGCCCCTTCCTTTTTTGCCTGGAGGTAGAGGGCGATTGCCTCCTTGCCGTCACCGGCCTGTTCCACGCTGCATTCGATAGCGGTAAGCATGGCCGCCATGATTTCTCGAACGGCCTTGTCGTCATCCATGATCAGTATCTTTTTTGGGGCAATCTTCTGGAGTCCTTCTTGTTTTTCCGGTTGGCGGGCCTGCTTCAGGGTTGCCGGCAGGAGAATGGAAAAAACAGTGCCCTGGCCCGGTTCTGAACGCACCGTAATCAGGCCTTTATGATTTTTGATGATCGAATAGGAAATGGCCAGCCCCAGGCCGGATCCTGTGCTTTTACTGGAAAAATAGGGATCAAAAATCCTGGTGATGTGCTCTTTGGAAATCCCTGTGCCGGTGTCTTGAAAGAGGAGCTCTATGTAGTTGCCTGGCGGCAGGGATGAGAGCTCATCGGGGGCCAGGGTTTTGTTGGTGGCCTTGATGGTTATTGTGCCGCCATCCGGCATGGCCTGACTGGCATTGATGACCAGGTTCTGGCTGACCTGACTCAATTGGCCCTCATCCGCTTCAATGGCCCAGAGATCTTCGGCAAAATGGTAATCGCATCTGACCTTTGATCCCCGGAGAACAAAACTGGTGGCGTCCTTGATCATTTCTGTGATCGTAGTGACCGTTTTGACAGGTGTGCCCCCTCTGGAGAAGGTGAGCAGCTGTTTGGTCAACCCCTGAGCCCTGATGGAAGCCTTTTCTGTCTTGTCCAGATACCCGGCAATACTATCGAGCGGATTGGTGTACATCTTGGCCAGAGAGATGTTGCCAAGGATGGCGGTGAGCAGGTTGTTGAAATCGTGGGCAATACCACCGGCAAGAACGCCGAGTGATTCCAGCTTCTGGGTCTTGATCAGTTCTTCTTCCATCTTCTTTTTGTTGGTGACATCGTTGAAGATGCATTGGGTGGAGACGGGTTTTCCGTCCTCAAACTTACAGATGGCATTGCCCTCAATGATGATCTGTCTGCCGTCTTTGGAGGTAAAGACCGTGTCGATATAATGAAGCTTCGGGTCGCTGATGACTGCTTGGAAGGTGGTCTTGCAATGATCTTGACAGTCGGTGGCGATCAGGTCAAAGATGGAAAGGGTGGAGATATCCTCTTCGTTGTAGCCGAAAGTTTCCCGCCAGGCCCGGTTCACATAGAGAAAATGGCCGTCGGGTTTGACGATCTGGATTATGTCGGACGAGTTTTCAAAGAGGTCCTTGTATCTTTTTTCACTCTCCAGCAGGGCCAGCTCACTGCGGGTCTGATCGGTCATGTCCCTGAATATTCCAGTCATGAAGAGTGGCTTGCCGTTGTCAAAATGGGTGGTACAGCGGCCTTCAACGATCACACTGTCACCATTTCTGGCAAGAAAGGTGGTGGTATTGCGGTCAATCTTTTCGCCCTTCATCAGGTCTTTGAAGATAAGGGCGCATTTTCCCTTGCACCTGGTATCGACAATATCCATCAGTGACAAGTGCCTGAGCTCTTCTTCGCTGTAGCCCAGGGTGTCGCGCCAGGCCTGATTGGTATAGATAAAGGTTCCTTCGGGGGTCACACTGTGGATCAGATCACTGGCGCTGTCAATAACCAAGCTGTACAGATCCAGTGCTTCGCTGAGTTGTGCGTTTTTGTTGATGAGGCCCAGCTTTTCCTCTTCCAGTTCCTTGATCTTGAGCAGGAGGTCTTCTGGTGCGGTAATGTTGGCAGACATGAAAAGGCTCCTCTGTTGAGGGATTACTGACGGGAAGATATCTGAAAAAAGATTGACACCGGATTTCTGTCGACTATTCTTAGAGTTGATTTACTGTCAGTCATTAACGCTCAGTATGAAGGAAATATCAAGGGTATTCTGTCATTATATTTCCGTGCCAGGATGCTGATTTTTTGAGCCGATCGCTGTAAGCGGACAGCCAGGCAGTTCCTGAATCGTTCACCTTCTCCGCTCTGATGGACTCACTTGTACCCAGAATATCCTTTTTCTTCGCATTTCGCCACCGTTGATGGCCACCGTCTCCATTATCTGGATGAAGGGGTCGGGCCGGTCATCGTTATGGTGCACGGCAACCCGACCTGGTCCTATTATTACCGGCACCTGGTTGCCTTGCTTGCCAAGACGCACCGGGTGATCGCCATTGATCATCTCGGCTGCGGTCTGTCCGACAAGCCCCAGAACTATCCGTATCGATTGCGGAATCATATTGATAACCTGGAGGCGTTGCTGCGTCAGATCCAGATCAGCTCCTATTCCCTGATTGTCCATGACTGGGGCGGGGCCATCGGCCTGGGGGTGGCGGGCAGGAATCCTGAAGCCCTGGAAAGGCTGGCGATCCTCAATACGGCCGCCTTCCGTTCGCAACGGATCCCGTGGCGGATCCGTCTCTGCCGCTGGCCTCTCATCGGCCCTCTGCTGGTCCGCGGTCTCAACGGCTTTGCCGCTCCCGCAGTCTTTATGGCCGTGACCAGCCGCCTGCGTCCGGAGGTGGCCAGGGCCTATCTGGCCCCTTATGATTCGTGGCGGAACCGGGTGGCAGTGTATGCTTTTGTCCGCGACATCCCGCTTGCCCCTGCGCATCCTTCCTACGGTACCCTGAAAGAGGTTGAAGAGGGGCTGCAGACCCTGGCAGAGAGAGAACTCCCGGTCTGTATCTGCTGGGGCGGACGTGACTTCTGTTTTAATGATCACTTCTATCGGGAGTGGCGCCGCCGTTTCCCCAAGGCCGAATGTCATTATTTCAAGGAAGCCGGTCATTATGTGCTGGAGGATGCCCTGCCCGAGATCCGGCCGCTGCTGGAGGATTTTTTTGCAGGCGTCCCCTCATCCTCCGGGACTGGTGGCTGAGTGTGAATATCGGCGAGCTTCTGGCTGAGAGGGCGGGTGATCAGGCCTGTGAGATCGGACTGGTGGAGGCGGCCACGGGCCGACGATTAAGTTTTGGGGAGCTCAATGGTCGTGCCGATGGTCTGGCCTTTTATCTGCAGGCAGAAGGGGTGAGACCAGGGACGCGGGTGATGCTCATGGTCCGGCCCTCTGCTGATTTTATCTGTCTCACCTTTGCCCTGTTCAAGCTGGGGGCGGTGGTTATTCTCATTGATCCCGGCATGGGATACAGGAATCTGCTGCGCTGTATTGCCGGTGTGCAGCCGCAGGTCTTTATCGGTGTTCCTGCGGCCCATCTGTTTCGCCTGCTTTTTCGCGCGCCCTTTCGTTCCGTTATCCATTCCTTCTGCTGTGGCTCTTCCTGGGGACTCCTGGGACCGGATATCTGCAAAAAGGCAGGAATATCCCCTCAATCATTCACGGCCTATCCGGCGCGGGCCGATGAACTGGCCGCCATTATCTTTACCACCGGTTCCACCGGTCCGCCCAAGGGCGTGCGTTACGAGCATGGCGTATTCAATGCCCAGTTGCGGCTGATCCGCGATTATTATCGGATCGGCCCAGGGCAGATCGATCAGCCGGGATTTCCCCTCTTTGCCCTCTTTGCCACGGCCCTCGGGGCCAGGGCCGTTATCCCGGACATGGATCCCACCCGGCCGGCCAGGGTCGATCCCCGGAAATTCGTCCGCTCGCTGCAGGAGGAGCAGGTGACCTATTCCTTCGGCTCGCCTGCCATCTGGAATGTGGTCAGCCGTTACTGCCGGGAGCAGGGTATTGTCCTCGAGCACCTGCAGCAGGTACTCATGGCCGGGGCGCCTATTTCTGGTGACTTGATAGCCCGGATGCAGGCTATCCTGCCGCCCGGGGCCAGGATCCATACCCCCTATGGTGCCACCGAGAGCCTGCCCATTGTCTCCATGGAGGGCAAAGAGATCGTGCAGTCCACCTGGCCTCTGAGCCGTAAGGGGCATGGCATCTGTGTGGGCAGGCCGCTGCCGGGCATTGAGATTCGGGTGATCGCCCTCTCTGATGGACCTGTTCCACTCTGGGACGATTCCCTCTGCCTGCCGGATGGAGAGATCGGTGAAATCGTGGTGCGCGGTGATGTGGTGACGCGGGCCTATGAGAATAATGATCAGGAAAACAGGATGGCCAAGATCAGGGACCAGGGTTCCTTCTGGCACCGGATGGGGGATCTCGGCTATGTCGATGCGCAGGGACGCCTCTGGTTCTGCGGCCGGCGCGCCCATCGGGTGGAGACGGAGGCCGGTACGCTTTTCACCATCCCCTGCGAGGCCATTATCAATGAACATCCCGATGTCGCCAGATCAGCACTGGTGGGAATTGATGATCCCGCCCATCCAGGGAGGCAGCTGCCGGTGATGATTGTTGAACCGGTCAGAACCAGGAAGATCAACAGGGACGGGCTGCTCACCCAGGTGCGGGAGCTGGCGGCAGCCTCTCCCTTTACTGCTTCCATACAGCTTTTTCTGACCCATCCCGATTTTCCGGTGGATATCCGCCATAATGCCAAGATCTTCCGCGAGCAGTTGAGCGACTGGGCCCGCAAGCAACTGGGGGGGTGTTGATGAAAAAGGTGCTGATTACCGGTGGCGGCGGTTTTGTCGGCCAGAACATTGTCCAACAGTTACGGGCCCGGGATATCGACTGTCTGGTGGTGGGGCGTCATTCCTATCCGGAGGTGGAGGCCCTGGGAGCTGCGGTTCGGCAGGGGGATATCTGCGACCGTGAATTCATGCGGGAGTGCTGCCGGGGCAGGGATACCGTCTTTCATGTGGCAGCCCTGGCCGGGATCTGGGGGAGGTGGCGGGATTATTATGCCACCAACGTCCTGGGCACCGAGAATGTCCTTGCCGGGTGCCGGGCGGAAGGCGTCAGCCATCTGGTCTACACCTCAACCCCGTCGGTGGTCTTCAACAGCCTATCCATCTGCAATGGTGACGAGCAACTGCCCTATACAGACCGCTTTCTCTGTCATTATGCCAGGAGCAAGGTTATGGCCGAGCAGCTGGTCCTGGCCGCATCGGATCAGCACCTGCGCACCTGCGCCATCAGACCGCATCTGGTGTGGGGGCCAGGCGATCCCCATCTGATTCCACGGCTTATTGACAGGGGACGAAAAGGGCAGCTCAGGCAGGTGGGAGAGGGGCAGAATCTGGTCGATATCTCCTATGTCGATAATGTGGCCCATGCCCACCTGCTGGCGGCCGACAATCTGGAGGGAATCGGGACGGCTGCCGGGCAGGCCTATTTTATCAGTCAGGGTGAGCCGGTGAACCTGTGGCAGTGGATTGGCGATCTTTTTACCAGGCTTGACATTGCGCCGGTACGAACTAAAGTCTCTTATCCGGCAGCCTATGGGATCGGTGCCCTGTTTGAAGGAGTTTACCGATTGGCCGGTTGGCGGAAGGAGCCGCAAATGACCCGTTTTCTGGCGCAGCAGCTTGCCAAATCGCACTATTTTTCCATTGCCCGGGCCAGGCGTGATCTCGGTTATCAACCACTTGTCTCAATAGAACATGGGGTGGAGCGTTTACTCGCATCACTGGTGATAAAATGAAAAAAAATGTTCAGAAAATATGGGCCATGGTTCTGGCCTGCTCCCTCCTGCACTTCTCCTTGGCGGCACGGCCCGCTTTCGCTTTTACGGTCGGAGAGGAACGGGAGGTAGGGGAAATCCTTTTGTATCAGACCAGGCTGGCCTTTCCTCTGATCGATGATCCTGATATCTATCAATATATCAATGACCTGGGTGCTGAGGTTCTGAGGGTCTCATCGGCTCATTTTTTTGATTATCGATTTTTTGTAATCAAAAATAAGGAGTTTAATGCCTTCGCCGCCCCCTCCGGCCTGATCTTTTTTCACTCCGGTCTCATTGAGACCATGCACAGTGAAGATGAACTGGTCTCAGTCATGGCCCATGAGGTTGGTCATGTGGTCAGCCGCCATATTGCCTCCCGCATGAAGAAAGGAACCAAGGTGGGGATCGGGGCAATGGCCCTCGCAATTGCCGGTCTTGCCCTGGGCGGTGGAGGCGTAGCTGGTCAGGCCCTGGTGACAGGCTCGATGGCAGCCAGTCAGGCCCTGAATCTGCATTTCAGTCGTCAGGATGAGGAAGAGGCCGATCTGCTCTCTTATGGCTGGATGAAAAAAATGGGCAGAGATACGGCTTCCATGGAAAAGATGTTGACGACCATGCGCAGGATCACCCGTTATCGTATGGGCCAGGTCCCTCAGTATCTACTTACCCACCCTGATCCCGAGGCCCGTCTTGGCTATGTTCAGTCCCTCATTGCCGTCGATGGGGCTTCATTGAGCACCCAGTCTCAGGCTGATGACTTTGCTTTTTTACGCGCCAAATACCGTATTCTCTCTCAACTCGAGGATGAAGGACAATTCCGTAATTTTCTGGCCATGAAGATTGCTGATCCAAAGTCCTCTTCTCTTGAAAAAAATATGGCCAGGTATGGCCTGTCGCAGGTGGAGAGAGAGGCAAATAATTATGACCGCAGTCATGACTTATTGCGGGAAGTGATTGCCGCATATCCTGACAGGTCAATCCTGCTGGTTGATCTGGGCCGGGTAGAACTCGCGGCCGGCAACAAGGACAAGGCCCTTGCCCTGTTCCTGGAGGCCAAGAGACAGAATCCGGAGGATCTGTGGGCTGTCTTTCAGCTGGCCATGGTCTATCTCGAGCTTGGTCAGCTGAAGGAGGCAGAGGCAAACCTCTTTACTCTTGCCCGGGAGATCCCTGAATATTCCAAGATTTATTATGAGTTGGGTAAGCTCAGGTCAACGCAGGGAGAGAAGGGGGAGGCCTCGTTTTATCTGGGGAAATACTACCTCTATGAGGGACGTATCGAACTGGCCAGGGATAATTTTGAGAAGGTCATCAAGGAGACCTCTCTTGCTCGCGATATTCGAGACAATGCAGAGAAGATGCTGGAGACGATAGAACGTCTGGAAGACGGTCCTGGTTCAAAAAAGAAACAGGAGGAAAAAAAGAGGAAAGAGGAGGCGGAGGGGAAAAACCGGCTTCGCTTATTCTGAGATCTATCCCGTTTTTATCTGAGTCAGATAAATCAGGAACTCGCTGTTTCCCTTGGGCCCGACAATCGGGGAGCGGACCACCCCCTGGCTTGTCAGGCCAAGTTTCTGGCTGAAGAGCTGGATCTTGGTGATGGCCTCTTGGTGAAGGAGCGGGTCGAGAACGACCCCGCCCTTGGGGACCTTTTCTCTGGTCAGTTCAAATTGGGGTTTGATCAGGGCGATCAGATGGATATGTTCGCCAAAAAGGGGAAGGAGCGGTGGAATCAGTTTGGTCAGGGAGATAAAAGAGGAATCAATGACGGCCAGGTCAATGAACTCAGGGATCTGATCTTTGGTGATCTTCCGGGCGTTAAAGCGTTCAATGACTACTACCCTGGGGTCCTGGCGCAGTTTCCAGTCTAGTTGGCCATAGCCGACATCTACCGCGTACACCTTGCTGGCTCCATGCTGGAGCAGACAGTCGGTAAAGCCGCCGCTTGAGGCGCCAATGTCAGCGCCGATCTGTCCTGTCGGGTCATAATTAAAGGCATCAAGCGCGCCTTTCAGTTTTAGGCCTCCCCGGGACACATAGAGACAACTGGGCTTGACCTGAATCCTGACCTCGGGGGCAAACAAAGAACCTGCCTTGTCCGCCAGTTGTTCATTGACCAGAACATGGCCGGCACCTATCAGCGCCCTGGCCTTGGCCAGGGTTTCGACCCGGCCGGAGCTGACAAGGAGATCGTCAAGACGTTCTTTCACGGGAGGCGTAGGTGATCCTTACAGGGAAGAGAGTTTGCTCTTGGCCTGCCCGGCCTCGGGACTGGAGCCATAAGAGCTGATAATCTTTTGATAGATGATCTTGGCGGTTTCCTTGTCCGAGAGCTGCTCAAAGGCCATGGCCTGTTTGAGCAGGGCGGCAGGCGTTTTCGCATGTTTCGGCTGGCTGGAGATGATCTTTTGATACTGGAGGATAGCCTGATCATATTCTTTTTGCTGGTAGAGAGACTCGCCCATCATGTAACGGGCCTGGACGCCCTTGGTGCCGCTGCCGTCTTTGTCGATAGATGATTCAAACAGCTCATAGGCATCCTGGTAATTTCCGGCATCGTATTTCTGTTGGGCCTGATTGAAAAGGTCGTCAGCAGGCGAGGCAACAGCCGCAGGCGCTAGCGGATCCTCTTTTGGGGCTGGTGATGATGTGACAGCAACAGGATCCTCAGAACTCAGCTCAGATGGATCTGGTTCTGCTGGCGGTGGCGGTGCCGGCAAGGTTACGGGCGGGGTGCTGGCTTCCACTCTCGCCGGTGCAGGTGTCTGGGCCTTGACCACTTTCTGCTGTTCAGCCTGGAGATGGATAATGGACTGGTTGCTTCCTGTCGTTTTCACCTTTAACCTTGCCGCTTCAGCCGCCTCGGCGGCAGCCCTGGCCCTGCGTTCTGCTTCTTGTACCCGAGCAGCCTGGAGGGTCGTCACATGGTCCTGTTGTTGTCTGAGCTGCTCATTGAGCTGGCTTATCTTGATGTCGGTCTCAGAGGATTGTTTGGAGACAATTCCCTGGAGTGAGGATTCCAGCGCCTTGTTTTGTTGCTGAAACTGACGATTGACAGCTGCTGTTGCCTCAAGTTCACTCTTCAGTTCCAGGATCTCCTGTTGCAGTTCGCTTAACTGTCCCGATGAAGAGGCCTGTTTTCTCTGTATCTCGCCAACTGTATTGGCCTGCAAATCCTCAACTTTTTTATTGACAGCCCGTAATTGATAGGACAGGAGCCTGACCTCATCCTGCGTAGCACATTGAATAAGAAAAGGACTCACGGAGACAAGGAAAATGAGAGTAAAAAGAGATTTCTTCATGGCAGATACCTGTTGAATGATATTTTTTTAAAAAATATTATTTTTTAGAGGACCAGCGGGGAGAGGTCTGGTTGCCTTTTATTGAGAAAATTTGCCGCTGATACGAGCCGTTTTTCAGGACTGCGAAAATGTTTTGGCTGTTTCCGACACGTTTTGAGAAGATCAGTTGTCTTCCATCTGGAGACCAGTCTGGTGACTCGTGGTGACCTGAATCCTTGGTAACCTGAAAGGGGGTGGCACCTTCTTGAAGAGCGATGGTGTAGATCTGGTATGAACCATTGGTCAGGCTGGAATAAGCCAGAAGATCACCCTTGGGAGACCAGGATGGCTCGGCATTTTCGGTGCCCTTAAATGTAAGCCTTTTGACATTTTTAGTGTTGAGGTCCATGAGATAGATCTGTGGTCTGCCGCTGCGGTCAGAGACAAAGGCGATTGTTCTGCCATCGGGTGACCAGGCTGCCGAGACATTGATTCCAGCACGTCTGGTAAGTTGTTCCAGGATGTTGCCCTGGCGGTCAAGCAGGTAGAGATCAGGATTCCCATCCTGGCTCAGGGTCAGTATCATTCGTTGCCCATCCGGCGACCAGGCAGGGCCGAGATTCATGCCCTTTTTTCTCGACAGCACCTGAGTCGAGGTGCTCTGGTTGAGATCGGTGATGTAGAGATTCTGGTTGCCTTTATGATAGGAGACGTAGCTGAGACTCTGGCCGTTCGGGGTGAAACGGGGTGAGACCACTAGATTTTTATGGCGGGTGACTTGCCTTACCTTGTCGCCCAGGATGTTTGTCAGGTAAGCCTCTTTGACGCCGGTACTGTCTCCAATAAAGGCGATCTGGCTGGAGGCGATTCCCTGTTCTCCGGTGAGTTCCTTGATGACGCTGTCACAGAATTTAAAAATTATTTCCTGCCTCTGTTCCGTTGTTCCCGTATATTGTTTACCCAGGATCATATCACCCCCTACTACATCGAGGAGGCGCATCTCAAAATTGACCCCTGATGGGGACATGGAATAACTGCCAAGGATGGTGTAGTCAGCGCCCAGCTGTTTCCAGTCAGGAGTTCTGGCGCCGGAGTAGCTTTGATTGGTAATAATGGAGATGATGCCATGAAACTCCAGTGCTTTTTCCAGGGTGTCGGCCAGTTCGCGGCCAAAGGTCTGTGACTCACCGGACTGTGATGAGTTGGTAAACCAGGGCACGGCCATATTGATTTTCCGTGATCCCGAGGCGGTAATGTCAAGATAGACCTTGGCCTCTGCCTGCACGGATTGGACGGTGCAGCACAGGATCAGGAAGACACCAAGAAAGAGGGAAAAGGTGGAACGTATTGTATTCATGAGGCGATGCAGGGGTAGAAGGAAAAATAAGTAAGGATCATAAAATTATAGAAAACTATACCATTGATGGATTGAAAAATCACTGAATTCCGCTTGGCTTGAAACGAAGTCCCACATCAATGCGCTGCTTCTGCAGGGCTGGCGGTGGTGCTGGCAGGGGATTAGCAGCCTCCAGGGTTTTGAGGACAAATTGGTCAAAAAGCCTGTCTCCTGATTCCTGCTCAAAAAGCTGGTTGACGATCTGGCCATCGGTGGCAATGGTGATGCTGACCACCGCCAGAAGATTGGGATCCCAGGTCTTGATGTCGGGTGGCTGCCAGTACTGCTGTATGTGGCCCATAATTGTCGCATAATACTGTTGTTCTAGTATGCCCATGCTTTGCGCATTACTGCTGGATTGAGAGGATGCCGCCCGCGATTCGCTGGCACTGGTTGTGGTTCGAAGCTGCTCTCGCAGGGCGTTCTTGGCGTCTGCCGCTGCCATTCTGGCCTCTAAATCCAAGCGCCTGGCCTCCTCACGGGCCGCCGCCAGTTGCCGCTGCTGTCTGATGGTTTCCTGGGCAGCCGCTTCTCTTTTTGCTTCCTGTTGTGCTTCTTCCTGGAGCTTTTTGGTGATATTCTTTAATTCTTCTTTGCGAATTCTGGCATCTTCAGCCCTGGTGTCAGGAATCTTCTTGGTCTCTTTTTTAAGTTTTTGTTTTAATGGTTTGATCGATATGGCCTCAGCCGGAGCCGGGGGTGCTGCCGGCTCCGGCGCCACTACCGGCTCTGGAACCGGGACCGGCGGAGGGGTGTCCACGGGAGGAGGAGTCTGTTTTATAACCTGCGGCTTGATTATTTCAGCAGGTTTGGGAGGCGCAGGAGTCGCAGGAGGCGCTGTTTCCAGCTTCGCCGCCTGTTTAGCCGCGGCCGGGGGGGCTGCTGGTTGGTTCTGGGCCGCGGGTTCTTCCATGTTGACCATTTCAATGGTGGTCACTTCCGGCAGAATGGTCCGCTGATCCAGGAGACCAGGCAGAACCATGGCGCCTAACAGGACAAAAAGATGGAAGCCGACTGCCAGACTGAGTGGCAGCTTCCACTCGCTGGGCAGGGTATGTGTAAACATAAGTTTCTGAGACACGTTACTGCTTTTCTTCAATGGGTTTGGTGATCATTCCCAGCTTGATAAATCCTGCCGCCTTGATGTCGGCCATGACGGAGGCTACATCGCCATAGGCGACATTCTTGTCAGCCTTGAGCAGAATGAGTTCTTCTTTTCCCTTTGCCTCGAATATCTTGGCCAGTTGATCGCGAAGGACGGGCTGGGTGTATTCAATCTTGCCCAGCGTGATCCTGCCATCCTTGTCAAGGCTGACAACCTGAGGCTCCTCTTTCTGCCGCAGAGAACTGGCGGTGGTTTCCGGCAGATCCACTTCAAGTCCCTGGGTCATCATCGGGGCCGTCACCATGAAGATGATGAGCAGCACCAGCATGACATCCACCAGAGGGGTCACATTGATATCGGCAACCAGTCCTCTTGATCCATTGCCCCTGTTTGATCCCATTCCCATTTTGTTCGTGTCCAGTTAAAAAAAAATTACGAATTACGAATTACGAATTAAAAAAAACAGACGAATTGTAATTCGTAATTCGTCAGTTATCCGCGGCCAATCATGTCGCGTTCAACAAGGTTGAGAAAATCGGTGGAGAAATTCTGCATTTCGCCGTCGATATAGGTCAGTTTATTAGCGAAAAAATTATAGAAGATAACCGCCGGAATGGCCACGGCAAGGCCGGCGGCCGTGGCGATCAAGGCCTCGGAGATACCAGGGGCGACAACGGCCAGAGAGGCGGATCCGCGCATGCCGATATCATGAAAAGAGGCCATGATACCCCAGACCGTACCAAAAAGACCGATAAAGGGAGCGGCGCTGCCGGTGGTCGCAAGAAAGGGCAGGTATTTCCCCATTTCAGTGATCTCCTGGGATTCCGCTTTGCGGATGGCGCGTTTCAGATTGTCCATGGTGGCCATCTGCATATCCAGAGTTTCCTGCTGATTGCTGCCATCCTTACCATCTTTACGGCTGCGGATCTTGTTGATTTTCTGCAGCTCAGTAAAGCCAGCCGAAAAGAGAGTAGCCTCAGGACTGTACTCATATTCCTGGGCCGTGTCATAGGCATCGCTGAGCTTGCTTGAAGACCAGAAGGCCTCCAGAAAATCCTGGGTGTCGGTGGCGACTTTTTTGAACAGGCGGGCCTTTATGAAGACAATGGACCAGGAAATTACGGAAAAAAGAAGGAGGACAAACATGACCAGTTGTCCAACTGGACCGGCATGTAAGATCATATTGGTGATAGAGAGTTGCACGGGTATGTTCCTTTAGGTAATGGGTGTAGGTTCTGCTCTGATACAAGATATATTGCTTGCAGGTTTGTCGTTGAGAATCGAGTGACCATGATAATGGTGTGAATGGCCCGGCAAGGACCGTAATGGCAGGACTGAGAAAAAGCTCTTCTTTTCTTGGCAACCGGTAAAAATTCAAATTTGAGGTGCTGATGTGGAGTGACTCTGACAAATTGACCAATATATTTTTATATAAAATACTTCATTTGGGCAAAATATCAACTGTTGGCTTCTGTGTCTGCTCTATCCTGCCAGGCATCAAGCTGGTCTGTATAGACATCAACTGAAGAAATCATTCCGCAACCCGTGCAGACGGCCTTGACCTTGTGTCAGCGCCCGTGCAGGCCCACCTTTCTCTGATTACAGTAAGCACAGATGAAGAGAGGTTCGTTGGAGTTCAAGACTGCTGACCGGGTGGCATTGCTGTTCATGGTCGCAGGGTTTGGGTCATGGTGCAGGAAAAATCAACCTGAACAGCGATCTTTTCCTTGACCCGCAGGATACCTTTCAAAAACCAGGACCCGGCAATTTTTTCCTTTAGATGTACCTGCATCTGGATAGTGCTGCCCGGACCCACGGGACGCTTAAAGCGAGCCCCGCTAATCCGGGTGAGAACAGGGAAGCCCTGGCTGGTCTCGTTTGCGTCTTGTAACATCCTGGCAATCAGCAGGGCGCCGGTTTGAAACAGGGCCTCGCAGAGGATCACCCCTGGAAGGATAGGCTGCTCGGGATAATGCCCTTTGAAGATGTCCAAGTCTTCAGGGATGGTCTTTTCAGTCACCATGGTTCCATCCTCATAGCTGATGATGCTGTCAATCCAGAGGAAGGGTGGCCGGTGGGGAATCAGCCCAGTGATGAGCGGGTCAATGATCATGGTCATTTATAAGCCTCCATTGATTTCCAGCACGGCACCGGTAATGTAGGAGGCCTGGCGGCCGGCTAGAAAGAGAACCGCGTCCGCCACTTCCTCCGCCGTACCGAAACGGCGCATGGGGACCAGCTTTTTATAGGCCGCCACTTGTTCAACGCTCAGATCATTGAGGAGATCAGTGGCAATAAACCCAGGCGACACGCAGTTGACGGTGATTTTCTTGCGGGCAGTTTCCCTGGCCAGGCTCCTGGTCATGCCGATCTGTCCTGCCTTGGAGGCCGCATAGTTTGCCTGACCGGCAAAACCGAGATGGGCGACCGGCGAGGTGATATTGATGATCCTGCCGTATTTCTGCTTCATCATCAGCAATACCGCCTGTTTGGACATGTGAAAGGTGCCGGTGAGGTTGATGTCAATCACCTGCTGCCAGTCTTTGCTGTCCATGAGGGCCAGGAGCCCGTCACGGCGGATTCCGGCATTGTTGATCAGGATGTCAATAGTGTCAAACTCTTCTTCGACCTGGCGAAAGAACTCCTCGACCTGGCTGCCGTCCGCAACATCGCACTGGTGAAGCTGCAGCCTGTCGCCAAACGGATGGCATTCTTCGGCAAAGGTCCTGGCAGCCTCACTGTTGCTGCCATAGATGCCGATGACCGTGGCGCCGGCCTTCAGAAAGGCCAGACTGATGGCTCGGCCCAGACCCCGGCTGGCGCCGGTGACAACAACTTTCTGATCAGTAAATGATGTCATAACCTTTGATTATACACTGCGGATATAGCTGTCAACATCATTGGAGACGATGACCCCGTAATTGATTGCCCCGAGCCAGCCGGACATGATGATTCCCACTGAGCCGACATGAAAGAGCCCGGGTACCTCTTTGAAAATGGACCGGGACACTGCAAGGCCCTCGAATTTGGTACCGAATGAGGTGCCGTGGGTATGCAGGGTGTAACGGTTAAAGGTCTTGGGCGTTGCCGCCTCCAGCCAGTCAATTTTTTCGTTTACCCCGGGGAAATAACGGTTCAGATCCACCAGGGTCCGCTCGATGAGGGCCTTCTTTTCGGTTTCATAGGCGGTCGGGCTGAGACTGCTCCAGTCTCCAAAGCGGCTGTTCATGGAGGCGACAATGGCGAATCGATCGTGGCCTGGTCGTGTCTTTGGATAATAAACCGAAAAAGTCTTTGAGTGGGTGTGCATGTCGAGCAATTCTGAAGAGTCAAAGACGGGCGCGGTGGAGGTGAAGAGGAGATCACCCTTGTCCTCGATGGATGAATCTTTTTTCAGGCCGATATAGACCTGGCAGCTGGAGTTGTTAACGCGAATGGCATCGGCTTTTTCCAGGAAGTCGCTGGAAAAGACATCCCGCCCCGCCAGATTATAGATGGTGTTGGTAATGCCGCTGTTGGAGACCACTGCCGGGGCGGTGATCACCCTGCCGTTCACCTCAACGCCGCGCACCTTGCCTTTTTCCACCAGAATCCGCTCCACCTTGGCGTTGGTGCAGATCATTACCCCGTTTTTTTCCAGGTCTTCGGTCATCATCCGGATGAGTTTATCCGTGCCGCCTTCAAAGGTGAAGACCCCCTTGTTCATGAAGTTGGAGAAGACGATGCCGTAGGTGATGGCCGGATCGTCAAGGGTGGAACCGTTGGCGTAGGTGATGGGTTCCATGAGCAGGCGATGCACATCCGTTCTGCCGGGGAAGAATTGTTCGAACAGTTCCCGGGTGGTCATGGTCTGGTCATCATAAAAGTTCATGCCGGCGACGGTGGCGAAGAAGCGGTCGATGACTGTCTGCGGGATCTTGAATTTTTTGTTCAGCAGTGCGGTGAAGTCAAGCCGGTCAAAGGTGGTCTGCAGAGAAAACTGGGGGTTGTCAAAGACGATATTCCTGAGCTGGACAATGGAGTCGGTGATTTCCCTGGTCCAGTATTTTTTGCAGGTCTTGACCATGCCGTAGGGAAAGCCATGCAGGGAGATATCGAAGATATGGCCTTTTCTCTTGAACCAGGTGGCGAGGCCTCCAAGCTGGTGGTGAAATTCCAGGAGCAGGACCTTGTGGCCGCAATAAGACAGGCGTTTGGCCGTGGTCAGGCCGCCCAGGCCGGAGCCAATTACAATCACATCGTAGCTGTCAGCAGCTTTATCTAAAGAAAAGGGCATGGGGGCGATCTGTTGAAGTTTGCTTATCTGCTTAGAATCGGGACAGAATATGTCTGTTGACCATTGAGACGCCGCTCAGCATGGAGCCGACAATACCTAAAAAACCCTGGTCGGTGCCGGCAAGAAAGAGATTGTGGTAGCCTATGTCGCCATTCTTGATTTTGTCAGGGCAACCATAAATAGCGCCTTCTTTTTTGGCAGTAAAGCGTTCTATGGTTAGAGGAGTAAAGGTATCCTCATATACAATATCCTGCCTGAAATTACCAATGATTTTCTCTAGTGCCAGTTTTGAACAGCTGGCTGTGTCCTTTTTGGCCGCAAGGTAGGCGGGCCTGTCAGCGGCAAGAGACTTCCAACCGCTATAATCGGCAAGATGGGTGGCGCGAACTTCAAGGTGAGGTGGGGCGTCAAGCCCCTGAAAGTTGCCAGGAAAGCAGATAACGCCGCTGTTGTAATCAACGCGATTTTCGGGCCGCTGATAGTGAAATTTATCGTTGGTGTTGTAAAAAATAATCGTTTTATCCAGTGGGAGAGTCTTTCTGCAATCCGCGGGCAGTCGGAAGATGGACTCGACAAAGCCAAGCCGGGGGTGCTGACTTGGCACCGGCGGAACAGTGAGAACAGCCAGGGTCTCTTCATGGCCAATAGTTGAGATCAAGGTGTCACAGGTGATCACCTCGCCGTCGGTCAGCTCCACGCCAGTTACCTTTCTGTTCTGGTGGATGATTCTGGCCACAGGGGCCTGCAGGCGGATCTTGCCGCCAAATTCCCGATACTGTCTGAGCAGGATCTCGAGAAAATCCTTGATGCTACCCTCCGGCCGGAACATTCCTTCCAGGAAGATCGCCCGGAACATGATGACAAATTGGCCCAGATCCATATCGTTTTCCACGCTTGAGCCGTAATACATCAAGGGACAGAGCAGCATATCGACTAAAAGCGGATCATCAAGGGCAGAGGTCAGCAGGATTCTGGCCGAGCGAAAGGGCACGCTCTGGAATGGATCATATTCCTTGATGATCCGGAGCAGCCGGGTGAATCCGGCTGCGCTGCGGGGGAATTTTGTCACTATCTCATGGTGCAGCAGACCGAAATCGTTGCTGAAACTCAGTATCTCCTGGTTGGCAAAGAAGATTTCACTTTTGATCTGTTCGTGAAAGGTGAAGTCCCGGCGCCGTAGTTTCAGCTGGCGGAACAGGCGGTTGAGCGGCGCGGTTTTATCCTGGGGCGGGGCAAAATTGGTGATGGCGTGGAGGCCGGTCTCAAACAGGGAGTTGTGGCGGTAATAATAGGAGTTGAGGCCACCGACGCGGGAGTGTTTTTCCAGGATCAGGACGTCTGGATTGAAACGGGCGAAACGAATTGCGGCGGCCAGTCCCGAGAGACCGCCGCCGATGATCAGCAGGGGAACGTGCACCGGATGTGCTTCTTTAGACGTTCTTGAGGAGTGGTTCAAGGTAGTTAGCGCAGCTGTCAAGGGAGGCCAGTTGCGGATAATCTTCTTCAGGGATCTGCAGTTTGTGCCGTTTGCGGAGTTCCATCACGATATCAAGAAAATCCATGGAATCAAGATCCAGCTGGTCACGCAGTGGCTGGTCGGATTGCAACGTGTTGAAATCGGCATCTTCGTCAATATCTTTGATTATCTCCAGAATGAGATCTTTAATAGCAGCACGGGTCATATTGTCTCCAGATTCGATCTTTTACTAAAAGAGTGATTTTTGTTTCAATCCTAACCCCGATGAACGGGATAAGTGCCTTACAGATTATTTTCTTGCAAAAAAAAAGGAAATAATCTGTAAGGCACTAAATTTGCCATCATCCGGTATTCGGACGTCAATACAGATACATCTGCTGCGTCGACTGCACGGATTTTATTTTCAAGGCTGCACAATTACGTCTGTGCTGAAATCCGCTGGCATTCTTGCATATGATCCTGTCTTGACACACTTGATGCTCGAATGATAGCACAACTCAGGTCTATTATTATGCATAGCATGGTCGGAATGAGAATGTTTGTCAGGCAAAACTTTCTTTATACCATACATTGCCACTCTTTTTCATATGTTTTTTTGATACGTCCCTTTATCCCACGTATTTTTTCACAATAATAACGGAATTGACCCCAACCATGCCAAAGGAGTTGTTGAGAATGGTGGATACGGACTTCAGCTGTGTCGGTTTGTTGAGGACCATATTGGACAGGGCGCATTCTGGGTCAAGGTTGGTGACATTGATAGTGGGATGAACCATGTTATCTTCAAAGGCCGGCAGATTGCCGGCAAGTTCAAGTACGCCGGCGGCCCCCATGGCATGACCAATGATGGATTTGGTATTGTTGATATAGGTGGATGGGGCCTCACCAAAGACCTGGCGGATGGCCTTGCACTCTTCTATATCTCCCTGCCTGGTTCCGGTGGCGTGGGTGTTGATGATATCAATATCGGCAGGTTTAAGCCCGGCGCGACTCAAGGCCTGCTGGATACATTCCGCCTGCCTCTTGCCATAGGGGAGTACAAAATCACGGGCATCGGAGTTGATGCAGTAACCGACAAGCTCGCCATAGATCTTGGCCCCGCGTTCAAGGGCCTTTTCCAGCCGTTCCAGGACGTAAATGCAACCCCCTTCGGAAACCACAATCCCGTTTCTTCCCATGTCAAAGGGTCTGCAGGCCAGGCGCGGGTCTTCTGCCTCGGCGAGTGCCCCCTGGGCCTTGAAACTGGCAAATATACCGAAAGAGCCGGTTGATTCGGATATACCGCCGGCCAGGGCCATATCAACTTCGCCAAGACGGAGCATCTGGACACCCTGAATCAGAGAGGCATTGCCGGCGGCGCAGGCCGCACCAATGGCATAATGAGGGCCGGTGATCCCAAGGCTCATGGTGATCTCACCTGCGGGATTGTTGAGAACAGTTCGGGGGTTATGGTGGTGGGTCCAGTATTTTACGTCATAATTGTACTGGCTGATATTGAAGATCTCGTTTTCTGTCTCAACGGTACCATGCTCGGTAAGACCGACATAAACGCCAATACGGGATCGGTCATAGTAGTCAATATCAAGGCCTGCGTCGCTCATGGCCTCGTGGGCGCAATACACACCAAGGCAACCGGCGCGGCTGCCCCGTTTGTTTTCCTTTTTTTTCCGGTATCTGGTTTCGTCAAAGGTGCAGATCCCCGCGGGTGCCGGGCCAAAATAGCGGAGATTGATCTTTTTGATCTCACTGATTCCGGCAAGAAGTTTCCTGCGAAAATCCTTGAGATTGTCTGCGTTTGGTGCGGCCAGGCCGATCCCGGTTATGACGATTCTCTGTTGATGAGTATTCATGATGGTTGATTGACGAATGGAAGGTGACTTATTATAAGTGGATTAAGTTATTCCATCTTTCAATGAAGCGTTAACGGTGTCGGCTGTGGCTGTGCGGCTCATCGCCGTACTCCCTGAACTGCTTTGTTGCTGCTCGCTTGCCTTCGCGGTTCCATCTTTATTGAGAAATGGAATTATTGTTGAAAAGATATCCTGAAGAGATCTATCTTTAGGATATATTGCTTGAAAATTCAAGAGGAATGCAGGGTAGTATGGAAAAAGTGTGACTGTTGATGGTAAAAAATCAGGTTTTTGGGAGAGAAAAATGGATACTCTTGTCTATGATGTGGTGATTGTTGGCACAGGTCCGGCCGGGATTCAGGCTGCAATTCATGCGGTTCGGAAGAAAAGCAGGGTCTTGCTGCTGGGACGGATTGAACGGAGTTCACTCTATTCTGCCCATGTGGAAAACTATGCCTGCGTGGAGGGGGTGAAGGCAGGCAAAGAACTGCTGGAGGCGGGAATTAGTCAGGCCAGGGGCTTTGGCGCCGAGCTGATGGATGATGATGTCTTGAAGATCCGTCAGCAAGATGATTTGTTTGCCCTTGAACTGGAAGACGGCGCAACGGTCTCCAGCCGTACCATTATCTTTGCCACCGGCACGGCCAGAAAAAAAATGCAGGTACCCGGTGAAAAGGAATTGTCCGGTCGGGGGGTTTCCTATTGTGTTGATTGTGACGCCAATTTTTATCGGAAGGCCACGGTTGCGGTCGTCGGCAATGCCAGTGCTGCCATTGACGGGGCCCTGACCCTTACCGGCTATGCCTCAAAGGTCTATCTGGTGAGTCAGGAGCTGGTTGCATCGGCCGAACTCATGAAGAAGCTGCATAGCTCCACTGTCGAATTTCTGTCAGGATCCTGGGTCAAGGAGATCCGGGGTGAGAAGGCCGTGCAGTCCATCCTTCTTGAAGATGGTAAAGAGTTGATAGTCGATGGACTTTTCATCGAACTGGGGGCCAAAGGGGCCATGGAGCTGGCCCTTGACATAGGCGTTCAGCTTGATCAGGATACCATGACCCATATTGAAACCAATAAGCTGGCAGAGACCAATGTCCCTGGTGTCTATGCGGCCGGAGACATCACCGGCCAACCCTACCAGATGGCCAAGGCAGTTGGTGAGGGCTGTGTTGCCGGAATGGAGGCGGCTAATTTTGCCAGGAAGCACAAGGGTGGAAGTCGATAGTTTTTATGGTTCTTTATGAAAATCAGCAAAATGAGCAGAGCATTGTGGCTGCTAATCAGGCAGGTGTACCATGACACCCCGAGTGCGCCGATATCTATTAAATTTACTCAACTGAACAATTTGCCAGAGGAACAGGGGAAAACGTATTTTGACTTCCCCGCCCTGTTGTCAGGAGGTGTGTCTGTCAGACATTCCCGCTATCTTTCAAGACAGGTTGGTGGTTTCTGGCAAAATCCATCATCCGCTGAATGGGGATCAAGGACTTCTGGCGGATCTCTTCATCAATGGTGATTTCATGCGCACCAGACTCCAAGACCTGCACCAGGCTCCGTAAACCGTTCATGGCCATCCAGGGGCAACGCTGGCAACTCTCACAGCTGCCGCCCACACCGCCGCTGGGTGCCTCAAGAAAAGTCTTGCCAGGTGAGGCCTGCCTCATCTTATAAAAAATACCCGGTTCCGTGGCCACAATAAACTCCTGGACCGCAGGGTTTAAGGTGGCCGTGATCAGACCGGTGGTGGAGCCAACCACATCGGCCAGGGCAATCACCTCCGCAGGCGATTCGGGATGGACCAGAATCTGGGCGTACGGATATTTTTTTTTCAGCCCCCTGATCCCCTCGGCCTTGAACTGCTCGTGCACCACGCAGCTGCCCGGCCAGATCAGCATCTCCACGCCTGTTTCCCGCTGGACATACGAGCCAAGATGACGATCCGGGGCCCAGAGGATCTTTTCATCCCGGCTGGCGAGATATTTGATGATCGGCAGGGCGATGCCGGAGGTGACCACCCAGTCAGCCCGGGCCTTGACCGCGGCACTGGTATTGGCATAGACCACACTGGTGTAATCCGGATGGGCATCACAAAACTCGGTAAAAAGCTCTGCCGGACATTCCAGGTCCAGGGAGCAGGTGGCCTCGACATCAGGCATCAGGACCTTTTTTTCCGGATTGAGTATCTTGGCGGTCTCTCCCATAAAACGGACCCCGGCAACGATTAAGGTAGAAGCCGGATGTTCATGGCCAAAGCGGGCCATCTCCAGAGAGTCGGCAACCATGCCGCCGGTCTCCTCGGCCAGTTGCTGCAGGTCATCGGAGGTATAATAATGGGCCACCAGGACTGCGTCCTGCTCCTGCAAAAGTTGTTTTATCCGGGCCCGCAGTGACTCGCGTTCGCCAGGTGCATATTCCGCATTCTGACGTGCAGCCGCCGCCCAAGCCCGATCAAGAAGTTCCTGATCGACAAGGGGTAAGGTAGGGAGTTTGACAGGTTGATTCTCTGTATGTGCTGTCATGATCGTTCCTTGAAAAAAAATATTATACGGGCTGCAAAAGAAATAACCAAAAGAGTCAAAAAGAACCTTTCATCAAAAAATGGAGAAAAGTTTCCTGCCTGAGCCACTGGGTAATATCCAACATGGTATGTTGGTATTTCGTTATCAGTGTCTTGCTCTTGTTGAACGTCACCTGCCTTTAAGCGGTTAAGAGATATCTTGTTACAGTCAATACTCTTAGGAAACGCTACAAATTCGGATGTCAGGGGTAACTTTTTCTGCGGCTGACCATAAATATTCCGTAGGTCGCCCGCAGGTTTGGCAGAAAATTGATAATCTTGCCCTGCAGGTCATCGCTGTGGGTGTTGATGTCCACCTCCTTGATGACCTCGCAGCCGGTCTCCCTGACAAAGCGGCGGAAGTCTTTGATGGTGATAATCCTGATGTTGGGGGTGTTATACCACTCGTAAGGAAGCTGCCGGTTCTTGGGGGCGTAACCGAAAAAGAGAATCTGCATCCGGATGGACCAGTAGCAGAAATTCGGAAAGGAGACGATGATCTTTTTCCCGACCCGCAGTAAATCCTTGATCAGTTGGTCAGGTTCCAGGACCTGCTGGAGGGTCTGACTGAGGATCACATAATCGAAGGAGTTGTCTGGATAATCATGGACCTCTTCGGTGATATCACCCTGGAGGACCTGTACTCCCTTCTCAATACATTTTGTGACCTTGGCCTCGGAGCTTTCAATACCGGTGCCCTTGACCCGCTTCTCTTTTTTGAGAAAGCCGAGCAAATCCCCCTCGCCGCAACCAAGATCAAGAACTTTGCTGCCGGGCTCGATCCATGAGGCTATTATCTGTAGGTCATAACGCATCGTGTTTTTCTTCTTCGGATACTCTGTCCAGAAATCGATTAATCAGGGTGCTTTGCCGCTCATTGGGGAGCAGGAAGGCGTCATGGCCGCATTTTGCCTCGATCTCGCAAAAACTCACATCCAGACCGTTCTTCTTCATGGCGTTCACCATATCGCGGGATTGATAGGTGGGGTAGAGCCAGTCAGAAGTAAATGAAATAACAAGAATTTTTGCCTTTACCTTGGCAAAGGCCTCGACCTCTGAGTCATTGCCATGCTGCTGGCCGACATCAAAATAATCGGCGGCCTTGGTTATGTAAAGAAAGGAATTGGCGTCGAAGCGCTGGACGAATTTTGACCCCTGGTGGCGCAGGTAGCTTTCCACCTGGAAATTGGCCTCAAAGTCGAAAGCGAGATTGTCCCGATCCTGGAGGCGGCGCCCGAATTTGCTGCGCATGACCTCGTCGGAAAGATAGGTGACATGGCCGACCATTCTGGCCAGGGCCAGACCCAGGTCAGGCTTTGGGCCGCTGTAGTAATCACCCTTATTGAAATTGGGGTCGGACATAATGGCTTGGCGTCCGATCTCATTAAAGGCGATGGCCAAGGCAGAGTGACGGGTGGTAGTGGCCAGCAGAATCGCGGCCGTGATCGTTTCCGGATAGCTGATGGCCCATTCAAGAACCTGCATGCCGCCGATGGAGCCGCCAATTACGGCCAGCAGTTTGCCTATGCCTAGATGGTCGAGCAGGGCTTTCTGGACCTTGACCATGTCGCCGATGGTCACCATTGGAAAGTCAAGTCCATAAGGTCGGCCGGTTGCCGGGTTGGTTGACGATGGTCCAGTGGTACCCATACAGCTACCCAGAACGTTCGAGCAGATGACGAAATATCTGTCGGTGTCGATGCCCTTGCCGGGGCCGACCATGGTGTTCCACCAGCCCGGTTTTGGGTCAGCGGCCGAGTAATAACCGGCCACATGGGAATCACCAGACAGGGCATGGGCAATTAAAATGACGTTGCTCTTGTCATCATTGAGGGTGCCCATGGTTTCGTAAGCAACCGAGATCGGACCGAGGCGGGCGCCGCTTGCCAGTGTCAGTTCATTGGGCGGCTCAGCAAAGGTGTAAAGCTTCTTTTCGACCAGGCCGACGGAGATGCCGTCACACTCGTGTTCAGTATTCTTGCTCATGATGATTGCGGTTCAGATGGTCTCGAGGGCCTGGCCGATAACATTGCAGATGCCAGCCCCCAGTTTGATTTGATCATCCGGGCGTGCAGGGCATGCAGGTTTTCGGCAGCCAGATGGGGAGTGGCAACGGACTGGTAAGGAGAAGCTAGGGCCACGCGCCCCCCGACGGCGGGTGATTGGTACTCGTGGATGACTCTGATCCGGACATCCTGGTGTTTAGGTTTGACAGATGACATTACAGGCTTCCTTGATGGTGTCAGCGTACATGAAAGAGGTGACAGGGAATAAAACTGTCAACAAACCATGTTGGACATGACAGATGGAAATTTAAAGCAGGTCCGATAATACTTCACAGGAGCGGCAGATTATCATCTTTTCCTGCCAGTTTTTTTGGGACTGGCATTCACAGATAGTGCCATTTATGAACCAGCAGAGTTTACCGGCCTGAAATTCCCAGGCAGGACAATGTTTACGGCGTTGGGTAGGGCATTTTTTTACGGTCCAGCAGGGTTTAAAGTCTTTATCGCTTGCTCTGGTTCTGGAGAGCAGAAAAAAAACCTGCCGTTCTACATGGGGCGGGATCTTGCGCCAGCCTTGCTCATAACTATGTACCGCTTTTATCGAGACACCCAGTAACTCGGCCACTTCTTTCTGGGTTTTTTCTAATAACTTCCTGGCCTTCAAAAATTCTTCTTTTTCCACATATGCTCCGGCTCAAAATATTCTTTTTTTAAGGAGGTTTTTATATGAGACGTTAAGTTAACATATAATACTCCATGACGGTATAAAAAGTAGGTCGAATTGAGCTCGAAAATAGGGGCTGGCATAGCGAGCCCATCGTCGGATAGAAACCAGACCTATAATTAAACACACAAATTAAAAAAGAGAGAGGCAACATCTTTTCCAACACAGGGGGTTAGTGACTATTAAACATGGACTCAGGGCTTGAGAGTAAGGCAAAGTATTCCAGCATAGTCCTGTCCCGGCCTTCCAAAAGAAAGAAGCAGGGACCGGAATAATCTCCGGTCCCTGCTTCTTGTCTTAGATCAGGATGATGTTGATCCTAATGCGAATTTAAAACAATTGGTAGCGTTGTCAATAGGAGACCTGAGTAAAAGCCCTCCCGATTTACTTTTATGCGTCAAAGCCGTTGTAGTAATAAGCCCGTCGAAACTTGGTGACATTAAGGGCTCCGTTCCGGCTCCACTTGCTCACATTTGCTCTCATGTTCACCGTTCGCATGACCCTTTCGACTTTGCTTGTCGTTTTTCCATTCAATCTGTTTTCAACGGCTGTAAACATATCCGGTTGAGCGTTTTCAAGGTATGAAAGGGTATGGGAATATTCCTTTTCTCTGCAATGCCAGATTATTTTTTCCAGGCGTTTTCTCTTTGATTCCACCATCATTTCGATCGTTTGTTGACAATCGACAAG
>JAHYIV010000054.1 GCA_019429465.1 Desulfoarculaceae bacterium
GAAAGAAATATTTTTTCCAGCGCCTGGGCAGAAATGGAATCTTTATCTGGCGGATAGTGCAGGGCAACTGGGCGGCCAGTTGCCGGTCCACCTCGTAGGTGTGGATGGTAACCTCGTCTCCAGCCGCTAGAAAACCCTTGACCAGCAAGAGCATATAAGACTCCATGCCGCCGCCGCGGGAAAACTGGTTGTGGATAATGGCGATTTTCATAGCAGGGTGGGCGGAAGGTTGGTGGTGGCCAGTGTTTGGAAGAAGTCAAAGCGTAGTCGGTAGCGATTCAGCTTGGCGGTAACAGCAGTTTTGTTTTTTGATAACAATCGCTCGAAGGGAAGGGTAATGAGCCGCCAGCGGGCTTGGCGAATATTGGCCCGGCAGATGCGGCCAATAGTGGCTGGCGTGTAGTGGAGTCGGTAGAAAAGGGCCTCGGCTGCTAGCTTTTTTTGCAAGACCTCCAAGGGTTGGGTGTGCCGTTCGCTCTTGCCTTCCCAGTGGATGACTTCTGCTTCGGGAATGAACCCCAGTTTCCAGCCAGCTTGCCGCACTTTGATGCTCAGGTCGATATCCTCGCCGTAGAGGAAGAATTTCTCGTTAAAGCCTTTGATCTGTTCCACTACATCTCGCCGGGCGATGAGGCTTGCACCTAATAGCCATGCGATGCGGCCGGGTAACCCGCTGAGTTCGTTATTCGTATGGCGATGGCCTGGATAGTTTTCTTCTACCGAACCTTGCGGGGTGTGGTCCGGGTAAAGGAGTTTGGTGCCAGCCATGCCGATGGAGTCGTTTGCTTCCATGAAGCGGAGTATGGCGGCAAAGCACCCAGGACGCACTTCGGTGTCCGGATTGAGGTAGTAAATAAACTTGCCTTTTGTATCGCGGGCTGCCAAATTGTTCGCCTTGGCAAAACCGAGGTTCTCCGGGCTTGCTATAAGCCGAACTTGGGGAAATTGTTTATGGACTACGTCTACGCTGTGGTCCGCCGAGGCGTTGTCCACTACGCAGATCTCGTAAGAGGCACCGGTCTGGGTCAGCACCGACCGCAGGCAGGTGACAAGGAATTCGGCGGTGTTGTAGCTTACAATAATGACCGAAAGATCTATTTGATGTGGCATTAATGGTTGTTGTCCGTTACTTAATGTGGAAATCATGAAAAGTGTATGGTTTGAATGGTCTTGTCTGTAACACTAAGAAATATTGTGCTTTTTTGGTTAGTTGGTTGATTGTTTGAACTCATTGGTGAATACGATTTTTTTGAAATTTTTGTACGTTTGTTATTGTTTTTGACACGCCATCAGCACTCCGTCACCCTTATACCATGTTGCAATTAATCTTGCAAAAGGCTTCAAAATGCCAGTTCGCGCTAGTCGTTGACGGATATATTGCGAGTGGTATGTTTTTACGGCCAACACTTTTGCCCCACTATTCTGAAGCAATCGTCGTAAACTCTCCTCTGAAAAATGGTGCAAATGGAAGGGTAAATCCCAGTTGGGCCAGGAGGTGCCGTATTGTTTGGCGTCAATGGATTCATGGTTGGGAACCTCGACGATTAACACCCCTTTTCTCTTCAACCATTGAAAGCATTGTCGCACCGTGGCGGCTGGGTTTGGGTGGTGTTCTAATGTGTGCCATAGGGTGATGACATCAAATGTCCCGGGATCCACTGGAATATGTTCTAACTCACCTACTAAAAGCTTCCCGCCGAGTTCGGATTCGATATAGTGGCGGTTTGCTTCGGTCACATCTGTACCCATTGCCTGTAGCCCGGCTTTCTGGGCAGCGAAGAGAAAATAACCGCATCCGCAGCCGATATCGAGAAGACGGCCCTGTTTGTAAAATCGGTTGACAAAGCGAATTCGATGTCCTTCCTGGCGAATTCGCTTTGTGAAGGTGGAATCATTGTGACGAGGTGGTTCGTGATACCGTTCTGCAAAATAGGTTTTATCGTAAAGATTTGACAATTCTCTCCTGCCTGGAAAAGGTTCTAATATTCCGTGTTTGCATTCTTGACATTCCTGTACTGACCAAGGGCCGATGGTGATTAGGGAGGATAGTGGCAGGCTGTTACAAATAATACACTTTGCTATGGTGTTTGCCGTTTTGGTTTGCATCATTTTCATCAAATGTCATTTTACCACAAGGTAGTGGAGAGGTTGGTGATTTCGGACATAAAGATCGCCTAAAAGAGGCCATGCTCTTTGGTGTAGGCAATGAGCTGTTCAAGGGTCTCTTGCGACTCTATCAGGCCGGTGATGACCGTAAGCCCTCTTTTTCTTGCCATCTCCGCCTGTTCCTGGGCTGGTTCTACTCCCAGCATCCGGCATTGCTTGTCACGGGCCAGATATTCGGTCATATAACCGGTGGCGCAGCCAATCTCCAGGACATGGCTTTTGGCCGGGATCATCTCCAGTTGCATCCGGTCGATGTTGTTCTGATGCAGTGAGGCAAAATCAATGTGGTCCTGGTGATATTTGATCATGGTCGGCGACAATGGAAAAAATCAATCCTGATACTGGATAGTATAGAGAGACTCATATTCGCCATGGAGGGCCAGCAGGGCCTCATGGCTGCCTTCTTCAATAATGACACCATCTTTGACCACAATGATCCGGTCGGCATTTTTGATGGTGGACAACCGATGGGCAATGACCAAGGTGGTCCTGTTCTTCATCAGATTATCGAGTGCCCGCTGCACCTCACGCTCGGACTCGCTGTCGAGGGCGGAGGTTGCCTCGTCAAGCACCAGGATCGGGGCGTTTTTGAGGATGGCGCGGGCAATGGAGAGCCGCTGTCTTTCTCCGCCTGATAATCTGACCCCTGATTCGCCGATCATCGTATCAAACCCCTGCGGGAGCTGCTCAATAAAGTTCAGGGCATAGGCGGCCCCTGCCGCTTCTCTGATCTCTGCTTCCGACCTGCTTGGGTCACCATAACTGATATTGTTGCGGATGGTGTCGTTAAAGAGGATGGTCTGCTGGGTGACGATGGCAATCTGGTCACGCAGGGACTTCAGGGTGACGTCACGGATATCCACGCCATCAACGAGCAGCTCTCCTTTCTCGATCTCAAAAAAGCGGGGAATCAGGTTGGCCAGGGTCGATTTTCCAGATCCGCTGGGCCCGACAATAGCCAGAATCTCACCTCGTCTCACCGAGAGGTTTATGCCATTTAATACCGGGTTGATGCCATCATAACTGAAGGTGATATTGTTCAGGGTAATATTCTGATGAAAGGTGGGAAGGTCAAGGGCCCCGGCCTTGTCGGCAATCTCTGGTGCGATATCGAGGAGGGTGAAGACCCGGGTGGCGGCAGCCAGTCCCTGCTGGATGGTGGAGTTGATCTTGCTGACCCCCTTGATCGGTTCATAGATCATGATGAGTGCGGTTATGAAGGAGAAGAAGGTGCCGGGCGTCGAGTTTCCGGCAATGACCTCCTTGCCGCCAAACCAGATGATAAGCGCCATGCCGATGCCGCCGATCACCTCCATAAGTGGATGCTGAATACGGCGATAACGGGAGTCTTCCATGATCACGTGAAAGAGCTTACCCACCTGGGCTGCAAAGCGTTTGGACTCATATTGTTCCATGGCAAAGGCCTTGACCACCGGTGCGCCGGTAATGGACTCGTGGATGATGTTTGAGACCTCGGCTGTTTCTTCCTGCATGGTGGTGCTCAGTCGGCGAAAGGCGCGGCCGAATCTGACAATGGGAACAGCGGCTGCCGGCAGAAAGACAAGGGAGAGCAGGGCCAGCTTCCAGTTCATGGTAAAGATCACGGCCAGCAGAAAGATGACCTGGAAAAAGTCCCGCAGCAGTCCGACGACAACGGTAGAGATCGCTCCCTGCATGAGATTGATATCAGAGATGATGCGTGAGATGATCTCGCCGGTCGGTGTTCTGTGGAAAAAGGAAAGGGACTGCCTGTGGATATGGTCAAACAGCCTGACCCGCATGTCGCGGATAACAGTCTGGCCGACCTGCTCCAGAAGATAGAAGTTCAGACCGTAAAAAATGCCCTTGACTAAAAACAAGGCAACCAGGGCAAAGGGCAGGACGGCTAGGAAAAAGGTGTCTTTTTCAAAGAAGATCTTGTCAAGCAGGGGTTTGACCATATAGGCCTGAGCTCCGGTCAGGCCGGCAACCACAAGGGCCGCAATCATGGCAATGAGGAATTTGACCTTGTACGGTTTGATGAGGAGATAGAGTCGAGAAAAAAGCTTTTTATTGGAGATGAGACCTGTTGCCATAATAGTTAGAAGTTAAGGAGTGGTAAATCTGAAAATATAAAAAATCATAATGTGACTTTGCACAGTACAGTAAGGGTGCACATCGAAGGTACCTCTCAATGAGTCAACAGCTTTACTTCAGTCCCGGCAAATTCGAAAGTTTTATTTCATGTTGCCGTTGGTATTGATCTGAACCGGGCTGATATCTGGTGTCTCCATCCTTACCGGGTCAAGGCCTCCATTAAGAGTTGTGGAGCGTTTTCTGCCGGGGCGGCAATATGGGTCAGCGGGATTTCGTCCCGTTCAGCCTCACGTATTTCCTGAGAGTCGGCGAAGAAGGCAATGGGGGTAACGCCCAGGCCTTCGCTCAGAAACTGACGATCCCTCTCGTTTTTGATCAGGTTGCCGATAAAATCAATCCTGGGAATCCTGACATCTTCCGCCAGCTTTTTGATCTTGAGGGCCGTGCGGATGGAAGAGCGGGCGGGGATGACCACAATCAACAGCTGATCAATGCCGGCAATAGTGCCTCTCCCCAGGTGTTCCACTCCTGCCTCCATGTCGAGCAGGACCACCTGCTCAGGAGAGAGCAGGAGCTTGGTCAGCATCCGGCGCAGCACATTATTCTCCGGGCAGGCGCAGCCCTTGTCACCTGTCTGGATGGCGCCAAGCACCATGAGCTTGATTCCCTCATGGCTGATCATGAAGTCGTGGAGCAGGTCGTTTACCTGAGGGTTCATGTTGTAAAAAGGGGAGCCTTCCACCTTGCCGGAGCGTTCAACCAGGAGTTTGGTCATCTCGGCAATGGGTTTGATCTTCTCAATATCCTTGAACCCCAGGGTCTCGGCCATATGCGGACTGGGATCGGCGTCAATGATCAGGACCTCCTTGCCGCTCTTTTTGAATTCATTGGCCAGAAGGGCCATGATGGTGGTCTTGCCCACACCCCCTTTGCCGCTGATCGCAATTTTCATCCTTCCACTCCTCTTTTCCTTGCAAGCTGAAACAAAATGGTTAAAATGTTAACTCATTATGTATCCTATTTACCACCAGACGTAAACCATGAAAAGGAGAGTTAATATGTACGGAAACACAAATCAGGTGACCTTGGTCCAGGCCCGCCAGGAGGCATCTACTGTCTTTCTGGCCAAGGTGTTTAACTGGATGGCCATCGGTCTCGGGCTGACTGGTGTTGTTGCCTTTTATACCGCTGAATCCGGACTGGCCGCTCAGATTGTGGCCAGCCCCCTCTTTATAATTTTTATCCTGGCAGAGTTGGGGATGGTCTTTTATCTCTCGGCGCGGGTGAACAAGATTCAGGCCTCGACGGCCACAGGGCTTTTTGTCGGCTATGCCGTGCTCAATGGCTTGACCTTGTCGACCATTTTTCTGGCCTATACGCGGTCATCCATCGCCGGAACCTTCTTTATTACGGCCGGCATGTTTGGTGCCATGGCTGTTTACGGTCTGGTGACCAAGCGTGATCTCTCGGGTCTGGGTTCTTTTCTCTTCATGGGGTTGATCGGGGTTATCATTGCCTCGGTGGTCAATATGTTTATGCAGAGTTCGGCCATGTCCTGGATGATTTCCATGGCTGGAGTCCTGGTCTTTACCGGACTTACGGCCTATGATGTGCAGAGGATCAAAAACATGGGCGAGCAGGGGATCATGACCCAGGGTGATGAGGCGGTCAGGAAGGGGGCAATCATGGGTGCCCTGGCCCTCTACCTTGATTTTATCAACCTCTTTATCATGATGCTCAGATTCTTCGGGGGCAGCAGGGATTAGAAGGGATTGGAGGGCGTTCTTGTTATTATACCGTTGAGAGAAAGGCATGTTCCGCGCCAAGCGGGTCATGCCTTTCTTGTTTCAGGATTGGTTCTTGGGGGAAAATCACTGTATGCATGCAACATTTGCGGGAAAACGAATTGTGGTCGGCGTCACCGGCAGTATTGCCGCCTTCAAGGTCGCAGGGTGGGTAAGTGCTCTTGCCAGGGAAGAGGCCCGGGTGGCGGTGATCATGACTGAATCGGCCGCTCGCTTTGTTGCCCCCTTGACCTTTGCCGCCCTTTCCGGTGAGCGGGTCCATCCTTCTCTTTTTGCTGAAGAAGATGCCGAGACCATCCCCCATATCCAGCTGGCCCGGGAGGCGGACCTTGTTGTTATTGCCCCGGCCACGGCCCATACCATTGCCCGTCTGGCGCATGGCCTGGCCGATGATCTGCTGGCCTGCACGGTCCTGGCCACCAGGGCGCCGGTACTGGTCTGTCCGGCCATGAACGCTCAGATGTACGGCCATCCCTCTGTGCAGGAAAATATCGAAAAATTAAAAAAGTTCGGCTATCAGGTTCTTATCCCTGAGTGCGGCCGTATGGCCTGCAGGGAAGAAGGGGCCGGCCGTCTGCCGGAATGGGAGCCGGCTCGCGAGGTCATGCTTCGGATCCTGGCAGTGCCTGATCTGGCGGGCGAGAAGATCCTGATAACGGCCGGTCCCACCCGTGAACCTCTGGATCCGGCCCGATTCTTGAGCAACCGTTCGTCAGGGAAGATGGGCTACAGTCTGGCTCGGACAGCCAGGAGGCGGGGGGCGGATGTGACCCTGATCTCGGGCCCGACAGTGCTTGCCTGCCCACCTGATGTCTGCTGTGTGCGCGTGGAGACGGCGGCCGAGATGGGTGAAGCGGTTCTGGCCCGCTGTCATGGTGCCTCCGTGATTGTCAAGGCGGCAGCGGTGAGTGATTTCAGACCTGTTGCCAGGTCTGCCGAGAAGGTGAAAAAGGAGCAGGCCGACCTGCACCTGCCTCTTGAACAGACCATTGATATATTAAAAGAACTGGGGCAGATGAAGAAGGAGGCCGGCTTCCTGCTCGTCGGTTTTGCAGCTGAGAGCAGGGATCATGCAGCGGAAGGAGAGAGAAAACTCAAGGTAAAAAATCTTGATCTGATTGCCATCAATGATATCGGCTCCGCCAATACCGGTTTTGAAGCGGATACCAATCAGGTTACTTTGCTGGATCACGATGGCGTCATCTCTTTACCCCTGGTCAGTAAAGAGCGAACGGCAGACCTCATCTGGGATCATGTGGTCATGATGTTGAAAAAAAAGGGCGCTACCGCAGAATCTGTGGGTAGATCGCGGTAAAAAACGTAGGTGCCAAAAGAACCGCATCTTTTTTTATTCCCCCACCCGTCACTGCGAGGCGCACAGCAACGTGGCAGTCCAGAGAGATGTGGAACCACGGTCACCAAGGCCTCCTGTGTTACTTCACCCCCGTTCGTACAGACGGGCCGGGTTCTCTGGATTACTTCGCTGCCGCCCGCAAAGACGATGTCCCTTGCCCCTGGCCCCTTCCCTGGAAGATTACCTGGTGGCTCTGCTCCCCTGGAACTTGACGCATGCGTAATTGCCTGGATAAGACAGGTGAAGGGTATTGGGTGCGACCCTTTTCTTAACACCCGGCCAGAATGGTCTGAATTCGTTCACTGTCATAGTCCGGCATCCGCCAGACTTTGGCTTGGGCGACTGCATTTTCGGCAATTCGCGGAATTTCCTCTTTAGGGATATTCAGATCTTGCAGTGAGGTCGGGCTGTTGATCTTCCGGAACCATTCTTCCAGGGCAGCAATCCCTTTTCCGGCCAGTTCTTCCGGGCTGCCGCTCCTGAAAGCAAAGACCCGTTCAGCAAACCGGGCAAAGCGTTGGGGGGCTCTTTGGCTCTGGTGGCGCATCCAGGCGGGGATGATGGCCGAGAGCCCTGCCCCATGGGGGGTATTGTAGAGCGCGGACAGCGAGTGTTCGATCAGGTGCATGGGAAATCCTACCTTGCCTAAGCCAGCTGCGGTCAGACCGTTCAGGGCCAGGGTAGCGGTCCACATAAGATCGGCGCGTCCCTGATAGTTGTTCAGGTCGGCTAATACCCGGTCGCAGCTTTCCATGGCATTGATGACCAGTCCTTCCATGAACCTGTCCTGAACAGGCGTGTCCGGATCCTGGGTGGTGAAGTAGAATTCGAGGACGTGGGCGATGGCATCAATCGCACCATAGGCAGTGTAGTCGGCAGGGACGGAACAGGTCGCTTGCGGGTCAAGAACGGAGGTCTTGGGGTGGAGCTTTTTATTGGCAAAGCCGAATTTCTGTTGTGTCTCTTCGTTGGTGATGACCATGCCGGAATTCATCTCGGAGCCGGAGGCGGCCAGAGTCAGGACCGTGGTCAGGGGCAGGGGTGCAGTGACGGATTTCTTGCCGGTAAAGAATTTCCAGACATCGTGGTCAACCACGGCCCCGGCGCAGATAGCCTTGGCCTCATCAATGACCGAGCCGCCGCCGATAGCGCAGACCACCTGGCATTTCTGTTTTTTAGCCAGCTCAATGCCTTCCCGTACATGGCTGAGTATAGGATTGGACTGGACTCCCTGATGTTCAACGATTTCGGCCCCGGATTTACACAGGGAATCGGTGACCTGTTGGTAGATCCCGTTTCTTTTTATGGAGCCGGAGCCATACACCAGCAGGACTTTGCCGCCAAAGGACATGGTTTCAGGACCAATGGCGGGAATAGTGCCTTTGCCGAACAGGATCTTGGTCGGATTATGAAAGACGAAATTGTGCATGATATTTATGGTCAAGAGGTGACAGGTAACCAGCATGGCTGGACCAGCTTGGCCAGCCACAAAGAAAAATGAAAGTTGATGGCGTCGTAAAAAGTCGCCAACTGCTTCGTTGCTGCAAATTATCTCGTCACTGCGGCGTACTCAAGTACGCCTCATTCCTCGAAATTTGCGCGCCTCGCATTTGACGCTTTTTACTTAGC
>JAHYIV010000017.1 GCA_019429465.1 Desulfoarculaceae bacterium
GCTAAGTAAAAAGCGTCAAATGCGAGGCGCGCAAATTTCGAGGAATGAGGCGTACTTGAGTACGCCGCAGTGACGAGATAATTTGCAGCAACGAAGCAGTTGGCGACTTTTTACGACGCCATCAACAGTAGACCGCCAGCAGCGCATGTCTGACAGGCGGCACCAGCTTCTCCGTACCCTGCCGTTCTCCGATCAACTCGGAAAAAGGTACTCCTGTCAGAAGATGGATGGTCAGCGGAGTGCGGCCATAGTGAGCGGCCGGGAAGGAGGCTTCCAGCCGGGAGTTCCACGCCTCTTTCCATCTCTCCGCCTGGGGCAGAAGCAGGGCCGGAGCACTGTCATCTTCGAGCTCGGTCATGGCCAGTTTTCCCAGGGCCTCGGCCATCTCCTGGAGAGGAACCTGCATCTCGGCCCTGAACTGCTCAACCTTCCGGACTCCATCCATATCCTCCAGACTGATCCTGGCCGGAAGATCGATCTGTAAAAGCGATACCGGTGCGTGTCCACTTTCGCGTTCCACCTGCTCCAGCAGGATATCCGCTGCCTCCTGACGCCTGGTGGTCCACAGCCGGAGGTTCGGCATGGGGCCCGACAGATAGAGTCTGCTCCAGGCGCGCAGACGATTCTTGATCATCCCGGGCCGGGGCTGGTTCATCTTCTGTTTCAAGGCCAGGAGTTCAGCAAAGGGATCTTCTTCAGCACCCTGGCCGTCACCACTCTCCTTCATCTCCCCCTGCAGTCGTCTGAACAGGGCGATCTCCCGATCATCAACCGCGATCAGCTGCAGGGCCAGCTCCTCTTCCTCCCGGTCCAGGATCTCGGCAATCTTCAGCACCAGCCTGGCCTGCCACAGGGCCAGCCGTTCCTGTTCATCACCAGCGCTATACTGCTCCATGCCCTGGAGCAGTGAAGAGAGGATCGCCTGTTTGGAGTTATCGCCACGACTGGCCGGGTCCGACAGAGACGCCAGGGTTAGATAGCTCAGCTGCTCGACATAGGCATCTTTTTTGTTGCTGATATCATGAAGCAGATGCAAAAAACGATCCCGGTCCACTCCCAGCCGTGAAGGAGTATGGACTTGACAGAAGCCCGATTCCGTGAAAAGATGACTGCCTGCATCGGAGAGAAGGATCTGATCTTTCTGTTCGTCACCTTCAACCGGCTGAAGCAGATGGATGGTGTTGAAGAAGAGGGCCAGGGACAACTGCTGATGAGCGGGAAGAACGGTATCCGGGAAATAAATCGTATCGAGAGTGTTCATATGCAAAGTATGAAGGAAAAAGTATCATTTTATCTGACCGCAGCAGCCTACCTGCTGTTTAATCTGCGGCCAGCTGCCGATCTGGCGCAGACCGTGCAGTCTACCCTGTGGCAGATCCTGCAGACGGCTCCTTTTGTGGGCGGCATCACCTGGTTTGTCATCGCCCTGCTGCAATACATGGCCGATGGTGAAAAGGTCCCATGGGAACGCCGCTTTCGCTTATTTTTTACCATAGGAATTTTAGCCGGTCTTGTCTATGCAATTATTGAATACACCGGCACCGGAACCGGACAATAACACCGCCCCCATCAACCAGAATTAACCTCAGCAGGCCTGCAAGAAGATGGCCGATGCGTTACCTCAATCATTCTCATCCATGCGGCACGGACCAGGATCAACGAGGTGGCGGAACAGAGAGTCGGGTGCAATGGCTGCAGCTCATAACCAGATAAGATCTCTCGTCTCCCCGTAGTTACCGGCAGCCTGCCGGATCTGGAATTCTTCAGCCCGGAGACGACCAGACCGGCCCCTTGATCACGTTGCAGAAAGACCTCGCCTCTCCCCGTCTCTTAGCATACAACAATCCTTTTTTTTATCAGAAAACTCCCTTCAGGTTCTTGCGCTGATTGCGCCGATTAAACGAGCAAGAGTTCCACCTCCTTTTTCGTCCGCCTCATCATACCGCTTGACATTCTGTATATCATTGTATAGCATTGCAGAACATAGAATATAATCGTTTATCAAAATCAAGGACGAGGCAGTGAACCATGGAAAAACTATTAACGATTAAAGAGGCAGCTTCATTCTTGAATGTGTCGGAAATGTCTCTCAGGCGGTGGACCAATGCCGGGAAGCTCCCCTGTTTCCGGGTCGGCGGCAAACATGAGAGGCGCTTTAACAGGCAGGATCTCCTTAATTTTCTGCACCCGGATGACCATGATAAGATACCTTTGGGTATTGGCGAATACAGGGTTGCTGCCTCGGCACATATTGCCCATTTTTACAACACCCTTGATGAATGCCTGGGGGACGGGATCTCCTATTTGAGCACGGGCCTGTCGCGTGGTGAAAAAATAGTGGTGGTTTCAACCGGCGCCAGATTACCAAGGCTGCTGGCCGGCCTTGAAGATTCAGGATTCCCTGTCAGCAGGCTTATCGATGACGGCGTCATCACCACAGACACCGGCCAGGAAAGGCCTGCCCAACAGATCCGCTTTATGTCCGATGCCCTTCTCGGCACCGATTCTGCAAAGGGGGTCCGGCTTCTTGGTGATATGGCCTGGGCCGTGGAAAGGGGTTGGAGCCTGGATGACATAACAACACTTGAGAACTACACCAATAGTTCACTGGCCAACCAGAATAAACTCTTTCTCTGTCAATATGACATGGAACAGTTCAGGGCCTCTGCCGCCATGATGGCAATCGAGACGCACAGCCTGACCTCGTATCGAGGTGCGTTAAAAACAAGCCCCTATTTTTCAGAAGCCGTCTGAAATCTAACCCCGATGAACGGGATAAGTGCCTTGCGCAGATTATTTTCTTGCAAAAAAAAAGAAAATAATCTGTAAGGCACTGAATATACAACCAACCAAGGAGAAGCAGATGAGCACTTTAGTGAATGAGCAGGATGCAACAGGCAAGACAAAAGAGATATACGACGATATCCAGAAAACATTTGGCATGGTGCCCAATTTTTTCAAGGCCCAGGCCGCTGTGGACCCCAACTGGCTTGAGCTGAACTGGCAGCGAGAAAAACAGATCATGGTCACCGAGGGGGCTCTGGACCGCAAGACCAAAGAGCTTATTGCCCTGGTCGTATCAATGGTGAATAAGTGCGAATACTGTTCGCTTGCCCATGAGGGTATGGCCAGGATGGTTGGTGCCAGTAAAGATGAAATAAATGAGGTAAAAAAGGTTGTGGAGCTGTTCTGCAGCTTCAACTCCATAGCGGATTCACTCAAGGTGCCTTGCGATCTTATGCCGCCGACAGAATAAGAGAGGGCAGCGACAAGGATGCAGCACAAGAAGCCCATCACCCTGGTTGCCTGCGGAATTTTTGCCGATGAATTGCAGGCTGTTTTGGCTGAAAAAGGCCCTGCCCTTGAGGTGGTATGGCTGCAAGCGGCCCTCCACACCGATCTTGGCCAGCTGCAGTCAGAGCTGGACGCTGTTTTGGCTGCGGTGACAAAGAGGCGGAGAAGGCCATGCGTTCTTTACGGCAGCAGTTGCCTGCCGGCAGCCGATGAGCTCTTCCAGCGCCACGGCGCCCGGGGTTTTGCAGCGTGTAACTGTATTGAGGCCCTGGTGGGTCGGGAAGAGCGCCGGAGATATGAGGCCGAGGGCTGTTTTCTCATGACGCCTGGCTGGGTCCGCTCGTGGCCGGCAATGATGGCCTCTCTGGGCTGGGATGATGTTGACGTCAGAACCAACCTGGGGCGTTATGCCAGGATATTGGTTTTTGACGCCGGCGTGCATCCCCTGACCGATGAAGAGGTTGTTGCATTTTTCGACCTTACAGGTCTTTTTGTGGAAACAGTGGAGCTGGGCCTTGACCATTTTGAGGCCCTCATTACCCGCCTCCTTGATCAGGAAGGCAGCTGAAAATATAACAAATGGAGATATCATGGCCCGTCTTGCCGAATTACCGGAACCCCTTCGCTCCCATATTGCCGATCTGCCCTGCCCGACATTTACACAGACCCCCTGGCAGGAGGGGTCGCCCCTGGAGGCCAGAAGGGTAGCGATTATCTCCACCGCGGGCCTGCATGTCCGGGGCGACCGGCCCTTTGGCGTCATGTCTGGTGATTATCGAATAATTCCCGGTGATGTAGATGCCAACGATCTGGTCATGAGCCATATCTCAAGCAATTTTGATCGCACCGGCTTCCAGCAGGACTGGAATGTCATTTTCCCCCTGGATAGACTCAAAGAGCTGGCCGCAGCCGACGATATCGGCAGTGTCGCCGATTTTCATTATTCGTTCATGGGGGCCACGGATCCTCTGCGGATGACAGCCGCCGTGCGCAATCTGGCTGAGAGTCTGAAAAAAGACGAGGTGGACGCGGTTCTGCTTGTGCCTGTCTGACCGTTTTGTACGCGCGCAGTTGGCGCGCTTGCCCACTTTCTGGAGGAAGCCGGTCTTCCCACCACCCAGATAAGCCTTATCCGCGAACATACCGCCAAGATAAAACCGCCCCGGGCCTTATGGGTACCTTTTGAGCTGGGGCGTCCTTTTGGGATCCCCAATGATAAGGCCTTCCAGTCCAGGGTGTTGTTGGCCTCTCTGCGGCTTCTGGAGGAAAAAGAGGGGCCTGTTCTGGCAGATTTTGGCGAGGAAGTGCCGGCCGGATCGGCTGGGGAAGATGCCGTGGGTGCCTGTCCCATAAGCTTTGGTCAGCCTGAAAAAGGTGAGAGACCAGCGGCGGAAGAGCTGGCAGACGCCCTCAAGGAAGAGATGCTCCAGCTTCGCCCCTGGTACGATCTGGCCTTGAAGAAATATGGCCGCACTACAGTCGGGGTGAGCGGTATGGATCTGCCGGAAGTGGCAGAGTTTTTATGCGCATTTACAGAAAGACTTCCCGCAAATCCACGAGAAGATATTACTCTTGCCGAGACGCTCAAGCTGGCAGTGGATGATCTGAAGGCCTTCTATTCCGAGGCCATGGCCGCCCAACCAGGACAACCTCCAACCAGCACCATGCTCAGCAAATGGTTTTGGCACGAAACATCAGCGGCAAAGGTTTTATATGATATCCGCCATGTTTGCCTACACAGCAGTGATGACATGATGCAAATGTGCGGGAAATTATTGCCTATACCGATGGGACCGGAAGCGGACAGGCTGGTGCTGTAATTTAATATAACAGTGTCTTGAAAAATGAGGATTTTCGCCTTCTCCGGTCGGAAGAGTGCAGGTTACGCGACCACAACCGGCCCACAGAGACCACTTCTCCGTCAGGCATGACCGCGGAGACATATAGGGATATCGCATCATTCCTCTTCACGACCGGACCCGCGTTTGCCAAATTTGTTTCTCAAGCCCCTGCCGGCGGTCGTATTCCTCGAACGGATCAACCGTTTCCGCCAGCAGCCCCTGCCAGACTTCCGCCAGGCCCAGGCCGAGGGCCTCGGCGACCGCGAACCAGGAGCCGATCTTCACGCTCGCGCTCCCCCGCTCGATCGACCGCAGGGTATCAATGGAGCTCCCGCACCTGAGCGCCAGCGTCCGCAGCTTGATCTTCAGCTCGATGCGCCGCTTCCGGTACAACAGACCGAGCTGTCTGAATAATTCGATTGCTTCTATGAAATTCCACCTTTTTTCTTTTTAAGGCAGCATAAAACCTGTCTTATGTCAATAATCAGCTACTTAAGCTGGAAATAACCATCCTAATATCATAGCAATGACTAAAAACAGGCCTTTGCTTTCTCCGCGCCGCGGATGGATCCGACAATTTTTCACGATAAAACCAAAAAGTCTTGACTATTTTTCATAACAGCTCACAATGGTCGCCACTGGGCACCGCTCTCGCAAGCAGTTTTTCCTGATATGGCATATCAGGAATCTATCTGTGATAGATTCCTGCAAATCTCGAGATGTCAGGGCGTTATCATGACATCTCACAACGAAATAATAACCAGGAGGCAACATGGTCACCTCAATTATTCTCATCAATGCGGAACGAACCAAGATCAACGAGGTGGCTGAACAGATAGCCGGGCTGGTTGGGATTTCAGAGGTGTATTCAGTGAGCGGGAACTACGACCTTATCGCCATTGCCCGCGTCGCCTCCAATGAGGAACTGGCCGACCTGGTCACCAAAAAACTGCTGGGCATCGATTTCATTCTCAAATCAGAGACCATGCTCGCCTTCAAGGCCTATTCCCGTCATGATCTGGAGACCATGTTCCAGATCGGGATGGAGTAAAACCATGAGCGAAGCATTTCCCGTCGATTTACACGGCAAGATCATCGTCTTCGGAGCGAAGCAGATTCGTCGCACTTGGATTGATGACCGGGGCATTGAAAGCCTGCGGGTTATCTCGTTGTAGGACGGCTATGAAGAAGTCAGGCCGTTACGATACCAGTTCCCTGATCGAAGGCCAGTATGAGCCTGGCTCACGGAGCCGGGTACTCAAGAACCTGCTTGGCATCAAACGCAAGCGGGAAATGGATATGCTGGAGGCCCGGGAGCAGTTGCGCGCCTATCAGGAGCTTTTGCGCCTCTACAGCCTGGGTCACTGCTTCACGGCCCAGGACATCTGCCGGATGCACAAGCTGTGGCTGGGCAACATCTATTCCTGGGCGGGCGCGCTCCGCCAGGTGAACATCAGTAAGGGCGCTTTCACCTTTGCCATGGCCAGTCAGGTACCCAAGCTCTTGCAACAGCTTGAGGATGGCCCGCTCGCCCAATTCACCCCATGCCGGTTCAGCGCCATTGACACCCTGGCACACGCCCTGGCGGTGCTGATGGGCTTGCAGGCAGGCCTTCAACCACTCGATTTTGACGGGATCAGAGGAGCAAAGAAACAGGCGTATTTCGCGGCGGTGCAGGCAGGGATGGACTACAACAACTACCAGCCGATGGAACAGGTATTTAAGGCTGTTGTCGAGCGGACTTTACGGGCCGGGAAAAAGGTTTAAGGCCAGCAACCTTGGGCAAAACACCAAGGGCCTGATTGGCCACCGTCTTGTTGACCCCTTCGATGGCGCTGGACGAGATGACCGTCTGCCGGAGCAAGGCGTCACGGATAACTGGGTCTTTGAGGTAGGGATTGGAGAGGAGTAGGGATGATTTTTTCATGCTTTAAATATAGCACGGGACCAGCCAAAAGTACAGCACGGAAAGAAAAGACGGCCTTGCAAAGCCAGTATCGGCTTACGCGACATAGACAATGAAAACAGACAGACAAGCTTTATATTGACCAGGCAGCCGTTTTCTATTTAGATGCAAGCTGATCCGCGACGGCGTGCTGGTCGAGGAATTTGCAACTGATAACTTCAATTATTCGCCAGGGTTCCTTAACTGAAAATCCTCAAGAGAAATAAGCCATTGACAAGGATACCCCATGCCCTTTCTTGATTGGGTGAACAAGCTTCGAGCCTACCTTCAGAAAGGGTCAAAACCATGAGCGAAGAATTTCCCGTTGAGTTACACGGCAAAATTATAGTATTCGGGGCGAAGCAAATTCGGCGCATTTGGCACGATGGGCAGTGGTTCTTCTCCATCGTAGACATCATCGACGCGTTGACCGACAGCGGCAACCCTCGCGATTACTGGTACCGTATGAAGCGCCGCGAGAAGGAATCCTCGGGAATTGAGTTGTCGACAATTTGTCGACAACTGAAACTAACCTCCGCAGACGGCAAAGCCTACAAAACCGATTGCGTCAACACCGAAGCCGCCTTTCGGATCATTCAGTCCATCCCCAAGGCTGAGCCCTTCAAACGCTGGTTGGCGCAAGTCGGTTACGAGCGCGTCCAGGAAATCGAGAACCCTGAGCTTGCCCAGCAGCGAATGCGCCAACTCTTCAAGGCGAAAGGCTACCCCGACGACTGGATTGAGAAGCGCGTCCGCGGAATCGCCTAAATAAAACACAAATAAAATGCAGCACATACGAAAAATATCTTATGGTTGTAGTGGCCCCATCCGTTGAATTTTATTGAAACATTCAGAGTTATCATTACCACATACGTCTGCATAGACGAGAGTTTGCAACTTCTACCTACTTTGCCTAGGGAAATGACCATGAGCCGTACCAAGAACAGGGATATTGAGCAGTATGATCATGCGGATAAGGAACGGTTGAACAATCCGCCCGTGGGGCTTGTTTCAGAGGCAACGGAACCGTCAACCGAAGGCAAGAAGCAATATGAATATGACCCCCACCTGAGTCCTCAGCTTCAATGGGCTGGCAAGGCGGAACACACCTCCTTTGAAGTGCCTACCGTCAGCCTGCATGTTCATGAACGGATTGACCCGAAGACCATCCTTGACAACGCCAGAAAGGAAGAGACCGGGCCTAAGCAGATGTCCCTCTTTGCTACCGGCAAGAAACCACTCCGGGAGGCCATAGAATTTTACAAGCACCGCCTGGGCTGGAGCAACAGGCTTATTGCCGGTGATTCCCTACTGGTCATGAATTCCCTGCTGGAAAAAGAGGGCATGGCGGGCAAGGTGCAGATGGTCTATTTTGACCCGCCCTATGGCATCAAATACGGCTCAAATTTTCAGCCCTTTGTCAACAAGCGGGATGTCACAGATGGCAAGGATGATGACTTGACCGCAGAGCCGGAAATGATCAAGGCATTCCGGGACACCTGGGAGTTGGGCATTCACTCATATCTCACCTATCTGCGGGACCGGCTCTTGCTGGCCAAGGAACTGCTGCATGAATCCGGTTCAATCTTTGTCCAAATCAGTGACGAGAATCTTCACCATGTTCGAGAAATTATGGACGAGGTTTTTGGGATAGAGAATTTCGTAAGTCTTGTCTCGTTTCAAAAGACAGGGAGTTTGGCAGGAAATCTACTCGGGCGAACCGTTGATTATCTTGTCTGGTATGCAAATGACAAAAGCAGAATCAAATACCGGCAACTTTTCATAGAAAGAACCCAAGGAGACACTTCACTTGACCGGTATGACAGGGTTGAACTCCCGGATGGGACCACACGCCGTTTGCGCAGAGCAGAAATCACAGGAAAGGAACCTATCCCAACCGGGAAGCGTTATCGTGTCCAAAGTCTTTTTAGTGATGGGGAATCATCTGGTGGAAGCTTCCCGTTTGAATGGCAAGGCAAAGTCTTTCCGTGTCTGAAAGGAAGCCATTGGAAAACCTCTGAAGCTGGTCTGCAACAACTTGCCCTTAAAGGTCGCCTTGAAGTAGAAGGAACACGGCTTCGTTACTTGCGTTATCTTGAAGACTTTCCGGTAATCCCTATCTCTGACAGGTGGGGGTCTCTTCAAATTGGAACAGGGTTGACCTATGTGGTTCAAACTGCGCCAGCCGTTATTCAACGTTGTCTCCTTATGACCACCGATCCCGGCGATCTGGTCTTTGACCTCACCTGCGGTTCAGGGACTACTGCCTATGTTGCTGAACAGTGGGGGCGGCGGTGGATCACCTGCGATACGTCCAGAGTAGCCACGACCTTGGCGAAACAGCGGTTAATGACCGCAAGCTTTGACTATTACAAGCTTGCCCGTCCAAGTGAAGGCGTGGGCAGTGGGTTCGAGTACAAGACCGTGCCCCATATCACCTTGAAGTCCATTGCCAACAATGAGCCACCACCACCGGAAACCCTCTATGACCAGCCCTTGAAGGACACCAAGAAAGTCCGGGTGACCGGCCCCTTTACGGCTGAGGCGGTCCCTTCTCTCTATGCTCAATCACTGTCAGAGATTGAAAAGGAAAACCAGGGCTCTGGCCAAAGTGTAGCCCGTTCTGGCGAAACTTCCCGGCAAGCAATGTGGCGTGACGAACTCCTGAAGACAGGCGTGCGGGCAAAGGGAGGCAGAAAGCTTGAATTCGTCAGGGTTGAACCCATGGGCGGAACCCGGTGGATTCAGTGCGAGGCGGAAACGAAAGACGATATTCCACAAAAGGTTTTGGTGGTCTTTGGCCCGGAACATGCCCCGCTGGAACAGAGGATGGTGGAAAATGCCTGGCAAGAGGCAAGAGCCTTTAAACCGGACATTCTGCTATTCTGCGCCTTTCAGTTTGATGAAGAAGCAGCCAAGGACATTGACGAACTGAAACCCGAAGTGGCTGGTATGCAGCTCCTGAAAGTGCAGATGAATGCCGACCTGTTCACCGATGACTTGAAAAAGAAACGTTCCAGCAATGACAGTTTCTGGCTTATCGGCCAGCCCGATGTCGAGGTGAGGCAAATCAAAGAGGGAGAGGACAAGGGCAAGTACCAAGTCGAGGTCTTGGGCTTTGATTATTACAACCCGAAAACGGGCAATGTGGATTCAGGCGGCAAGAAGAACATTGCCATGTGGCAACTTGACACCAACTACGATGAACGCAGCCTTTTCCCCTCTCAGGTGTTCCTTCCCATGGCCGGTGAAAAAGATGGCTGGGCAAAACTCGCCAAGAACCTGAAGGCGGAAATTGACCCTGAGAAAATAGAGTTTTTCCGCGGTACTGTTTCCTTGCCCTTTGAAAGAGGTGACAACAACAAAATTGCGGTGAAAATCGTTGATGACAGGGGCATTGAAAGCCTGCGGGTTATCACTTTATAGGGTGCCAAGATGAAGCAGATAGATAAGCTTATCATTACCTCACCCTACGAAGAGCCACGGCACCATTGGCATTACGACCGGGAGCACCGTATCTTTGAAAAGCGGGAAGGTAGGCGGCCCGCTGGTTATGTTGTTGCCACCCCCGGCAGCAATGCTTTTGATGACCCAGGGGTTTTTGTGCCCATTGAGCTTGCCAAGCAGATTCGGCCCAGGGTGAAGGCGTGGCGTGAAAAAGGATATCCTGGTGTGACCGGGACAACGCTTCGGCTTCTGCGGCACTGGCAAGACCCGGAAGAGCGCAAAGAAAGACGGTTCTTTTTCTGCCAGCTTGAGGCCATCGAAACGTTGATCTGGCTTACAGAAGCCCCGGAAGCTGACAAAATCGGCATCACCGTACCGTCAGATGGCGGCCCTTTTCCCCGCTGGTGCAATAAAATGGCAACGGGTACCGGCAAGACCATCATTATGACCATGCTGATTGCCTGGCAGGTCTTAAACAAAGTCACCAACCGTCAGGACACCCGGTTTTCAAAGAATATCCTTGCCGTTGCGCCGGGATTGACGGTCAAGAGCCGTCTTTCCGTGCTTCAGCCCAGCGCTCCAGATAACTATTACGAAGAATTCAATATTGTGCCTCAAGGGCTGATGGAACAGCTCAGACTTGGGAACATCAAGATTATCAACTGGCACAAGCTGGCTTGGGAGAGCGAAGAACAGCTTGGCAAAAAGAAAGGCGTCGATAAACGGGGAGTCATGAGTGATGAAGCCTATGTCCGCCTTGTGCTTCAGGAGATGGCGAACAGCCGTAATATTATCGTGATAAACGATGAAGCCCACCATGCCTGGCGTATTAACGAAGAGGCAAAGGGCAAGTATCTTCGCCAGCGGGATATGAAAGACAGCGCCAGTGAAGCAACTGTCTGGGTGGGAGGTCTGGACAGGATTCATAAGGCACGGGGTATCATGCGCTGTTTTGATCTGTCTGCCACCCCATTTGCTCCATCCGGTAAGAAGGCGGCGGAACAGGCTTTGTTTGACTGGATTGTCACGGATTTTGGCTTAAATGACGCTATCGAGTCTGGATTGGTAAAAACGCCACGGGTGGTTATCCGGGATGACAGCAAGAAGACACAGGAATTGAAATCACGGCTCTATCACATCTATATGGACCCCGAGGTGAAGGACGACCTGAGCCAGAACAACGCAGAGGAAACCCAGCCGTTGCCGGACTTGGTGACCAATGCCTATTACCTGTTGGGGAAAGACTGGCTGGAAACCAAGAAAAATTGGGAAGAGGCTGGCCACAAAGTGCCACCGGTCATGATCACTGTTGCCAACACCACGGCCACTTCATCAAGGATCAAGTACAGTTTTGACCATAACGAAATCTTGATACCGGAACTCTGTGACCCGGAGAAGACCCTGCAAATTGACAGCAAGGTGCTTGATAAGGCTGAAAGTAAGGATGAAGAAGTGTCACTGGATTTTACCCCGGATGAATCAGGCGAGGTCAAGCTTACCAAGCAACAGCAAGAAGAATTGATGAGGCTGAAGGTTGACACGGTAGGGCAGGTTGGAAAACCAGGGGAGCAAATCCAAAATGTAATCTCAGTTGGTATGTTGTCAGAAGGATGGGATGCAAAGACCGTAACCCACATCATGGGACTGAGAGCCTTTTCCAGTCAGTTATTATGCGAACAGGTAGTGGGGCGGGGACTTCGCAGAACCAGCTATGAAGTTGATGACAATGGTCTGTTTGAAGCGGAATATGTAAACATCTTCGGAGTACCGTTTACATTCTTGCCCCATGAAGGCGGCGATGGTCCCCCACCTCCTCCTCCCCCGCCAAAAACAGCCATTGAACCGGATGCCGAAAAGCGGGAGTTTGAAATTTCTTGGCCAAACATCATCCGGGTGGATCATATCTATGAGCCGAAGTTGCACCTTGATGATGCAAAACCAATCCGCCTTGACCCGTATGAGAGTGTAACCCAAGCGGAAATGGCGGCCATTATTGCCGGAAAGCCAAACCCCGCTGCCCTGTCTGAGATTGACTTGAAGGGAATTGCCAAGGAATTCAGGCTCCAGAAAATCGTCTTTGAAACGGCAAAGCGGATATTCAACAGCGAAAAGCCAAACTGGAAAGGCTCACCGGCTGTTTTTCTGGCTCAGATAATCAATATCGTAGATGAATTTATTCAAAGCGGCAAGGTTATCATCAATGACGATTTGTTCAGTCGTGACCCCTTACGGCACCGGGTGCTCATCATCCTCAACATGAATAGAATCGTCCAGCATATATGGAATGGGCTCAGGGCTGAAAACACGGCAAAGCTTGTGCCGGTATTCGACCGTGAAAACCCATTACACAGCACGGGGCAGATGCGGACTTGGTACACAAGCAGACCATGTGAACATACGCAGAAATCCCATATCAGTCAGGTGGTCATAGACAGCACCTGGGAGGTAAGCGAAGCCTACCAGTTAGACAAGAGCCCCTATGTTGACGCCTGGGTGAAGAATGATCACCTGGGATTTTTCATCATGTACACATACAGGGGAGTTGTCCGCAAATATTACCCGGACTTCATCATCCGACTAAAAAACGGAAATCATCTCATTTTGGAAACCAAGGGACAGGATACAGACGTTGTTCGAACCAAGCAGGCGTACCTTCAAGAGTGGGTCAAGGCGGCAAACAACCATGGAGGGTTTGGGGAGTGGCGAGAGGCAATTTCATACCACCCAAATGATTTGGAAAGAATATTAAGAGAAGCAAATGACAATGGGGGGTAAAAAAACTCAACCATGGTACATTAATAGAAGATACTCCACAGGATGTCATATTTTCATACCAACGAGGTGACGATCATGAACCCGGCCAACCTGCACCCCCAATACATCATTGACGAATCAAATCAGAGGTGTTCCGTCATCCTCCCTTTGACGGAGTTCGAGGCGTTACTGGAAGACTTTGAAGATTTGGCCGCTGTGGCTGAACGACGGAAGGAGCCAACCGTTGCCCACGATTTACTTCTTGCGGAATTAAAGAAAGATGGCCTCCTATAATATTTGCTGGAACAGTCGGCCAGCAAGGAATTGAAGCGGCTGGACCGGGCAATGATTCCCAGGGTGATCGCCTCAGTTGAGGCGCTGGCCGGTAATCCCTACCCCACGGGGAGCAAGAAACTCCAGGGCGCGGAACATCTCTGGCGTATCCGGCTGGGGGATTACCGGGTGATTTACTCGGTGGATGGCGATGTTCTCAGTATCGAGGTCATCAAAATCGGTCATCGCCAGTCCGTTTATAAACACTAACGGCATGCTCCACCAGAACTGGGCCTTGATCGAAGAGGTTTCGAAAGGATGCCTCCTTGGCGACACTCCAGGGTCTTTAATAAACTACAGTTTGCCAACGCTGCAACTTACTGAAGAGGTGCTGTAATGCCTAGCTGCTGGATCATTGCCGGCCCCAACGGCGCCGGCAAAACCACCTTTGCCCTGGAATACCTGCCCAGGGTGGCAGGCTGCACCCACTTCATCAACGCCGACCTGATCGCCGCCGGACTGTCGCCCCTGGCCCCGGAGCGGGAGCTGGTCGCGGCCAGCCGCATCCTGCTGCAAGAGATTGAAGAGCGCATTGCCAGAGGCGAGGATTTCGCCTTTGAAACCACCCTGGCCGGACGCGGTTATCTCCGCTTGATCCACCGGCTGAAACAGCAGGGCTGGCAGGTGGAATTGATCTATCTGGCCCTGCCCAGCGTGGAGATGTCCAAACTCCGAGTCGCCGAACGGGTAGCGCACGGCGGACACAATATCCCGTCCAAGGATATCGAACGGCGTTTTGCCCGCAGCTTGCGGAATCTGTTCAATGATTACAGCACAACAGTCAATCGTACCCGTTGCTTTATGAACACCGATGACCAGCCCGCTCCCGTGTTCGAACTGCAAGGCAATGTCTTGTCAATTTTCAATCAAGATCTGTATCAACACTTAGTTGAGGAGGCCGGTTTATGAACCATACATCCAAAACAACACCTGCCCCGCCGCCAGACACCCAGCAAATGCTGGACTGCCTGAAACAGGCGGTCGCTCAGGCCCTGGATAAGAAAAAACGGCTCGGCCAGTATGCCGTGTTCTGGGAAGACGGCAAACCCGTGCTCATTGGCGAAGATGCGCCGCAAGCACCATCATGCCCGGAATCAAAATCACTTGATGCGGATTGAAAAGACAAGATGACGCGAACCTGCTTGACAGAAAACTTGACTTATGCTTGACTTATAGCATGTCCTACGAACCCTATTATACTATCAGTCCCCGGTTGCTCACCTTGGTAGAAGCGGTAGCTGCCTTGCGGGAACGCATTCAGGGGTCGGCGATCGAGCTTTCCTGGATTCCCGCCCTGCAAAAGGACACCCGCACCCGCAATGTCCATGCCTCCACCGCCATTGAGGGCAATCCACTGACCCTGGAGCAGGTACGCGCCCTGGAAGAGGGCCGGGAACCGGCAGCCTCGGACCAGCGCTCGCGGCGCGAGGTGCTCAACTATTTCGCCGGTCTGCGTTATGTGGAAAAACATGCCGGCCAGGAAATAATCCGCCATGAAGATGTGTTTGAACTGCATCGCATCCTGGCCGGCGGGGTGATGGATCAGGGGGATGCCGGACGTTACCGCTCCATCGCCGTGCGAGTTGGGAACTATATGCCGCCCACCCCGGCCGAGGTCTCCGGGCTGATGTTCGAGCTGCTGGAATGGTGGAACAGCAAGGCGGGCGATATTTCACCTGTGCTCAGTTCCGCCATTCTCCACTACCGTTTCGAGGCCATCCATCCCTTTGGTGACGGCAATGGCCGCACGGGACGCGCTCTGGCCCTCTGGGAACTGTACCGGCGTGGTTTTGACACCCACCACATCTTTTCGGTGGATGAATACTACTGGGAAGACCGACCGCGCTACTACGCCGCCCTGCAGGCAGTGCGACAGGCAGGCGAAGACCTCACCGCCTGGCTGGAGTACACTACCGAAGGACTGCAACTGACCCTGGAGCGCGTCTGGCTGCGAACCCAGACACTCCAGCTCAACACGCCGACCAAACAACTCGTCCTCCGCCCAAGGCAGGAGCGGCTCCTGCACCTTTTGCGTGATCATGGGAGCATGGCCCCCGCTGAACTCTGGGCCGCCCTCGACATTTCCCGCCAGGGGGCAATGGATCTGCTTCGTCCTCTGCTTGAAGCGGGAATGGTGGAAAAGATCGGCGGTAAAAAAACCGGTCGTTACGCCCTGCGCAAGCCATAATCAAAGACGAAACCGAGCCCATGTTCTATCTCCATCTCTCCAACCGCACCGAGAATCTGCTGACCCATCTGGTCGAGATCCTGCGCACGCAGCCGCGCCGCGACCTGTTTGCCAAGGAATTCTTTCTGATCCAGAGCCAGGGGATGGAGCGGATGCTCTCCCAGCGGCTGGCCGATGCCTTTACGGTGTGGTGCAATTTTGAGTACCTGCTGCCCACCCGGTTTTTTGATCTCATGGCCGCCAGGATGAAGATGGAGATCAATCCTGACGCCTTTGCCCGGGACGCGCTCGCCTGGCGCCTTGACGGACTGCTGCAGGAGATAGCGCAGCAGGAACAACAGGAGTCGGTACCGCTCTTTGCGCCGCTTTTGCGCTATATGAGCGGCGATCAGAGCGGCTTGAAGCGCTATCAGCTTGCCCAGCAACTGGCCAATATCTTTGACCAGTATCAGATCATGCGGCCGGAGATGCTCGCCGGCTGGCAGCAGCAGAAGATGAGCACCAGCAATCCGGCCGAAGAGTGGCAGATGGCCCTGTGGACACAACTGCGTAAGTCCCTTGGCAATACCCCGCACCGGGGAGAGATGCTGCTCCGGTTTCTGCAGCGGCTGCAGGGAGGGGAGGACCTGAGCGGTATCCTGCCCGCCCGTCTCTCGGTCTTTGGCCTGCACAGCATGCCGCCCCTGCTGCTCGATTGCCTGCACGCGATCTCCAGCCATTGCGATGTCCATCTCTATCTCCTGTCACCCTGTGAGAATTACTGGGCGGATACCCCGGGGATGCGGCAGCTGATACGGGAAAATATCTCCCGACTGCAGAACGGGCTTGAACCAGTGCCCCTTATCCCTGAGATCCACCCCTTACTCAATTCTCTCGGCAGACAGGGCCAGGATTTTCAGTCCATGCTCTTCGAGCGCATCGACATCCTCAATGAAATCACCAGCTTTATCGATCCGCAGCATAATTCCTCCTCCGCCGCGCCCTGCTTGCTGCACCGGCTGCAATCGGATCTGCTCGACGGCAGGTGGAAGGCAAAAAATGATGGCGGGGAAATTCCCCTTGATCCTTCCCTGACCATGGTCTCCTGCCACTCGGCGGTCCGCGAGGTGATGATCCTCAAGGATCAGATCCTGCGCTGGCTCCAGGAGAACCCGTATATGACGCTGCGGGATATTGTGGTGATGGCCCCTGACATCCAGGACTATACAGCTATTATCCCGGCCATCTTCGATGACGTGCAGCACTCCATTGCCGACCGCAGTCTGCGTCAGCAGAACACGACCATGGCGATTTTTCTGCAGTTCCTTGATCTGGCCGTCAGCCGCTTTTCATGGAGTGAAGTCCTTGACCTGCTGGAAAAACCCGAGGTCGCCACCGCTTTTCATCTCAGCGAAGCCGACTGCGAACTGATCCGCCACTGGATCATTCGTTGCGGCATCCGCTGGGGACTCTCCGCCGAACCGTCCTCTGACCCGGGTATAGTCGCTCTTCATCCATCTCTGGAGCGAGCAACACCGGCCTACCCTCGGCCTGCGGTCACTCCCGCGCCCACACAGACGGAGATAACCTGGGAGGCCGGGCTTGATCGTCTGCTCATGGGCTATGCCATGAATTGGGACCTGCCGGTGGACGGGATCCTGCCCTATCCCGATATCGAAGGGAGTCAGGCCCGGCCTCTGGGCGGCCTGTGCCAGTTCATCGAACTGCTGGCCACCGCCGCCCGGGATTTTTCTCGAAGCCGGCCGCTTGCCGCCTGGTCAACCCTGTTGCTCTCGCACCTTGACGCCCTGTTTGACCAGGAGACCGAAAACAATATCAACCCGTTACGGGAGATCCTGACCACCCTGGGCAGCCGCTTTGGCGCCTTTCACCGCCACGATCTCCCCCTTGAGGTGATCCGCGCCTGGCTGGAGACCGCGGCGCAGGAGAGCAAGAGCAGTGCCGGATTTCTGCGCGGCCAGCTCACCTTCTGCTCCATGCTGCCCATGCGCTCCATCCCTTTTCAGGCGGTCTGTCTGCTGGGGCTCAATGACGGAGTTTTTCCCAAGACCGAACGCCTGCACCCCTTTGATCTGCTGGGAGAAAAATTCATTCCCGGAGATCGCTCCAAACGAGGCGATGACCGTTACCAGTTCCTGGAGGCCCTGCTCTCGGCCAGAAGATACCTCTATCTCAGCCATGTAGGCCAATCGATTCGTTCAGGCAGCGCCATCCCGCCCTCGGTGCTGATCACCGAACTGATCGAAACCCTCAGGCTCTCCTACGGGATCGAAGCGCCTGTACAGAGGCATCCGCTGCAGCCTTTTTCCCGGCGCTATTTCCATCATACTGCTGCCGGGCAACTGTTCAGCTTTAATGGCCATAACTGCGGAGTGGCCAGGGCCCTGGCCACTCCGCTGCCATCGTATGATCCTGAACCGTGGTGGTCGGGCACGCTGCCCGATGAGAGCACTCAGACCGTCTCTGTCACCGACCTGCTCAGCTTCTTTGCCCATCCGCAGAGATGGTTCGTCCGCAACAGGCTGGATATCCGCCTGGACACCGAAAATGAACTGCCGGGGGAAAGCGAGCTGTTTTCCGTAGCCGGCCTTGACCGCTATCTGATCAATCAGGAGCTGGTCCAGAGCTGCCTGGAGAGTGAAAACACAAGCGATGCAGAGGTGAAGGCAGCCATTCTCTCCCGCCTGACGTCCCAGGGCCGCTGGATGCTGGGCGCCCCCGGCCGGCTTGCCTTTGACCGACTGCTGCCGGAGCTGTCCGCCTTTGCCGCCCGGATTCAGGCCAAAAATATGGGCCGGAAACTGCCGGATCTGCCTATCGATCTGCGGATCGGCGCATATCACCTTACAGGCCAACTTACGGACCTCCATGAAAACGGCACTCTTCTGGCCCGTTATGCGGCGTGTAAAGGCAAGGATCTGCTCAAGGCCTGGATTCAGCATCTGCTCGTCGCCGCCACCAGGCCCGCCACACCCGCCACCACCCACCTGCTGACCCAAGACCGTGATCTTTCTTTTCCGCCCTGCGCGGATCCCCTGGCCAGGCTGGGTGAGCTGCTGGCAATTTACAGGCAGGGATATTCCTCTCCCAGCCTCCTGCTGGTGGAACCGGCCTGGGTCTATATCCAGCAACGGGAAAAACCCCGGGCGCAGCTCTCTCCTTTACAGGCAGCGACAAAGGCCCTCACCAATGACCTGGAAAAGGGCTATGAACCCGAGCTGGCCCTTCTCTATGGCGACAGTGATGCCGCCACATTGCTGGGCTCGCAGTTCCAGCAGCTGTGCGAGGAATTTCTTGGCCCCGTCTGGGCCGCAGTGGAGCAGAACCCATGACTATCCCACGACAGACCTTTGACGCCGCCACCGCTCCCCTGCATAAAGGGGTCAATCTGGTGGAGGCCAGCGCCGGCACCGGCAAGACCTTTGCCATTGCCATGCTGGTCCTGCGTTTTGTTACCGAATTCGGCTTTCCCCTGCAGAACATCCTGGTGGTGACCTTTACCAAGGCCGCCACCGAAGAGCTGAAAGAGCGGATCCGGGCCCGGCTGGCGTCCGCCCGGGAAATGCTGGCCAACTGCCAGAGTCCGGCCATCGGCGACCGGAGAGACCCGGCCCTTGAATCCTGGCGCGCCGGACTCACCGAGCGCGGGATTCCTGTCCGGCTGGCCCTGCAGAGGCTGGAAATGGCCCTGCTCGATATGGATCTTGCCCCGGTCTTTACCATCCACGGCTTCTGCCAGCGGATGCTTCAGGAACAGGCGCTGGAGAGCGGCCAGCTCTTTGATTTTGAGCTGACCAAGGACATCTCCCGTCAACAGACCCAGGTCATCGAGGATTACTGGCGGCGAAATATATACCCCCTCTCCCCCCTGCACTGTGCCCTGATCACCAGTAACTATCCGACCCCCCACGCACTGTTTAAGAGTGTCCAGGGCGGTGAAAAAAGAGCTGCCAGGATTTTACCGCAGGCACTCACAGGAGAGGATGCTCTCACCCTTGTTGACCAGAGTCTCAGCCTCCTCTCTGACTGGTGGCGGACCAAGGCGGCCACCCTGCACGGCCATTTACAGGATGCACTCAACGAGGGGAAATTCACCAAAAAGCTGGCGGATAATTTTTCCGACTGGTGGCAACAGCTGGATGATTTTCTCTGCCAGAGCAGTCTGCAGCCCCCTAACTCTCTGGATTTTCTCACAACCAGTCGGATCATGGAGGCGCTCAACGGCCACAAATTCAGAAGCGGCGGGGGACAGAGCAGCGAGGAAAAAAAACAGGCCTTTATCTCCACCCTGCCCCTGCCGGAACAAGAGCTTAGCGACTTTCTTCAGGCCTGGCAGGGCGTCACCCTGGCCTTCCGCATGGGCCTTATCCGGGAACTTGCCACAGGTCTCAACCAGACCCTGCGCCGCCAGCACCTGCTCTCTTTTGACGATCTTATTCTGCAACTGGAGAAGGCCCTGCTGAGCCGACAGGGGCCGGGGCTGCGACAGATCATCAGTAAGCGCTATCAGGCCGCCCTGATTGACGAATTTCAGGACACGGACGACAGCCAGTACACCATCTTCTCCACCCTGTTCGCAGGCCAGGGACGGCCCAGTGTCGCGGGCACCATGGACGGTGCAGGAGTGACCGCAGGCCAGGGACGGCCCAGTGTCGCGGGCACCATGGACGGTGCAGGAGTGACCGCAGGCCAGGGACGGCCCAGTGTCGCGGGCACCATGGACGGTGCAGGAGCGACCGCCGGTTCCGCCCACTACCTGTACCTGATTGGCGACCCCAAACAGGCCATCTACACCTTCCGGGGGGCGGACATCTATTCCTATTTCAAGGCCAGGGCGCAGGCAGACATCCACCTGAATCTGGCAAAGAACTTCCGCTCCCATCCCGCTCTGGTTGAGGCCGTCAACCGGCTGTTTCAGTTGCGGGAGAACGCCTTTGCCGCCGTTGAGCTGCCCTATTTTCCGGTCATGGCAGCCAAAAGTGCGGATGACGGACAACTGCTCGATGATGGCAAGAAGATGCCGGTCATGGTCTATTGCCAGTTGGACACGGCCCCGGACAGCAAAAACGGCAGATGGAGTTCCGGCAAGGCCACGCAACGGATTGTCTCCTCGGTGATCAGCGAAATCGCGCGTCTTCTGCGGTCCAGCAATCCCATCATGTTGAGCACAACCGTGGAGAATAAACCGGCCCTTACCCCGCTGGCGCCGAGTGATATTGCTATTCTGGTCAGAAGCCACAAGCAGGCGGAACAGTTTCAGCTCGCCCTGGCACGAATCGGAATTCCGGCAGTCACGGCCAGTCAGCAGTCCGTGTTCGCCACCAGTGAGTGCCATGACCTCTGTCTGCTCATGCTGGCGCTCTCCTCCCCGGGAGATCTCATGCTGCTGAAAACGGCACTCACCAGCTGCTGGTTTGACCTGAACGGACCCGAGTTCCATGCCTTCTGGCAGGACCAGGAACAGGTGGATCAGTGGCTGGTCCGTGCCCATGATTATCACAAACTCTGGCGGGAACAGGGTTTTCTGGCCATGATGACCCGCCTGCTTGCCTCTGAAAAGATCCTGCTCAGGCTGTCACGAAAACCGCTGGCCGAGCGCCGGATCTCCAATATCCACCACCTCCTTGAGTTGATCCAGACAGCAGAAACGGAACAGGCCATGGGGCCGGCCAAGACCCTGCAGTGGTTGCGATCCATGCAAGAGGATCAGGGAGGCATGGAGGATACCGAACTGCGGCTGGAAAGTGACGAAGAGGCGGTGAAGATCGTCACCATGCACGGTGCCAAGGGGCTGGAATACCCGGTTGTTTTCTGCCCCTTTCTCTGGTATCGCTCCAATTACCTCAAACAGGGAAAAGGAGTTGTCAGCTGCCATGACGAGAACAAGGAGCTCATCATGGATCTGGGCTCACCGCTCCTTGAAGAACATAAACAACAGGCCCTGCAGGAGGAACTGGCGGAAGAGCTGCGTTTGGCCTACGTGGCCCTGACCAGGGCCCGCTGTCGCTGCTATGTCTTCTGGGCCGATGTGTCCGGTAACAAATATGTCGCCGATTCCAGGGATTCCTCCCTGGCCTGGCTGCTCTGCCTTGAACAGGAGTACTCCTCTGCCGAACAGGTAAAGATATTACAGGATCTTGCCGGAGACGGATCCGTGGCCTGCGAGCTGATCAGCGCCGAGATCGATGCGCCGATGATGATGGCTGCCAGGAACGAGAGAGCGGAAGAACTCGTCTCTTTAACATTTACCGCCAGCAATTTGCACACCGACTGGCTGCTGCACAGTTATTCGTCCCTGGCCGCTCAACATGAGAATCAAGCCAGTTGGTTAGATATGTCTGCCAAGATGGGAATATCAGAGGCCGACGAGACGCCCCTCCTTCCCGATCTGCCGAAAGGGGCACAGATGGGCAATGTGGTGCATGGTCTGCTGGAAGATATCTCCTTTTCTGCCCTGGCCGTCGGCAGCGGCTATGAAGAGACCCTGAAACAGCAGTGCGCCTGGTTCGGGGTCGAGGTCAGTCCCACCAAACTGGCTGCCCTGCTCCAGAAGGTGGTGCAGACACCCTTGACCCCGGCCGGGGCCGGAACGACTTTTTGCCTGGCCGATCTTGATCCATCCGAGGTCATCCGCGAGATGCCCTTTTATTTTCACCTCCAGCCCAGCGCCACCGGCCGGATCAATTCCATCCTGGCGGGATCACGGGCTGTGGTCCCGATCACGCCCAAATCTCTGCAGGGCTATCTCACCGGTTTTGTGGACCTGATCTGCCGGTATCAAGGAAGATTCTACATCATGGACTACAAGAGCAACTGGCTGGGAAATCACTTGCCGGACTACGGCGCGGAGGCCCTGGAGCAGGCCATGCGTGACCATAACTATGGTCTGCAATACTGGTTCTACACCCTGGTGCTGCACCGCTATCTGCAGAACGCCCTGGAAAACTATGCCTATGACACCCATTTCGGCGGGGTGATATATCTCTTTGTCAGGGGCATGGAGCCCACCGTGGCAGGAAGCGGCGTCTATTTTGATCTGCCGGATCTGACGACCCTGGAACGCCTCGATCATTGCCTGGGCCGAGACCCCGACACTGAGCCTTCCATGGCCAGCGATTATTCTTACGGAGGATCAAAAAATGGATAAGGTCGCTCTTCCGCCAGGGCGATCCCTGGAGCGAGCCATTTTTTCTCCCCTGGACCAACAGTTCGCCCGCTTCATGGCCAGGAAATCAGGCCTGACAGGTACGGCAAGTGACCGCTTTGAGTTGTTGATCAACCGGCTTTCCGCGGCCCTGGCCGATGGACACAGCTGCCTGCCGCTCACCAGTGAAGAAGAGCAATTATTGAGCGGGATCGACACCGCACTTATCTCCCGGGAGATCACCACACCGCTGGTACTCTGGCACAACAGACTCTATCTCCAGCGCTACTTTCGATACGAGTTACGACTGGCCGGGCAGATCAAGGCCATGGCCCAAGCTCACTATGCCGTCCCGGAATGCCGGGCGGAGCTCGATGCCTGCTTTGGCCAGATGCCCGAAACAGATGCAGAAATAGACTGGCAGCGCCTGGCAGCCGAGATGGCCCTCAAGCGGCCGCTGGCACTTATTTCCGGGGGGCCGGGCACCGGCAAGACCAGCACCGTGGCGCGGATTCTCGGCCTGCTGCTGTTGACCCTGGGGCCTGATTTACAAATCGCCCTGGCCGCCCCGACCGGCAAGGCGGCCATGCGGCTCAGGGAATCCATTGCCGCCAGTCTTGCCTCCCTGCCCTTTTCGGATATGATCAAGGGAAAAATTCCAACCAGTGCCTCGACCCTGCACCGTCTCCTGGGAGTCCGTCATCATTCCCCTTGTTTTCGCCATACCCACGCCAATCCCCTGCCCTGGGATGTGGTGGTGGTGGATGAGGCCTCCATGGTCGATCTGGCCATGATGAGCAAACTGGTGGACGCCCTGAAACCAGGGGCCAGACTGATCCTGCTGGGAGACAAGGACCAACTGGCCTCGGTCGAGTCCGGCGCGATTCTGGCGGATTGCATCCAGGCCCTGCCGGACAATACGGTGACGCTGCGGAAGAGTTATCGTTTCAACCAGGAGATCAGCGCCTTTGCCAGGGCGGTCAATGAAAACGACAGCGCGGCCGCCTGGGCCAGGCTCAATGACAAGAGTCAGGAAACGGCAACGGTCACCCTGCTCCATGAACCTGTGACTGATTTCATCAGCGCCCGATACAGCCCATACATGCGGAAGGCCCAGGCCCTGCAGAGTGAAAGTAACGACGATATCCGCCAGCTCTTTCAATGCTTCAACCAGTTCCGGGTCCTCTGCGCCACCAGACGCGGGCCCGGCGGAGTTGAGGCCCTTAACCGCCAGGTGGAACAGAATCTGACGGCTCAAGGATATCCGTCCCTGGCCGGCGGTCGCCCTTCATCCATCCCTGGAGCGGGCGACACTGGGGCATCCCTGCCCGGCGCCTGGTATCCTGGAAGACCGGTGATGATCCTGAATAACGATTACAACCTGAACCTGTTCAACGGTGATATCGGGATCTGCCTGCCGGACCTGGCCGCCGCCACCACGAAGGGTCCGGGTCCAAAGTTCAAGATCTGGTTTGAGCGCGAAGACGGCAGTCTCAAGGGATACCAACCGTACCGGCTGCCTCCATGTGAAACGGTCTTCGCCATGACCATCCATAAAGGTCAGGGTTCCGAGTTTGGAGAGGTTCTGGTGGTCCTGCCGACCACCGACACCCCCCTTCTCACCCGTGAACTGATCTATACCGCTATCACCCGTGCCAAAACAAAAGTGGTCATTGCCGGCGACCAAGCCATTTTCAATGCCGCGGTCAACCGTAGCATCCATCGCTCCAGCGGCCTGCATGCAATGCTGATGGGTTCAAAATAAAATTTCCGGCGATGCACAAAAACCTCGTTCTACCTGGCAATGATTCTATGTTATAGAACGAAGAGATTAAAATAGTTATTTCTTGATTGACCCTTTTTTTTATGGTTAAAAAAGAGTCTCCCCCTGAAACATCACTTTTCCTCTGCCCGGATCGCCACAACAGGCGCGGGTCGCTGAAAATCCTCACTCCGTAAGGTGGTTGTCCTGGTGAATGAAGCGTTATCCACAATCCTGATCGTCGACGACTCGTCGGAGAATCTGGCAGTCTTGAACGAACTCCTGCAGCCCATCTACCGGGTACGGATTACAACTTCCGGCGAAAATGCCTTGCGACTTGCCGTCACCAGTCCCGAACCGGACCTGATCATGCTCGACGTCATGATGCCGGACATAAATGGTTATGAAGTCTTCACCCTCCTGCGGGGTGACCCGCGCACGCGCGACATTCCCATCATCTTCGTCACCGCCATGAACAGCACCGAAGATGAGATGCGCGGCCTGGCAGCAGGCGCGGTGGACTACATCACCAAACCCATTGTTCCCCTTATTGTCCTGGCCCGAGTTCGCACCCAACTGGAGCTGAAAAAGGCGCGCGACTGGCTGCGCAACCAGAATGACTTTCTGGAAGCGGAGGTCGCCAGACGCATGGGAGAAAATCTGCTCATCCAGGACGTGAGCATCCTCGCCCTCGCCCATCTGGCCGAGACCCGCGATCCGGAAACAGGCAACCACCTGCGTCGCACCCAGGGCTATGTCCATGCCCTCGCCGAACACCTGCAGAATCACCCCCGATTTTCCGCACTCCTGACCACGGCCAATATCGAACTTCTGGCCAAGTCCGCTCCCCTGCACGATATCGGCAAGGTGGGCATTCCCGATCATATCCTGCTCAAACCCGGCAAACTCACTCCGGAAGAGTGGGAGGTGATGAAGACCCATGCCCAACTGGGAAGTCAGGCCATCGAACAGGCGGAACGCGAGATCGTTAAACCTGTGGAGTTTCTCATCCTGGCCAAGGAAATCGCCCACTGGCACCACGAGCGCTGGGATGGCAGCGGCTATCCGGATGGGCTGGCTGGTGATGCCATCCCTATCTCGGCCCGACTGATGGCCCTGGCCGATGTCTTCGATGCCCTGATTAATCGCCGCGTTTACAAAGAGCCCTTCTCTTTTGCCACGGCCAAGGATATCATTGCCGCCGAAAGCGGCCGCCAGTTCGACCCGGATGTGGTGGAGGCCTTTCTCGCCATGTTTGACATCTTTGAGAGCATCGCCACCCACTATACAGTGATACGGAAGACCAATAGTCATTGGCTTGCCCATGCCCATTGGCCCTCATTTTCCTTGTTGCCCGAAGCGCCGGCAGCATAAACACCTTCATTCCAGGAATGGAGTCCCATGAATCAAGAGCAGTCTGCACTCGTTTCCCTCCCCCGCTGGCAGATATATCTCTTGGCCGTGACAATAACCCTGGCGATACTCCTTGTCGGCCGGAGTATCACTGTTTCATCCGGCGCAGGGCTCCTGCTGATCCTGTGCATGTTTCCCGTCATCCTCAGTGCCATGCTGGGGGGTCTTGGCCCCGGTCTGGTCGCCACCGGAATCGCTGCCGCCAGCACCGCTTATTTTATATCGCCGACTCATGACTTTGTGATCATGCAGCCGCAGGATCTTTTTCAGTGGGCATTTCTCATCGTTAATGGCGTTCTGGTCAGCGTCCTGAGCGAGGTGCTGCTCAAAACCCGACAGCAGACAAAAGCGAGCCGGCAAATCCAGCCCGTGACCCTGACCAGCATCGGGGACGGGGTCATCAGCACGGACAGCCATAGCCGCAGCCAGCTGATCGCCTGGCACACAACCTATTGTTCCGACGATACGGGCAGGATGGTCACCCCCCTCAGTTCAGGTGAAGACATCACCGAAAAAAAATATCAGGACCAGGAACTGAATCACTACCATCATCATCTGGAAGAACTGGTGGCGAGACGAACAGCACAACTGGCGGAGGCGCGTGAACAGGCCGAGGTCGCCAATCCGGCCAAGGGCGCCTTTCTGGCCCATATGAGCCACGAAATCCGTACCCCCATGAACGCCATCATCGGACTGACCCATCTGCTGCAACGCGATAACCACGATCCGGGACAGCAGGATAAACTGGTCAAGATTACCGCTGCCGCCCACCATCTGCTGACCATCATCAACGACATTCTCGACCTCTCCAAGATTGAGGCCGGTCGTCTGCAACTGGAAGTTACAAACTTCTCGCTCAATGCAGTCCTTGACCATGCCTGCTGCCTGATCGCCGAAGAGGCCAGGAATAAAGGGATTGCCATCACTGTAGACACGGATAATGTGCCTTCCTGGCTGCGCGGCGATGCAACCCGGCTCGGGCAGGCCTTGCTCAACTATGCCGGGAATGCCGTCAAGTTCACTGAACACGGTTCCATCGCCCTGCGCGCCAGTCTGCTGGCAGAGAGGGACAACGAGCTTCAGGTCCGTTTTGAGGTCGAGGATACCGGCATCGGCATCGCGGCCGAGCAGTTATCCTGTCTGTTCCATGCCTTTGAACAGGCGGATATCTCAACCACCCGCAAGTACGGCGGCACCGGCCTGGGCCTGGCCATCACCTCCCGGCTGGCGCACCTGATGAGGGGCGAGACCGGTGCCGAAAGCGACCCGGGGCAAGGCAGCACCTTCTGGTTCACTGCCTGGCTCGAACGAGGCCACGGCATCATGCAACCGACCTCAACCGTGACCGGAAGGGACATCGAGGCAACATTGCGGCAACGCCATGGCGGGGCCCGTCTGCTGCTGGTCGAAGACAATGTTGTCAATCGGGAAGTGGCCCTGGAGCTGCTGCATGGGGCCGGCCTGCAAGTAGACACCGCCCAAAACGGCCGGCAAGCCGTGGAGAAAGCCAGCATCACCGCCTATGATCTGATCCTGATGGACATGCAGATGCCTGGAATGAATGGCATGGAGGCCACACGGGCGATTCGCCTGCTGCCAGACCGAACAAGGATGCCGATCCTGGCCATGACCGCCAACGCCTTCGATGAAGACCGCCGTATCTGTATAGAGGCGGGGATGAATGACTTCATCACCAAACCGGTGGATCCGGATATATTGTTTGCCGCCCTGTCAAAATGGCTGCCGGTACAGACATACCCGCACTCCGCACATCGTGCGCCAGAGACCATAATCCAGGAGGAGAAAGGCCTATACCAGCTGTTACAACATATTCCTAACCTTGAGCCAAGACTCTGCCTGGAAAATCTGCACGGCAATATCACCACATACATCCAGATACTCCGCCAGTTTGCCTTATCCCATAATGATGATGCCGCCCGGATTACGGAACTGCTGACCACCGGCAATTTTCAGGCCAGCCGGGATGTTGCCCATGGCCTTAAAGGGGTTGCCGCTACCCTGGGGGTAACCCGGATACGGGATCTGGCAGCCCAACTGGAAAACGCCTTCAGGGAAGAGCCGCAAGCAAGCGAGACTGATCCCTTGCTCAACGCCCTGGCCCGGGAGCAGGCACTCTTGAATACGGCAATCCTTGCCTTGCCGGAAGACGCAGGGGCGACAAAAGCGGATTTTACGAAAACAGCCCCGGCAGATCCAGTCCGGCTGCGACAGATCCTCACCGAACTCGAGGCGCTGCTGCTGGAGAACAACGGCCGCGCCAGCCTGCTGATCAGGGAATCGACCCCGTTATTACGTCCCGTCATGGGGCCGCACTTCAATGCATTATCGCGACAGATTGAGACGTTCAATTTTGAAGCGGCACTCAAGACCTTCCATGCTGTCAGGGACTCACTCAACTCACCAACCAATAAGGAAACATCATGAAAATCACCTTCCATGGGGCAGCCGGGACGGTTACCGGCTCCCAGCATCTGATAGAAGTCAACGGCAAGACCATCATGCTCGACTGCGGCCTGTTTCAGGGCAAGCGCAAGGATGCCTTTGAACGAAACCGCAGCGAATTCTGCCAGGGCAAGGAGGTCGATCTTCTCATCCTCTCCCATGCCCATATCGATCACTCGGGCCGCATCCCCTGCCTGGTCAACAATGGTTTCCGTGGTGATATCGTCTGCACCTCGGCCACCCGTGATCTGTGTGCCGTCATGCTCATGGACAGCGCCTTTATCCAGGAAAAGGATGTGGAATTCGTCAATAAGAAGCGCAAAAAGAACAGACAGAACCCCTTTGAGCCGCTCTATACCAAGGAGGATGTGGCCAGGGCGATGGAACAGTTCGTGGGGTTGAACTACAATCGAAAACATCAGCTTTTTCCCGGGGTGCATCTGACCCTGGCGGATGCCGGCCATTTGCTGGGTTCCGCCCATGTCATCCTTGATATTGATGATCAGGAGACCGGGACATCGAAGCGCCTGGTCTTTTCCGGCGATATCGGCAGAGCGGGCATCCCTATCATCCGCGACCCGACTCCCCTCACCGAGGGCGCCGACATCCTGATCATGGAGAGCACCTATGGCAACCGAAGCCACCCCCCGTACGTGGAAACGGACAGGGAACTGGCACGGATCGTCAACGAAACGGTGCAACGGGGCGGCACCCTGCTGATTCCCGCCTTTGCCGTCGGCCGGACCCAGCAGCTGGTCTATGCCCTGCATAAACTGCACAGCAGCGGCGTCATCCCCGACCTGCCCGTCTTTGTCGACAGCCCCCTGGCCACCCGGACCACGGACATCTTCAAGCTCCATCCCGAGGTCTATGATGCCGAGATCCGCGAATTTCTCCTCACTGACGACGACAACAATCCCTTTGGTTTTGGCCGGCTGCAGTATACCCAGTCTGTTGAGCAGTCCAAGGCCCTCAACGAGCGGAAAGGGCCGATGGTCATTATCAGCGCCAGCGGCATGATGGAGGGCGGCCGAATTCTCCATCATCTGCGCAGCCGGATCGAGGATCCCCGCAACACCATTCTCATTACCGGCTGGCAGGCCCCGAATACCCTGGGCCGCCGTATTGTCGAAAAAGAAGAGACCGTGCGGGTCTTCGGGGATGAGTTTCAGGTGAGGGCCCAGGTTGAGGTCCAGACGGGCTTCAGCGGCCATGCGGATCATGACGGACTGATTGATTTTGTGCGGGTAATGGCCAAAAGGCCGAAGCAGACCTTCATCGTCCACGGTGAAGGAGAGGCCTCGCAGACCCTGGCCCATGACCTGCGCACCGAGCTCGGTCTGCAGAATGTGGTGGTTCCCGAATCGCTGCAATCGTTCGTCGTCTGATGACATGATCAGGGGCCAGCGATGAAACAGAAACCGTCGGCCATCAATATCATCTGGCTGGCCCTGGTCGTGCTGGCCACGGTGACCGCCTCCTATACCGGCCGGATGGACGCCCTGACCAAGGCCTCGTTTGAGTCGGCCAAGGATGCGGTGATCCTGGCTATTGGTCTGATCGGGCCCATGGCCCTGTGGCTGGGGATCATGAAGGTGGCGGAAGTAGGCGGCCTCATGCAGATCATTGCCCGGTGGGTGCGGCCCCTGATGGTGCGCCTCTTTCCGGAGGTGCCCCACGATCACCCGGCCATGTCGGCCATGATCATGAATATGGCAGCCAACGGACTGGGCCTCGGCAACGCGGCCACACCCATGGGCATCAAGGCCATGCAGGAGCTGGAAAAGCTGGCCCCGGAAAAAGGCACGGCCACCAATGCCATGTGTCTGTTTCTGGCGATCAACACCTCCTGCGTCACCATCCTGCCGCTGGGTGTCATTACGGTGCGGGCGGCGGCGGGCGCCACCAGCCCGGCCTCGATTGTCATCCCCTCCCTGATTGCCACCTGCTGCTCCACCCTGGTGGCGATTACCATGGCCAAGATTCTGGCAGCCAGAGAAGGCGAACCGAAACTGGCTGCGGCTTACGCAAAACCTGAGCCACTTATGGAAACCGGCACGGAGCCGAAGCTGGTACCCCCTGGAATGGTCGGTCGACTCTTTATCTGGCTGATGATTGCCGCCTTTATAGGCGGCGCCGGCTATCAGCTCACCATAGCCGCAGCCCCCTTTGCCTTCTCGGCCTCCAGCCTCAATGTGCTGTCGGGCTGGCTGATTCCGATGCTCATCTCGGGCCTGCTGATCTTCGGCTATCTGCGCGGGGTCAAGGTCTATGAGGCCCTGACCGATGGCGCCAAGGAGGGTTTTACCACGGCGATGCGTATCATCCCCTTCATGGTGGCCATCTTTGTGGCCATCGGCATGTTCCGGGCCAGCGGTGCCATGGAGATCCTGATCACCATCCTGTCGCCCGTGACCAGCGCCATGGGCATGCCGGCGGAGGCCCTGGCCATGGCCCTGATGCGACCTCTGTCCGGCAGCGGCGCCTTCGGTCTCATGAGCGAGATCGTCAATCAGGGGCCGGACACCTTTCTGGCCGATCTGGTCTCGGTCATCCAGGGCTCCACCGAGACCACCTTCTATGTGCTGGCCGTCTATTTCGGGGCCGTGGGTATCCGCCGCACCCGGCATGCCCTGCCCGCCGCCCTCTGCGCCGATGCCGCCGGGATCATCGCCGCCGTGCTGGTCTGCAATCTCTGGTTCGGGTGACAACAATCAAGAGCAGCTATGAGCTTTGCCCGCTGCTCAGACCGAGATGCTTTTCGATGAACTCGGCAATCTCCCGCCCCTGATCAAGCCGGAACAGGACACACCCCGGATCATCGGGGAGGACAAGGTCGGTGGCCACCGCAATGACCCCCTGCACCTGCTCCAGCAACCGGGGCTGCTCGCTCTCCCTTCTCACCTCGATCTTGGGCACCCCCTCCGCATTCTTAAAGCCTTCACCGATAACAAGATCAACATCCGAGCAGAAACGCTGGGCCAGATCGACCAGGGACTGGCCCTGGTTGCCGGTGATCATGGTCATCTGGTCGGGCGCCACCAGCAGCACCGTATCCGCGCCGGCCTGACGATGCCTGGCCGTATCGGTGCCCGGCGCATCAAAGTTAATCCCCTGATCCTTGGTCGATTTGATCACCGCCACCCGATAGCCGCGCTGCTTCAGATGGGTGACCACCAGGGTCACCAGGGTGGTCTTGCCGCTGTTATGCCAGCCGATAAAGGTAATGATTGGGAGCATGGGAACGTTGATAGGTTAGGGTTAATGGGAATCCGGCATTACCGCCGGAGCTTGTTATCTTCTGTGTAAAAACCGCATCTTTTTTATTCCCCCACCCGTCACTGCGAGGCGCGCAGCAACGTGGCAGTCCAGAGGTATGAGGCCACGGTCACTCAGACCTCCGGCGTTACTTCACCCCCGTTCGCACAAACGGGCCGGGATCTCTCTGGATTACTTCGCTGCCGCTCGCAAAGACGATGTCCCTCGCCCCTTCCCCGGAGGATTACCTGGCTCTGCTCACCTAGGATTTGACGCCAGTGCAATTTCTTGGACAAGACAGGAGGGGTTTATTGGACGCTTACTCTTCTGTCATGTCGCGGGCAAGATCACTTCTTGCTGCTGCCACCCTCGCGGGCCAGCGCGGCCTGAAAATGATCAAAACAGAGAGGTGTCAGGCCAGTGGCCGTGTCGGGCTGCAGGGCCCGCTCGAGATAGTGGCCCATAAAACGCTCTTCCCGGCGGCGCTGCTCGGCCAAGGAAAAACGGGGTCGCATCTTCTTGCCGGCCGCAGACCTCTGTCTCCTTTTCTGGGGCCGCGGCCAGGCCTTGGCAAAGACCCGCTGTCCATACCGCAGCAGATACAAAAATGAGTGATGGGTGGAGATGGCCCCGGCCCAAGGGTAATGGTCGAGCTGATAGCGGGAGGAAAGATCGGCAATCAGGTCGTCCAGCTGCTCCATGCGCGGGTCATTGTCACTGACCCTGCTCTGCCGCTCGGTGTAGAGCGGGAAGAGCCTGAACTGATCACCTGAGGTATAGGAGATGGAATCAATGCCGAACTCTTGCGGCCTACAGGCAATCCTCGAGCCCGGGGTCAGACCGAAGGTGCCGACTATGAACTGGTCCACCACAGTGCTTTCCGCCGCCAGCATGTCGAGAGTGGCCCTGGCCTCCTTTAATCCCTCGCCCGGATGGCCGAGAAAGGTCATCCAGGCCGTGGAGATCCCGGCCTGATGGAAATGACGATTGACTGAGCGGATGCGCTCGGGAGTTGTCCCCTTGTGCATGAGGCGCAGGACTGCCGGCGAACAGCTCTCAACCCCGAAGGCCACGGCCCGCAGCCCTCCCCGGTAGAGCAGACGGCAGCGCTCCGGGGTATAGGCCGCCTCAATACGCAGATCCGTTGACCAGTAGATCTCCAGCCCGCTGTCGACGATCTCCTGGGCCAGACGGAAGGCGTAATCGGGGGCGAGGACATCACAGGAGAGATAAAAATTGGCAGTCCCGAACTGCTCCTGCATCCGGCGCAGATCGGCCACCGCCTGTGGCACCGGGATCTCGCGGTAGCTATGAGCCCCGGACTGATTGAAACCATAGCCGCAGAATGAGCATTTATTCCAGTAGCAGCCCCGGGTCGGACTGTAGAGCAGCATGGGCGAGGGCGCCGGATAAAGGCTCAGATCCAGGTCGGAATAATCAGGTGCGGCGCTCTCGGCCAGATCGAGCACCCAGGGCGGCCCCTGCTGGATCTTCCCGCTGAGCTTGTCACGGGTGATGAGATTGGGGACGCAGGCCAGGGATGGCCCAGTGTCGCTTGCACCATGGATGGATGAAGAGCGACCGCAGGCCAGGGATGGCCCAGTGTCGCTTGCACCATGGATGGATGAAGAGCGACCGCAGGCCAGGTGTTTCTGGTCAGGAACCCCGGCAGCGAGCAGGGGCAGGAGCTGCTCCAGGGTCTTCTCCCCTTCCTGCATGGTGATCCCGTCCACATAATCCAAAATCCGCGCCGTCACCTCCGGGCGGCCATGGCGAACCATCAGATCAACACAGGGCCCTCCCAGCATCAGAAAACAGTCGGGAAAGGCCTCCCTGATCAGGCGGCAGAGATAAAAGACCTCCGGGATCTGGGAGATAAAGGTCAGCGAGATCCCGACAAACTTCGGGCTGGCCAGCTCCGCCAACTGGCTCCGGTAAAAACGATCAAGAGGGCTTTTACAATTGTCGATATAGAAGTCGAGAAGGCTGAAATCCCAGGGGGCCACCAGGTGATCCGCCCGGTTGCAGCTGAAGCGAAAGGGGAAGCAGACCGCCTCCATGATCCGGAAAAGATCTTCCAGCCCGTCCCGGGCGCCACCATAGGCTGCCCGGTCATAAAAACTCCCCTCCTCCCGCATCACCGCCAGAAGCGCTCCGAAATCCTGCTGCAACAGCGGCAGGGCCTCGACCACCCGCCGATACTCCATCTGCTCGGACAGGGTCAAACTGTCCCGACCATTGAGCTCAGCAAAGCGGACCGCCAGCTGCTGCCGCCACTCGCCAATGGTAGACGCAGCCGTCAGGAAGGAAAAGGCCTCGACATTCCAATCCCGGACCGTCACCTCAATCCCGCGCCTGCCCAGATAGCCCTTGAGGGTGGGAAGGCTGACATAGGGCCAGGTGGGATCGGCAAAGGGCGGGTAGATAAGCAGGCATTCCCCGACAGGAAAGGCACCATGATTGCTCATACTCTTCAAGAAAACCCTTTTTGTTGATCCACATTCCTCAGGGAGCAATTGCGATGCCACAGAACCGCCCACCACCCCCACCTATCCATAAAAGAATACGACACTATCGTAGAAAAGGTGCCACACTCTTTTTTTCTGAAACAACGCTTGTGCTGTTATCGTCATCTCAGGCCTCACTTCTGTGGCCAGAGCCAGCGCCACAAAGCCAAAGAACATGCGTTACTTTCAACTGTATAATCAAGAAGTTAACAGAAAAAATTTAGTTTTGCAACAAACAACGACAGACTGGCACCATTCATGCTTTAAAGAAGGCAAGGAATGATGGAAACAACAGCTGCCGGCAGCTACACAGTCCCCCTTGAACATATGCCCATCGCCGACCGCATCCTGGCCGCCCTCAGTAAAGCCGGCGGCAACAAGGCCAAGGCGGCCCGTCTCCTGGGCATGGATCGCTCAACCCTCTACCGCAAGGTACGGGAATTACAGATAGACTTGGATACCCTTCAATGATAAGAAACATGTAACTCTTCAGTAAGGCAACCATCTTTCTCCTCCAGCTGGGGGGAGGCCGGGAGGGGGGGTAAAGATACTGTGTCGATAGTGCCAACCTCGCTCCCCCATCCTAACCTTCCCCCGCTGGGGGAAGGGATTTGAGCGGCAGGTATTTTTTGCAATTGAGGTGCGGTCAAAGATGGCCCGACGACGGGGAGCAATATGGTATATTAGTGTTTCCCGAGATTTCTGACAACTACGGTTAGAAGGAGTCTTTTTCAGGTCCCTTCCTGGCGGAAAATTGTAACAGCCTCCCTTTCTTTTTCATCGTCGACTGTGGCTTGCATTTGGCGCAGTCATTGCAGTTGTTGATCATGCTGTGGATTCGTTGAAGCAGGATTGTGCGACATTCGGGGCAGAGTTGGAGAATGATCTCCTGGTAGATGTCATCGAGTAATTCCATCTCATCGCTGGTTTCTAATTCTTCCAGGGCCTGAGCTATGATGCGGTCAGGATATTTCAGCTCCAGGAGGCTCTGGTCTTTGCCGGCGATAATTTCGGTACGGCAATGATAGAAGAGTTCTCCCTCCTTGATGCTTATGCCGCAGGAGTCACATTTTCGGGTGCTGATATCTGGTATGTTGGTCATAAGAGGAGCCTCGCTGCATTTTTGGCAAGAATGCTGTTTAAACGATCTTTCTTGAACTTGAGTTTTTTGAGTCGTTGGATGGCTTCTGCTTGATCGTCCCAAGGCGAGTCGCTGCCGAACAGAAGATAATCGATCGGGTGTTTGTTCAGCATCCGTACAGCCTGTTCAGCAGGAAGATAGGTGAGACTGAAGGAAATTTCCATAAAAATCTCCTTGCCAATAAGCAATTCATCCACCTCCTGCCAGTTGTCCCAGCCACCAAGATGGGTGGTGATCAACCTGAGATTCGGAAAACGTTTCTGTACCGTCAGGATCCGCCCGGGATCAGCACGTCGTATCCTGGGAAAGGCAATGTCGTACCCGCAATGGACGACCAGGAGCAAGCCCGTCTCGCTCAGGGCTTCATAGAGTGGATTGAGACGAGTTTCATCGAGGAAAAAATTCTGATAATAGGGATGCATCTTGATCCCGGAAAACCCTTGATCCTTAAGCATGAAGACCTTGCCAACCGCATCAGAATCGGCTGGATGGATGGATGGCAAGGGGATAAGGCGCCGGGATTGAATAGCGGTCGACCAGGCCAGAATGGGCTCAAACTGGGCAGGACGGGTGGCGATAGAGCAGATAACGCTGGTAGTGATGTCAGCCCGGTCCATGGATGCAAGCAGTGAGTCTACTGTTCCATGGGTATGCGCTATGATATTGCCCTCTTTTGCCAGAGCTGGAATGGCCTTGGTGGCCACTTTATCCGGAAAGACATGGGTGTGAAAATCTATAATCATTATGGGTAAAATATGAATTTTGTTATCATCCGACATTTGGTCGTTAACAGAGGCAGAGGTGAAGCCTTGTCTGTACTTGTTTTATCCTTCAATATCAAACTGTTGATGCCATTGAAGCTCGAACGATGGCATGATTTAGTTCATATTGAGAAGGAAGGGTCAAAAATTGCTGGCCTATAATTTCTATCTATACTGTCTGAAGATCTTATTTGGCAAACAAATATGGAACTATTACGAAATAAATGGTGCCTTTCTGTCATTCTTTGCTTCAAATGACTCATTGATGGCTGTAACATAGATCATGATTCCTGCCCCTCGATAAAAGCGGAGCCACAGGAGAGGCTGAACCTCGAATACTGATCAATTCAAGCTATATATCTTTTTCTAAGCAATACTCGCCCGTTGTCTTTTTTAAAGGGTCCCTGTGGCAGTGATCATCACTGTGCGCCGAGGTTCGAGGGAGGCGGCTTCTCTTCCAGTCCGGACCTTTTCTGGCGACTGTAGAAGTGCTTTGTTGCCCTCTGTTATTGGCGAATAAAGGACGGTCATGAAAAAAACATGGTTTATGCCGGGAGATGATTTTTTTTTTGTACTCCCTCGGTGCTCAAACGATAGGAAGGTTCAGCTATCAGGAAATGTTGATTTGAAAAATGTTGACCCAGGGACTGGCTGGATGAAAGTCAGAATAGAATTCAAGACCGGGAAATAAGATATGACTATGCGCTACTCTCACGTTTGTCTCCACACCTTTGGCTATGCCCTTCCGCCGAGAACGGTTAGCTCAGAAGAGCTGGAATGGCAGCTAGCCCCGGTGTATGAGCGGCTAAAATTACCTTTTGGCAGATTAGAAATGATGAGCGGGATCAAGGAGAGGCGATTCTGGGATCCTGGCACCAGGCCCAGCCAGGGCGCAGTCCTTGCCGGGCGGAAGGTTATGGCGCAGGCTGATCTTGCTCCCGATCAGATCGAGTGCCTTATCTTCACCTCGGTCTCAAGAGATATGATGGAGCCGGCAACGGCCTCCTTTGTCCATAACAGCCTTGGCTTGTCTGATCATTGCCTGCTCTTTGATCTGTCTAACGCCTGTCTCGGCTTTCTTGATGGCATGGTGGTGCTCGCCAATATGATTGAACTGGGACAGGTTCAAAATGGCCTGCTCGTGGCTGGAGAAACCGCTGAGGAACTGGTGGCCTCGACCATTGAGGCCTTGTTGGCAGATACGACCTTAACCCGCAAGACCATAAAACCAGCCTTTGCTTCCCTGACCATCGGATCCGGTTCGGTGGCCCTTTATATGTGCCGGGCAGAAAAGGAGATGGAGCTGCCTCGTCTGGTCCATGGCTGCTGGCGGGCCAATACGACACACTCCAATCTCTGTCAGGGGAGTCAGAGCGGAGGTGCGACAACACTGATGAACACCGATTCCGAAGAACTTCTGCGTCGAGGGGTGGAGACGGCCATGATGACCTGGCAGGCCTTTTCTGCTGAACCAGGCTGGCATGAGACTGATATAGACAGCTATTTCTGCCATCAGGTCGGTTCCGCCCATGCCAGACTGCTCTTTGATTCTCTGGAACTGGCTTCGGAGAAGAATTTTGAGACCCTGGCCCTCCTGGGTAATGTGGGTTCTGTCTCAGCTCCTGTTACTCTAGCCATGGCTATCGAACAGAAGGTCTTTCAACCGGGTCAACGAGGGGTGATCTTGGGAATCGGGAGCGGGATCAACTGTCTGATGCTTGGTGTTGACTGGGGAAAGTAAGTGAGAGTGGCACGTCCTTGTTTGTCTTACAGGGTCTATCGTGAACAGCAAAGAAGGGGGAAAGAAAATGCAAGATCGTCTCACGGAAGAGCAGGGGAAACTGTTGTTGCGATTGGCCCGCAAGACCATTGACGAGAAGCTGGGCAATAAGCAGGAGGGGAAGGGCGATGATGTTGATCCGGCCCTGCAGGCCGAATGCGGAACCTTTGTCACCTTAAAGATCGGTGGTCAATTGCGAGGATGCATCGGCAATCTTGAGCCTGTGGGTTCAATCTATGAAGGCATCCGACACAATGCCCTCAATGCCGCCTTTCATGATCCTCGATTCCCTGAGCTCAGCGCCGAAGAGCTTCCGCGGGTGCAAATTGACATCTCCGTCCTGACCCGGCCCCAACCTCTGGTCTATCGAGATGGCGAGGATCTTGCGACCAGGTTGCGCCCAGGTATTGACGGCGTAATCCTGAGGCTAGGTCGCCGTGTTGCCACTTTTTTGCCACAGGTATGGGAGCAGCTGCCGCTGGCTGAGGACTTTTTAGCCCATCTTTGTCTTAAGGCAGGCCTGCCTGAGACGGCCTGGCAGGATTCTCATCCTGAGGTGGAGACCTATCAGGTCCAATGTTTTGAAGAAGGAAAACGTGATGAAAGAGGTTAGGCTTAATCTCGATCTGGTCTGCCGGATGGCCCAGATCTATGAGGAGATGGAGAGTGGGTATGACCAGGTGGCCGCTCAGTTAAAGTTCAGTTGTGAAGGCTGTCCTGATAACTGCTGTGATTCCTGGTTCCAGCATCATACCTTTGTCGAATGGGGCTATCTCTGGCTGGGATTCTGTCAACTTGCCGAAGCGCAGCAGGAGGATATCCTTGAGCGCAGCCGGCTCTATATTGCCGGATGTGAACAGGCCCTGGCCCGGGATGAACGGCCTCAGATCATGTGTCCATTGAATGAAAAAGGTCGCTGTGTCCTCTATGCCCATCGGATGATGGTCTGCAGGACGCACGGGGTCCCGGCCACCATGCAGAGACCTGATGGTCAGCGCCTTAACTTTCCAGGTTGCTTTCGTTGTCAGGAACTTGTCGAACAGACATTCTCCCATGAGTCAGAGGTGCAGTCTTTGGTTCCACGGACTGAACGGACACTGTTGCTGCGGCGGCTGGCCATGCTTGAAGATGAGTTGATGGATGGTAAAAGGCGTCTCTATCCGAGGATAAAATTGACCATTGCCCAGATGTTGGTCAATGGGCCGCCGATGATTGCCATGCCTCATTGCGAACGGCAAGAACTGAATAAGAAACCGTAGTAGCGAAATGGTCAGGAATGGAAGAGTTCTTTTGGAGCCGTATGTTATCTGCGAGACGCCACTCAACGAAACAGCCGGAAAAGATTGGGGGTTTCATTGAAGCGGCATAAGGTGCAGTAATAAATAAAATAAGCAGAAAAACACTGCTTATTTTTTAACGGCACCTAAAAGAGCATTGCGGTAAATCGTTGATGAAAGGCGGTGAGATCTTCTTCGCACTCTCCGCAGAGAAGTCGGACAGGGCCAAGAATCTGGGAGCTATCTTCTTCAGGGGTAAAACTGCCATCCGGATTCTGGATATACTGAGTCGTTATGATTACGTTCTCAGCTACCTCAATAAACTCTTCATCATTCCCGCAAGAGGGACAAGAGATCAGCTTGACGGCTGGACGATCTTTAAGCTGCATGGTTTGCTAATGCTATGTGATGGCTGACAGAAAACAGGTGCAAGCAGAATATCTGTTCCGTGCTGAACAGGATCCTTTCTTCATGTGAGAGGGTTTTACTGGTTACTGTATGGTGGAAGCTCTCGGTGAGATCTTCTTTTTGTCCTTGGCAGCAGCTGCCATGATCATTTTAACGGGGGCCTTTTTGGAAAGATCCGCCGTTTGTATGAATGTTGCCGGATTAATTGCTTTTCCATTGAGAGCGAGTTCATAATGCAGGTGAGCCCCGGTGGAGCGACCACTGGTCCCGACCAGGCCGATGACCTGTCCACGTTTAACTTTATCACCTTTTTTGACCTTAAAGGCCTGAAGATGGGAAAAACTGGTGGTAAAACCGTTTCCGTGGCTGATCTTGACATATCGACCGTGGTCACCATTGGTATTGGCTTGAATCACTGTGCCGTCTGCCGTGGCCACGATCTTCTCTCCATGCCTGCCCTTCATGTCAACCCCGGCATGAAAGCCTTTTTTGCCGTTGATCGGATCTTCCCGGTAACCAAACGGAGAAGATATCTGGCCTGAGATCGGACGTCCCAGGGGAGTGCGACGCAGGATGCTGATATTTTTGTCGGTACGGAGGAGCAGTTCTTCCTGCAGGGATTCAGAGGGAGGAATATAGGGACCCCCTTTATGTTTTTGTATTTTTACCCCGAGATTGCGCATGACATTTTCAATGAGTCGATTCCGCTCATTAAATTCAGCAAGGGTCTTGTTGACCAGGGCCTCTTTTTCCGCCTCAAATGATGCTGTTTGCGAGGTGTTCATGGAAAGCAGGTCGTCGATCCGGTTAGCGTAGTGACGATTTTCCTGCGTGCTCTCGATCAGCTTGAGATTCATGGCGGAAACCTGGGCACTCAGATGGCTGTTTTCAACAAAAAGACGGGTGGAGAAAATAGCGCCAACAACAACAGCACAGAGGAGGACTGCGCTGAGGGCAAGGCCCAGTTTAAGCTTTTTTCTGGAAAGAAGGATGGTCCTGGCCTTTTCTTTGGCCCCGGTAATAATGATGTGAATATGGTCATTCATTGCAGTTTATCCGAATTGATTGTATAAAAAAGAGCTTTGTAGAAAATTGCAACGATTAAGAACAATTCTCTTTTTGTACAATTTAAATATGAAAACTAAATTGTTATAATCTTGCTTTTCGGAATAATCAATAAAAAATCCACTTTATTTTTTCTTTGGCATCTTCTCTGGAGCTCTGATTAAAATATTGAAGGCTTATCACCCCAATACAACACACTTATTTTATGGCACATCTTCTTAGTTGTCAGTCTTTGAGCAAGTCTTTTGGCGCTCAGACTCTGTTTGAAAATATTTATCTTTCGATCAGCGATGGTGACCGGATTGGTCTGATCGGTCCCAATGGCAGTGGAAAATCAACCTTACTCAAGATCATCTGTAATCAGATTGATGCTGATGCGGGCAAGATCCTGGTCCAGAGGCATGTGCGTACGGCCTATCTGGCCCAGACGGATATTTTTGCCGAGGAGAACAGTGTTGCCGAGAATCTGCAGCTGGCCCTTGCCGGTCTCGATCTGGATGAGACCGAGCAGTATAATCGGGTTCATGCCCTCCTGAGCCGGGCCGAATTTGTCGATCCCGAGCTGCCGGTACGGGTCCTGTCGGGTGGCTGGCGCAAACGCCTGTCCATCTGCCGTGCCCTGGTGGTGCGGCCGGACATCCTGGTGATGGATGAGCCCACCAACCATCTGGACATCGAGGGGATCCTCTGGCTGGAAAAGATGTTGCGCGGCCCATCTCCTGAGGCGCCATCGGCAGTCCTGCTGGTGAGCCATGACCGTCGTTTTCTCGAGAATACGGTCAGCCGGGTGGTGGAATTGTCGGCCCTCTATCCTGAGGGCTCCTTTCAGGTGCAGGGCGGCTATGTCAAATTCCTGGAAGAGCGGGAGGCCTTTCTCGGCCAGCAGCTGCAGCAGGAAGAGCGTCTGGCCAACAAGGTCCGGCGGGAGACGGAGTGGCTCCGGCGTGGGCCCAAGGCCCGGGCCACCAAGGCCCGTTCTCGCATTGATGAGGCGCACAGGCTGCAGGGCGAACTGGCGCAGGTCAAGACCCGGAATCGCTCCAACTCAAGTGTGCAGATAGGATTTGATGCCACCGGCAGAAAGACCAGGAAACTGCTGGAGGCCCGCAGTATCGGCAAGGGCTATGGCGGACAGCAGCTGTTTGCCGGGCTGGATCTGGTTCTTTCCCCCGGCACCAAGCTCGGGCTGCTGGGCAGAAACGGCTGCGGCAAGTCCACCCTGATGCAGCTGCTGGCTGCCGCCGGTGGTGGGGATGGGGCTTTTGTCCCTGATGGCGGAGAGATTATTGTGGCCGACGGGGTGCGGATTATCAGTTTCGATCAGCGGCGGGAAAAGATCAATCCCAATGTGACCCTGCGTCGGGCCCTGGCCCCAGATGGTGATACCGTCGTCTGTCAGGATCATTCCATGCATGTGATCTCGTGGGCCAAACGGTTTCTCTTTCAGCCTGAACAGCTGGAGACGCCGGTAGGACAGCTCTCCGGCGGCGAGCAGGCCCGGATTTTGATTGCCGAACTGATGCGGCAGCCGGCCGATATCCTGCTGCTGGATGAACCCACCAATGATCTTGATATCCCCTCTCTCGATGTGCTGGAAGAGAGCCTCCTCGAGTTTCCTGGGGCGCTGGTGCTGGTAACCCATGATCGTTTTCTCCTCGACCGCGTCTGCGACCGGGTGCTTGGTTTTGACGGCCGGGGCGGCGTGGGCTATTTTGCCGATTATCAACAGTGGCTGGACGCCCTGCAGGAAAGCGGCAAGGAGCATGAAAAACCAGCCACAGCAGCAAAGGAAGTTGCCGGCAGTCCCGGGAAAAAGAAGAAGACCAGTAAACTCTCTTATCTTGATCAGCGGGAATATGAACAGATAGAGGAAAAGATTCTGGAGGCCGAGGAGAAACAGGAGGGCCTGCAGACGCTGCTGGAGGCCCCGGAGACGGTCGCGGACCCTGAACGGCTGCATACGTGCTGGAACGAGTTACAGGCCGCACAGGCAGTAGTGGCGAAGCTGTATGACCGCTGGCACCTGCTGGAGGAAAAGAAAAAACGAGAGTGAGTGACAGGGTGGGGGCAATGTTCGCTCACCTCTGCGCCGAGGGCCTCAAGGGTTCACAGGGGCGCGCTGTCTTCAGCCCTAGGCTCCTTGTCTCCTGGGTGATTGATCGGGGATCTTTGCCGGCTTTTACCGGCGCTTTCGCTTTGACCCATTTATTAAGCCGCTGTAAAAAAATAACATGGCCATCTAAGTGCCCGGAGCGGCATAAGGAGCCGGTCGCTCCTACGCCTGGCGCTCGCGACACTGGGCCGTCCCTGGCCTGCGTAACGAAATAGATATAAATGGTCATGTTATTTCGTAACGGCTCCTAAAGACCGCAGAGCATGTAGCCTAGAATCGGCTGGCATTTGTTTTTGCAGCCGGGATAGAATTCCTTGTGGAACCTGGTCGAGGCTTTATTTTCCCTGCCAAAGTAGAATTCGCTCAGTCCAAGAGGGGTCAACCCGTTTTGGGCGGCGGCGTGGAGGAGTTTTGGACCGCAGCAGTCGCCGGATCCGGTGGGGATTCCCCGGTCTTCATAAAAGACATTGAGGATGGAACGCTGATCACCTTTGAAATTGTGGAGTTGATACAGATCCAGAAAGACCACCATCATGGATTGGGAATATGTCCTCCGCTTGTTCTTGGCAAGCTCGAGCGCTTTAAAGGCCCCTCGCATCTGCCGGCGGCAATCCTTCTGGGCCGCACGACCACCGGCACGCATGGCTTCTTCGAACTGCAGTTGACACTGGTCTGCTTTTTGCTGGCAGGACTCAATAGCGTCGGTCATTTGCTGGACCGACGACTTGATTGTTGACAGTATCCGGTAGTATCCATCCAGGTCAAAAGTCGGTGGAACCCAGCCCTCTGCTTGCCAGCGTGTGTTGAACTGTCCGGAAAATGCCCGCAGCACGACGGTATTGCCATCGGCATCAACACATTCCAAGACACCAAACATCTGCCCACCTCTTTTTTCCCAGAGGCAGTCTGTGGAGAATATTGGCTCCGGATCCGGGGTGTGAAAGTCAATCCGTTTGTGCTGCTCGAGTTCCGCCATCAGCTCCAGGGCATATTGGCGGCTGTTGCCCTCTGTCAGAAAATGAACCTCATCACAAGCTGGACAATACCCGTAGCAGGTCGCCTCTGTGGGCAGGGCGGAAATCAACTGGTCTATATCGGTACTTTTTTTCATGGCAACAGCATGAGCCGGCAAAAATCCTAGAATAGAGGTTCCGAGTTAAATTCGAGACTCTCACCACTCCTTGGGTGAGCAAAGGAAAGATAGCAGGCGTGGAGCTGCAGTAATCCCGGGCCGGTGCCGGTTCCGTAGAGCGGATCGCCGACAATAGGAATGCCGAGACCGTGTTTTGAAGCGGAGTGAACCCTGAGCTGATGTGTTCTGCCGGTTACAGGTTTAAACTCGATTCGTGTTTGGCCATCTCTTACCAGGAGTTTTTGCCAGTGGGTAATCCCCATCTTTCCGTGAACCGGATCATAAATTTGACGAGGTCTATTGTCAATATCGAGGCGGAAAGGAAGTTCAACGGTACCCTCCTCGCCATCTAATTCGCCGTCAAGAATGGCGATATAGCATTTAGTTACCTCGCGCTCCTGAAACTGAAGAGAGATGTTGCGATGCACCTCTCTGGTTCGAGCGACCACCAACAGCCCCGAGGTATCCATATCAAGGCGGTGAACCGCGGGCTGTTCGATGCAGCCCGGATACCGTGCTTTCACCCGCTCGCTGACACAATCCAGGTTTTCCGGACCACGTCCGGGAACCGAGAGCAGCCCACTGGACTTGACGACCACGACAAACTCGGGTTCTTCGTAAATTACGTGCATTTCTTTCATAGAAGGGAGGGAAATCTTTACTTGACCCTTGATGGGCGTTAACGAGCCAAGCAAAGAATTGACCCCGTTTTCATCCAAAAGTCCACACATACCACTTGTGAAATGGGTGGTGGGGGTTGAATTGTGTTTTGGAGATACAGTAGGAAGGTTAACGTGAGGGCGGTTGGATATAATCAGATATTCGATGTGGCAATATTAACGTCCACAATCACATGCCCGCGTCGGAAGCAGTCTGAAAGGGCAGCAGTAAGGATTCTAGGTCGTTTGGATCGGTTAATATATGCATGGTTGCCTCCTTTTTGATTCGCGGAAATAGAAAAACCCCAAGAGCGAGGTGGCCTGGGGGCGGGGATGGTGGAAAGAAAAACCCCGACTTCCGATGAAAGAAGACGGGGTTTCAGTGAACCTTGGATGGGTTGAGAAGGTCAGCGCTGGCGGCAACTTCTATGACTGTGGCCCTATCTCGATAGTTACTATTCCCTCTCAAAACTCTCAAAATTGAAGCAACCGTATGGATTTGTCGATCGCACAATGATATCGCATTGATCTACAGAATTGATTAATATAGTGTCTCCGAGGTAGTCTGCGACATAGTTTCTTTCAAAGCCTTGCCCGGATGTATGAGTCCCACTGGCACAAGCATGACTGGCAGTTATGGTGTCCGTTTTTATATTTATCGTTCGACCGTTCTTTTGTCCTGAAATTGACAATTCTGATGTCAACGTGCAAGTTCCCTCAACTAATATTTCCCTGCCGGATGCAACGAAATCTCCCTCAGGGAGTGAACTTTCAAACTCAAGTGACTGCACCACGCCAGCGTTTGTCATGCGTGCAATCCATCTGGGTGTCGTACCACCAACGATCGCTGCAAAATATTTTTGCGGGTCAAGCGAGCCCGAAGCGCCACATGCGGCACCTGTTCGATCAGCGGCGCGGATTTCGACGTGTACATGCTCAGCAGTATTAGTGTCAGAAGCCTTATATCCTAAGCCTAGATTGCCCTGAATGCCTATTGGTTGCCCCTTTGTGACCGGGTCATCTATATTTATAAATATATCACGCAAATGCAGGTAGTTGATCTTTACGTCTTCATCTGTGCCGTCAACTTTGATTGTGGTTTTGATGAATATGTACCCTTTTGCCGGTACAACGCCTACGACTACTCCGTCGGTCAACGAATAGACGTCACGCTCTGCAGTACTTTCACCGGCTACGTCCTTAGTATAGAAGTCAACCCCGGCGTGTCCGTCGTCATAACCTCTGCATACCATTTGGGGATCGGGCGATTCTTTAAAACCGTTGTAGGTAGACTTTGCTCCGACTTTATCTTTATCGATGTCGGCAAGCGGGATGTTGAAGAGCAGAGCCGCAATATTCTTTTGTACATCGACACGGTTTGATGCGTCTATGATATGGTCCGCAGCCTGCTGTTTTGAGACGGTTATTACATTTGTTGTGAGGAAACCTGCATCCTCAGGGCAACCCAGCAAACTTGTGCCCTCAGGAATTAGCACATGGTAGGAGTTAGGAGCGGCATTTAGGCTTAACAGTATCTGTGCGGTCATTGTCGAACTGAGGCTCGAGCAGTACGTTTGGCCATAGCTGAGTTGCCGGAGTAGACAGATTGACCCATTTGATTCTGATGGCTCGTACCAGGTGCCCAAGTTGACGTTGCCAATTTTGAATTCGGTATTTCCGCCCGGAAAAGTGATGAATTCACCTAAGGCACTTGTCTTGCCCTCGAATGTAGAACCATCATCCGCAGTGGACGTATAAGAAACCCCTTCAGCCACTGCGTCAATAAATTGGGAAACGACTTGTCCCTGTTCGGGGATGAGGACTTGGTCCACTGGGGACGGTGACAATACAGAAGCAGATTCTCCTGGAGATGCCGTCACTGTCAACGTATCAGCAATACTGCTTAACGAACCGTCACTGACGATCAGTTGCGTTATATAACTGCCATCAACATCTGCCATGAACGAGGGTGCAGACGTAGTTTCATCCATTAACGCAGCATTACTGTTGGTTGGTTTACTGGTCATTGTCCAGGTATAATCTAATGGATCACTATCAGGGTCGCTACTGGCGCTGCCATTAAGGGTTACAGTAGAACCAGTTATCACCGACTGATCTAACCCTGCATGAGCCGTTGGTCTGGTATTTGCAGAACCAACACTATCATCGCCACCGCCACCCCCATCACACGCAGACAAGCCAAATACAACCATCATAAAGACTGCAGCCCATATAATGCTCTTTTTCATCGTTTACTCCTTCTATTGAAAGTTATAAAGTGATAGTCCTTTGCTTACGTTCCCATAGAGTACCGTCTGCCTCAGAGATAAAGCAACTTCTCAGCAGTTCCCGATATGCCAAAAAACCTAACAAATACAGGTGATCAGAAATACAGCTTTCGCAAACTTTGCACCGTGCTAAAAGAGACCGTCAATGCGATAAACACTTGTTTTTATAATAAAAAATATATGCAAGAGAGTGCATTTTTTTACTTGACAGGCAGGTCAGGAGGTTTTTTGTTTTTCTTTGTAGAATCTACTCCTTACAACGAGAAACGCCATGTCAGCTTGCAAGAAAATTATCAAACGCCACCGTCAATCAGAAAAAACTTTTCGTAAACTCAAAATGCGTGTTCATCTCAATGCCGATGCAATGATAGCAGCCATCCGTAAGGATTTTGACAATGTGCCTGATCACCGGGCCAGGAATGCAAAATTCCCTTTAGCTGATGCACTTATGAGCTGTTTTGCCATGTTCTCGCTTAAAGATTGCTCGCTGCTTGACTTTGACAAGCGACGAGAGAATGAACCGGAGAGTCTGCATAGTGTGTACGGAATCGGGGTCATTCCCTGCGACAGCCAGATGCGTGCCATCCTTGATGAAATTGCTGTCGAGTATCTTCGAAGGTCGTTCCGAACGGTCTTCCATCAGTTGCAACGGGGGAAGATGTTGCCGCAGATGACCTATCTGAACGGGCATCTTATTCTGGCTATAGACGGGACCAGTTATTATTCATCGGAGGAGATCAGCTCTGCTTATTGTTTGACCAAAAAGAAACGTAACGGGGTGATCGAGTATCACATGCAGATGCTGGCCGGCGCCTTTGTCCATCCCGATCAAAAGGAGGTCATTCCGGTCTGCCCGGAGATGATCAGGAAGCAGGACGGCTCCACCAAAAATGACTGCGAACGCAATGCCGCCAAGCGATTTCTTGATGATTTCCGCCGTGAACATCCCCATCTGAAAGTCATTGTCGTCGAGGATGGGTTGAGTTCCAATGGCCCGCATATCCTGGAGTTGCAGCGACACGACCTGCGTTATATTCTGGGAGCCAAGCCCGATGATCATGTTTTTTTTATTCACCACCGTTGATGAAGCAGACCAGGAAGGTCAGGTGACACATTTCGTCATTGCCGATCAAAAAGATCCAAACAAGACTCACTGGTTCCGCTTTATCAATCAGGTTCCGCTGAACAAGGCGAGTCAGGATGAATTGCTGGTGAATTTTCTTGAGTAAAAAGAAATCACTTGCGATGAAGAAGGAACGAATGCAGCAAAAGTTACCAAGACTTTCAGTTGGGTAACGGACTTGGAAATTACCAAAGAGAATGTCTGGGAGATCATGCGTACCGGCCGTGTCCGTTGGCGGATTGAGAATGAGACCTTCAATACGCTTAAAACTCAAGGATACAACCTTGATCATAATTACGGACTGGGGAAGAAGCATCCAACAGCGTCTTTGTCACAATGATGATGCTGGCCTTTCTGGTGGATCAGGTACAGCAGATGTGTTGCCCGCTCTTCCAGGCGGCCAGAAAGGAAATGGGCTGCAAGAGGCGGCTATGGGAAAGGATCCGTGGCTATTTCCATAGATATGAGCAGTTGCCGTCCATGGAGGTGCTGCTTCGCTTGATTGTCTATGGAGCTTAAAAGCAGAAGGTTCCAGACTTATCTTAACAGATACAGGTAAGACGGAGAATTGTCAAAGATCAGGCTCCTGCCGTATTTATCCGGTGAGACGGACAGGATAATTATGTCAAAAACACACGGTTTCTGGTCGTCTTTTCATCAACACAGGCGATGAGACAGCCTCTCAACCATAAAAAAATATGTGCAAGTCGATTCAGCAAGAAAGAAAGGTAAACATGGCGGTCTTCATGGCTGAGATTCCCCCATATCGGGAATTGCTGGCAACTTCTTTTCTGTAAATTCACATTTCCTTCGGTTCTTCGTGTGCTGGTAGCGGAGTGGTAACGCTGTCAGGTAAAAATATCACGGGCAAGGCGATTCTGGAAGGTAAAATCTCTGGGATGTCTCTTCAGTCACAAAGCTCTGGCCAAGGTCTTCCGGGCCAGGCTCCTCCAGGCCATGGTTAACAACAACCTGCCGTTTCCCAGTGATTGTCCCAAACAATGGGTGGTCGACTGCAAGGAAACGGGCAATGGCGAAAAGGCCCTGATCTACCTTGGACGATATCTATACCGGGGAGTCATCCGGGAGCAGGATATCCTGCAGTGCCGGGACGGCATGATCACCTTCCGTTATCGTCATGCCAAAAGCGGAGAGGATAGAACCAGGACAGTCAAGGGCGAGTATTTCCTCTACCTGCTCATGCTCCATGTGCTGCCCAGAGGGTTTCGACGGGCAAGGTCGTACGGCTTTCTCCATTCATGCAGTAAAAAACTCATCAACCTGCTCAAATTGCTCCTGCGATATAACCCTTTGCGCGGGCTTGCCGGCAAATTAAAACAGCGGCCACCCATTACGTGCCCGGTTTGCGGGGCTGCCATGGTGATCATTGACACAATGATTCCGCTTCCACCGACCAATCCAGGCAAATATCACAGATGAGTCAGCCGGAGGCAAAAGACATGTAAACCGCAACCGCCACAGCAATGCTTGCCATAACCGAATTTCACCGGAACAGGATACTTGCGTCCAGATTAAGGACAAAAACAGTGTGTAACAGCACTATGTATCATCAAGTTCTTCTTCAAAGATTATTGCAGAGGAAGTTTCCTTCTCTCTGCCACCCTGCCAACTGTTCTGATACTCTCAGACGAAAAAGCTCTTTTCTATATCCACTGGGCTTGTCCAACCACCGGTTCAGATTGTGGAGCGCTTCGCTCTCACAATCTAACCTTGTTCGTTATATGCACTTTTGAACTTCTTTTAGTAAATAAAAAAAACGGGAACCAATCTGAGGGTTGGTTCCCGCAGCGCTTTATGCGAGACACTTACTTTTCGGGGGGTGGCGACTTGATTGCTTGATCAACTGTCATCGCGGGTGGATTCTGGTTATTTGTCTGACCAAGCCCCATAGCGCCACTCATCGTGTTCTCTGTGAACGTATAATTTGCAACCACATCATGGTAAAATGTCAATCTCATGATGTCGACATACAGGCTATCACTCCCGGAAGCGAACCCGCCGGAGGCTATGGCCGTGTAAAGATTTGTTCCACTGCGGGAAGCTGTGGGTCTTCTGTATTCCCAGACAATGTTATTGTTGGAATCGGTGTATCTTCCGTCTGGTGGTCCGAATCGTCCCAGTATCTCTTCCGTTGTTTGTCCTTTGAGACTGGACACCTCGTCCATTTTCGGAAGAGCCGTCTGAGTGGCGGCACATCCGGAAAACATGAGTAACATTAACAACACAGGAAGGGCAAAAAACGGTTTCAGGTTATTCATAGCACTCTCCATTTTTGGGTTTTTTGCTCAGTTCGTTATGACAAGAGCAATATCGCTGATATATATAGCATTTGTAGCTATTCAGCGTTCCAACGACCAAGCTCACCGGCACCGGGCCGACAAACTTGATTGTTTTGAAAAGCGCTGCTCCCCGGTGTCCGAGTGCAGCGCCTGGTTCGGCGATTTTTGCTGTTTCTTTATAAGTGTGGTGATTACCTCATATACTCAACAACCAGGCTCCACACCCTAAACATCTTTCTTCGTTTTTACCTATTTTGTCTCCACATTCTGGACAATCGCCATTATCGTACATCTCCTGTTGTGTTTTTTGGAGGTCCGCTATTTTTCGGGTTTCTGGGTTGTCAGAATCATCTTTATATGCGGTCGCTACCTCAACATCAGGCGTATATTTTTTATCCTTACCGCTAAAGGTGTCACGTATATCTTTCAGGATCTTCAACATTGCGTCCTGGCGTACAACCATGTCCTTATAAAGATTTATTGCTTGAATAACAAATTGCATTTGTTTGAAAATATAATATATGCAAAAAAAGATGAATCCAAAGAAGCATAGCACAAGAAAAAAGAGAAATCCGCCACCCATTAAGTTTCCCATAGTAAATTACCTTTAATTGTAATTAAATTTCGTTTAAGTTTATTCTGCTTCTTTTCTGCAACGAATAATCGTACAAGTCCCCTCGCCCTCTCGCACCACAATAGACCCAAATGAATGGTGCAGCCATAAAACAAGAAAATACTGAAAAAATTAAAAGCCAAACTCCCTTGGCCTTCATGCCTTTCGAAAGATACCAAAAAGGCCCAAGAAAAAAAGCCCCCCAATCCCAACCCGCTGTTTTAGATTCAACTGTCATTTTTCATCACCTCCTTTAGACATAATGGCTGTCAGTTAAACGAAAAAGACCTGCCCCTTGCAAACATGGGTTATGCTGTAGAAAACAATTCACTACGGCGCAGAGCCATAACCAAGGAGGCAGGTCATGAAAAAGAATACC
>JAHYIV010000018.1 GCA_019429465.1 Desulfoarculaceae bacterium
CAAATGCACCTTAAATTGACAATCAAAATCAATAGTGATACCTTCAAATTCTGGGAGTGATCCCATCTTGCCCTCCTTGTTTATGGTTAGTTCGTCAAAACTATTATTACCATAAAAAGGGAGGGCATTTTTTACGACTTTATTCTCAAAGTCTCTTATTTTCTACGCTACCAATGGTTTATTGCACCTGGATTGAAGTGGCGGTGTGTTTGGAAGTATATTCCTTACTGGCACCATGAGTTGTTTTTGCTCTGGCACCATGTGCCAGCGAGAGTAAATCTTGAAGCGATTCATTACGTATCTCCTTAAAATCATTAAACCTTTTAAGGAAAATGCAAAAAATTTTCATTTCACTGTCAAGAAAAAAACAACCTCACTGGTGATTTTTTTTGGCGTTTTTTTGTATGCAATTTTCTAACCGGACACTGCTGGGCTGAACCCGGATCACCACAGCAGGACGCAAGCAATTTTGAGGCCCTGCTCCACTCTTCGATCAGGCGGTATGAGCAGATTCTCGTCCTCTTTACCGCCATCAACGGTGCTGGCGTCGGCACCGATCCGGCGACATTTACCAGCAGAGGAGCCGATATCCTGCACCTGCAGGAGCAGGCAGTCCAGGCAGATTTCGAACTTGTCGCCGCCATGCAAGAGATGCCCCAGGATGGGTCTGATCATCTCTTAATTGACAGGCGCCAGGATATCATGCAACAAATCATCCAGCACAACCGGGCGCTGCTGACCACCACCGACAATATCAAATCGCTGCTGGCCCATGAAATCAAGGAGGCCCAGGGCGGCCGCACCGCCCTGAACGGCTACCGCCAGCCCAATCCCGTGGCGAACGGTGCGCTCCTCAGAAGGTTGCTCTGATGCCCTCTCTTGCGCCGTACTCCGGTTCACTGCCGATCGCGTCCCACAGCTCCTCCAGCTCAACCATCCTTGACGTTGAACACTCCTTCCTCCAGGCCGTTGAACGCTACACCCTTCTCGACCGGGCTGCCTCTTCCCTGGCAAGCGACCTTGCCTCCTTACCACCCTCGCAGATTCTGCTGAGAAGCAATCAGCTCGCCCGGATGCAGCAGGATCTGGCAGGCCAGGACGATCAGCTCATCGCCATCTTGACTCTTGCCGGTGCCGAGATCGCCGACACCCCCTTTGTCAAAGACTACCAGAAGATCCTGGCCAAAGTCATCCTGGTCTGTGATCAGATAGCGGCACAAACAGCCCTGATCAAAAAAAAACTTGTTGAAAGCCTCGACAATACACGGAATCCTTGATAGTCTTTTTCTTGACTGATACACTCTCAGAGTAGAGTTGCATCGTAGGCCTGTTGCCGGATTAAAATCTGACCGACACGAGCCTGTATCAAGCAGCCCGACAACCTTCGTCCGCGGCCTGGGTAACAATATGGCCGGGCAGTTGACTGTCCTTTCGTAACGACGCCTCAACAATCAGAGATCTCTTATCGTGAATATACAGACTGATTTCATCAACAACATTCCAGACGCCAAGCCGGTCAGGATTTTTTTACCTCTTCACGGGGACGATCAAGGCTGCCGCCGGCAATGTATTCTCCGGAAAACCAGCGCCCCCCGTTTCAATCTCCTCTTTGAACCAGGCACCCTGCCCGTCGACAGGCTCGACACCCGATCGCCCTGCATCGTCAACCTTGATATGGCGGGCCAAAGTGTCTCCATTGAGGCCATGATCGAGCAAGTGGTGAATGTCCAGGTATTGGAGCTGATCGTCCTCAAGGCTATCAGCCATGAGCAGATGCGTGACTATTTCCGGGTTGATTACACCATGCCGATCATTGCCAGCTCCCCACTCCCAGAAGGGTTCGGCAGCCCGGAAGAACAGTGGAGGATTTCAGGGACGACCATTGATCTCAGCGGCAGCGGTCTCCTGGCATTTTTTCACGAACGGCCCCCGGCTGACAAACTGGTCAGACTGCGGCTCCCCCTGCCGGCCGATAAATCCGAAACGATCTCCTTCATGGCCCGTCCGGTCAGGACATCCGAGGTGGAAGACGACAGGTATATTGTCGCCTATCACTACGAGGATATCAGCGATGAAGAACGAGACAAGATCGTCGGCCAATGCCTGATCACCCAGCGCCGGCTGCTTCGACTCAAGGTCCAGGTCAAAGACGATGAAGTATCCTTTCGTCGTTGATGGAATTGTAAAGAGGCGAAAGGCACTTATCCCGCTCATCGGGGTTAGAGACAGGACAGTCAGCGAGCAGGTGCGTGAGATCTTGTTCCTCGGCACATTGGTGCCAATAAACTTTCTGCCGCTGGTCGAAATGACGCCATGACAATCCGGACTTTTCACCAGTCCATCTTTATTCATACAATATACCTTACAGACGCCAATGCCATCTTCTCTTGTGATACGATAAAAAGAGTCCAGGACAGCCAGTCTGCTGAAATCAACCTGCAGCTTACGAACGGCGGCTCCGTACAGCTCAAATGTGTCTATAAAGAATCCATCACCCCTCATTTTTTCCTGGTCTTCCCCCCAAAACAAATTCCCGTTAATCTTGATATCGGCAAGAGCTGTCTTGTGGCGTTGAATAATGGGGTAAAACCAGTCACCTTCAAGGCTGCTATCGAGTCCATCAAGGGTGACCGAGTTCTGGAACTGTTTACCCAGAAGACGATTGACCCGACCAGCCTGCGCACCGCTTATCGGGCCAACCTGCGGACCGCCATCTCGGCCAGTTATGAACCCGGCCCCGAGGAAAAGGCCAAGCCATGGACTCACTGCGGCGAAACCCTGGATCTTTCAGCAGGCGGCACCCTGGCCATCTTTCCGGCGGAATTCGAGAACAAGCAGCGCATCCGTCTTCAGATCAACCTCCCCTATACTGATACAGAAATATTCTGTACCTCTCATGTCATCCGGACGATAAAATTACGCAAAGAACGCTGTCAGATAGCATTACGATTTGACGACATCTCCCAGAAAGAACGTGATATTATCGTATCCTGCTGCCTGAAAGAACAACGCCGACAACTCCGCGACAACGCCTTCGCGTAGGACGTGCCAGCGGGCACCTGGGGTTCCCCGGATTGCGCTGGCGCTCCATCCAGGCTCCGTTCGTTAGCCGTCATCCGGGTTCGTGATGTCGGTAACTGATGCGGGGCTACATTTTTATTCAATTCCTGTCGAGAGAGAAGTATGAATCCAATCGCCCTCCTCTCACCTTCAGCTGCCCTTGGTTCCTCTACTTCCGGGGCAGGCGGACAGCAATATAATCCGCAGCAGATGCAGAATGGTCAGACCATGGAGGCCCGGGTGGTCGAGGCGGCAGGTGACAACAGATTTATCCTCGACATAGGTTCGAACCGTATCCTGGCCCAAAGTGATTCGGTAACCCTCAGCCCGGGTCAATCCCTCCAGCTCCAGGTGACCGCCACCACGCCCCAACTGGAACTGAGGATCATCGCTCCCACTTTGCAGCAATTCCTCGGCCATTCCTTAAGCTTTATTGGTCAGAACCTTGATCTGGGCCCGCTGTTCCAATTGCTGCAGCAACCGCCGAATCCGGCCATAGAAATGCTCACCCCCGCGAGTCGTCAGATACTAGAGACCTTTTGGTCCCTGCAGCAGAAACCTCTCAGCGGCAAAGAGGGGGGCGAGGTACTGCGACAGATTGTGGACAACATGGGCCTGCAACTTGAAGCGAAACTGGGCAGGGGCGTGATAGATGAAGGGACCCGCTCTCTCAAATCAGCGCTTCTGGAGATCGTTCATCTCTTTAAAGAATCAGAAAGGATCGGAAAAACCGGCAAGGCCCTTCTTGCTGCCATTGAGAGTTTCCAGCTCAGCCAACTGCGCATGGACCAGGAAAAAGCCTTCATCCTCCCCCTGCCCTTCCCCTTCCTTGACCAGGGCTATCTCCTTATCGATCAGAAACAGGACCAGGAGACAGAAGAGCGGGAGCGAAAAAAACAGCTCCATTTTTCCCTGCATCTGGCCCTAACCGGACTTGGAGATATCACTGTCGAATTTCTGCAGACAGATGACGGGCTGTGGATGCGTTTCAACTGTGATTCTCAGGAGAAGGCCGATTTTGTCAGTCAGTTCGGTGATGAACTCAGGCAGCAGTTGGCGGATCTCCCCCTGCGGGAACTTTTCTTTTCAGGAACAGCAGACGCCCCCGGCGCAGACCTTATCCGCCAGTTAGTGCCGTCCGGGCAATCACTGCTGAATACCAAGGTGTAACAGGATGGAGAGACAAGGGCTGGAAAAAGCCGTTGCCATCATCTACGACGCCGAAAAAGGGAGTGCCCCCAGGATTGTCGCCAGCGGCAAGGGTGAGATTGCCAGAAAGATCATCGAAACCGCCAGAGAGGCCGGGGTTTATGTCCAGGAAGACCCTGATCTCGTTGAGCTCCTGGCCAAGATTCCCCTGGGCCAGGAGATCCCCGCCGAACTCTACCGCACCGTGGCCGAGGTTCTGGCCTTTGTCTATAAGGTCAACGAACAGTTCAAACAGAAGTAGGTCGGGATTCAGCCCGACAACGGGGACACATAGTAGGCCCAGCGTCGGGCTGAAGCCCGACCTACGATAGAAAAATATCACTCAAGCTGCAAAACGAAAAAAGGGTTTCAACCTTTCGGTTGAAACCCTTGATGTTGCTGGCGGAGCGGACGGGGGTCGAACCCGCGACCTCCGGCGTGACAGGCCGGCGTTCTAACCAACTGAACTACCACTCCAAAATATCAAAGTTGAATGGTGGGCGGTACAGGGATCGAACCTGTGACCCTCGGCTTGTAAGGCCGATGCTCTCCCAGCTGAGCTAACCGCCCGCTCAATCAATGATGAAGGGTTTTTTAACAAGATCTCAAGGCTTCGTCAAGTGAAAAGAATCAATGATGACTATTATCTGCAGACAATGTCACTTTGTCGTAAACAGCAACCGGCAGATCCTTAAAAAGTGATTCTCCCTCCTTGAGGACAATGGCCCGTTCCAGGACATCATCCGCATGATCAATACACTCTATCACCAGACTTTTCCTGATATTGGTCGGGACGTCCGCCAGGTTCCGCTCATTTGCCTTGGGAATCAGGACATGGGTGATATTTCCACGCTTGGCGGCCAGCAGTTTTTCGGTCAGGCCGCCGATGGGCAGGATTCGTCCCCTGAGGGTGATCTCTCCGGTCATGGCAATCTCGTGGCGTACAGGGGCCTTGAGCAGGGCCGAAACCAGGGTGGTGGCGATGGTGACCCCGGCTGATGGTCCATCTTTGGGGATGGCCCCTTCAGGGACATGGATATGGATGTCCAGCTTCTGATAAAAATCGGTCTCCAGGCCAAGACGCTCGGCCCGGGAACGCACATAGCTCAGGGCCGCCTGGGCAGATTCCTGCATCACATCACCGAGCTTGCCGGTAATGGTCAACTTGCCGGTGCCCGGCATCAGGGTAGCCTCAATCTGCAGCAGCTCGCCGCCCACCTCGGTCCAGGCCAGTCCGGTGGTCAGACCGATTTCATCACGCGCTTCGGCCAGACCATAGCGGTAAAGCGGGGTTCCCAGATATTTGACGACCGACTGGGCGGTAATCCGGTAACGCTTGCCCTTCAGCTTTGTCTTCAGCCGGTCCCGGGCGATCTTGCGGCAGAGAGAGGCCAGAGTCCGCTCCAGATTCCTGACCCCGGCCTCCCTGGTATACCGCCGGATGAGCTCGAGGATGCCGCCTTCGGTAATCTGGATATCTTCCGGTTTAAAGCCGTTGGCCTCGAGCTGTTTGGGGATCAGATACCCTTCGGCGATTTTCTGTTTTTCCCCTTCGGTATAGCCGTTGAGGCGGATGATCTCCATCCTGTCCTGCAGAGGCACGGGAATACCGTGCAGATTATTGGCCGTGGTGATGAAAAAAACCTCGGAGAGATCATAATCCAGATCAAGATAATGGTCGTTAAAGCTGTTGTTCTGCTCGGGATCAAGGACCTCCAGGAGCGCCGAAGAAGGATCGCCGCGAAAATCGGTGCTCATCTTGTCCACCTCATCGAGACAGAACACAGGATTGACCACATCCGCCTTCTGCATCGACTGAATAATCTTGCCGGGCATGGCACCTATATAGGTGCGCCTGTGCCCCCGGATCTCGGCCTCGTCCCGCACCCCTCCAAGCGACAGTCGGACAAACTTCCGGCCCATGGCCCTGGCAATAGACTTGGAGATGGAGGTTTTGCCGACGCCGGGAGGGCCGACCAGACAGAGAATCGGTCCCTTGATCTTTTTTACCTGGGCCTGAACCGCCAGATACTCAAGGATGCGCTCCTTCGGTTTTTCCAGCCCATAATGATCCTCGTCGAGGATCATCTCAGCCTTGTTAATATCAATGACCCCCTTGCTTTTCTTTTTCCAGGGCAGACTGACGATACAGTCGATATAGTTCCTGACCACGGTGGTCTCGGCCGACATGGGAGGCATGCTCCGGAGTTTCTTCAACTCTTTGGTCACCTTGTCACGGGCCACAACCGGCAGATTTTTCTTCTTCACAAGCTCTTCAAGCTCGGCAATTTCATCGAGGCCGTCTTCATTCTGCCCCATCTCCCGCTGAATCACCCGGGCCTTCTCGCCTAGATAATAATTACGCTGGATCTTACCCATACGCTTTTTTACCTTTTCATTGATGTCCTTTTCCAACTCAGAGAGCTCAATCTCAATCTGGATAAATTCCATCACCTTTTCCATCCGCCGCACCACCGAATCACATTCCAGGATCTCCTGTTTTTCTTCGGTCTTCAGCGGCAGATGGGCGCAGATCACATCGACAAGCTTACTGGCGCCTTCAATGCTGGTAACAGATTTCACTACCTCCTTAGGAAGCTTCTTGGTCGTTTCGCAGAACTCATCAAAGATCTTGCGTAGTTCCCGGTCATAGGCAAGTACCTTGCCGCCGGCAGCATCCGTCTCCTCAAGTTCGTCGATCTCCGCCTGCAGGAAGGTATCATGGGGGACAAAGGAGACGATCCTGGCCCGTCTTTTCCCCTCGACCAGGGCCTTGATGGTGCCGTCAGGCAGCCGCAAAAGCTGCATCACCACCGCCAGAGTCCCCACCGTATTGATCTCCTGCTCAGTCGGGTCATCGACCCTGGAATCCTTCTGAGTCACCAGGAAGATCTCGGTCCTCTTCTCCATGGCATCTTCCAGGGCCTGGATTGACCGTGCCCTCCCCACCACCAGGGGCGCCACCATGTGGGGAAAGATAACAATATCACGCAGAGGCATGAGTGGATATAATCTGGTCTCTCTTTCTTGCATATCTCTTCCTGAACCGGACAAAACCGGAGGGTAAAAAAATAATTCTGAACCGCACCCGCAGGCTGCGGATCAGGTGCCTTGTAATTTCTGCTTCTCGTTGGTTCCGTAAAGAATCACAGGATACTCTCCATCGTTGATCACCTGTTCACTGATCACACATTCCTGGACATTCTCTCTCGAGGGCAGCTCATACATCACATCAAGCATGGCCGCCTCCAGCACCGAACGCAGCCCCCTGGCCCCGGATTTGCGCTTCAGGGCCTTGCGGGCAATAGCTATCAGGGACCCTTCGGTAAAGGACAGCTTAATCCCCTCCAGTTCAAAAAGTCGCTGATACTGTTTCACCAGGGCGTTTTTGGGCTCACGCAGGATGCGGATCAGATCCTCCTCCATCAGCTCCTGCATGGTGGCAATGACCGGCAGACGGCCGACAAGCTCAGGGATGAGGCCGAACTTCAGGAGATCCTCGGGCTGGACGCCGGCCAGAATCTCGCCGATATTCTGCTTACCTTCACTGGTCACCTGGGCGCCAAAACCGATCGACTTCTTGCCGCCGCGCCGTTTCACCACCATGTCGAGTCCGACAAAGGCACCGCCGCAGATAAAGAGGATATTGGTGGTATCGATCTTGACCAGCTCCTGCTGCGGGTGTTTTCTGCCGCCCTTGGGAGGGATGGAGGCGACCGTCCCTTCAATGATCTTCAACAGGGCCTGCTGCACCCCTTCACCTGACACATCACGAGTCAGGGACGGACTGTCGGATTTTCTGGCGATCTTGTCAATCTCATCTATATAGATAATGCCTTTTTCCGCCCGCTCAATATCGAAATCAGCCGCCTGCAGGAGATTGACCAGGATATTCTCGACATCATCGCCCACATACCCGGCTTCAGTCAGGGTGGTGGCATCGGCCATACAGAAAGGGACATTCAGAATCCGGGCCAGGGTCTGGGCCACCAGGGTCTTGCCGCTGCCCGTAGGTCCGATCAGAATAATATTGGACTTTTGCAGCTCCACCTGATCATCAGCAACAGGGGCCTCTATCCGCTTATAGTGATTATGAACGGCAACAGAGAGCACCTTTTTGGCAAATTCCTGGCCGATAACATACTCGTTCAGATGGTCATTGATCTGCATGGGCTTAAGTGCGGCCGGCCTCAGCCCATGCTCATCAACACCCCCGACCGCCTGGTCATCCTCATGGACAATCTCGTTGCACAGCTCAATACACTCGTCGCAGATATAAACATCAGGACCGGCAATCAGCTTGGCAACTTCATCCTGGCTTTTTCCACAGAACGAGCAATTAGAGTGGAATTCCTTTTTTTTCTTATCAGCCATTTACCTTTTCCTCATCCGAATCTTTGCGTTTTGTGAGCACTTCATCTACTATACCATATTTACGAGCCTCGACAGGGCTCATGAAATTATCTCTTTCAGTGTCGAGCTTGATCTTTTTGATCGGATGGCCGGTATGATGGGCCAGAATCCGGTTCAGATCATCACGCATCCGCAGGATTTCCCGGGTATGGATATCAATCTCCGTGGCCTGCCCCTGATAGCCGCCCATGGGCTGATGGATCATGATTCGGGAGCTGGGCAAGGCGTAGCGTTTACCCTTGGTCCCGGCGGCAAGCAGCAAGGCGCCCATGGAAGCCGCCTGCCCCATGCACAAGGTGGCAATATCGCATTTCACATACTGCATGGTATCATAGATAGCCATACCGGCCGTAACCGAACCGCCAGGAGAGTTAATATAGAAGGTTATATCCTTGTCCGGATCATCTGCCTCCAGAAAAAGAATCTGGGCAACAATGGAACTGGCAACTTCGTCGCCCACGGATGTTCCCAGAAAGATAATACGTTCCCTGAGCAGACGGGAATAAATGTCAAAGGCCCGCTCACCGCGTGGACTTTGCTCGACAACCATAGGAATCATATTCATTTTACACTCTCCTTAAAACAGTTCGACTGCAACGGCCATATTTACGGCCATCTGCAGTCGAAAGTATTCATCTGATGTCACTTATTATTTGCTGCTGTAAAAAAAAATCAACATGACTACCTGCATCCATCTGCCAAGCCACTGTAAAAAAATAACATAGCCATCTAAGTGCCAGGAGCGGCATAAGGATCCTTAACGAAATAGATATAAATGGCCATGTTATTTCGTAACGGCTCCTAAACAGCATATGAAGCCGGTTGTTCTGCCACCATCCACGGTCAGTGAGACGAAACAGTGAGCAAGAAACCGGCTGTTTCGCCACTCGACCCCTGAGACCGTGAAGGCAGCTGCTTGCCGTTCATCCCTTACGCCTCGGCATTCTCCGACGAAACCACCACAGAAGCCGTGGCATCAAGCAGCTTGGCCTCCGCCCGCAGGAAAGCGAGGATCTTTTCATTCAGCAGTTCGTTGACAAAGGGAAGCAGATCATCACGGCTGCCACCGAAATATTGTTTTACCTGGGCCACAGGCATATTATACTGGTCGCCGATACGCTTGAAACCGCGATCCATATCCTCATCCGTTACCTTGATTGCCTCAACCTCGGCGATCTTCTTGAGGATGAAATCGCCGCGCACCCGCTTTTCGGCCGTTGCCCGGTTGCGCTCGGCCAACTCTTCACGGTTGATACCGGCAGACTCCAGATCCATGCCGTTCTCCTCCAGGGACTTTACCGTGGCCTTGATCATCTCTTCCACTTCGTAACGCACCAGACGAACAGGAACCGGGAAGGTGTGATTATCAAGGAGTTTGAGCATGATCCGATCAGTCAAATCACCATCCGCCTTTTCTTCTTTCTCTTTGGCGATACGGTCATGGATGGCAGTCTTCAGTTCCGCCAGGCTTGCATATTCAGAGCCCACATCCTTGGCAAATTCGTCATCAAGCTCAGGGAGAAGGCGTTCCTTGACATCTTTCACCTTGACCTTGAAGGTCACCTTCTTGCCGGCAAGCACAGGATTGGGATACTTGGCAGGAAATTCCACCTCGTGACTGGCCTCTTCGCCCATCCGCATACCCACAAGCTTGTCCTCAAATTCGAGACTGATGCGCCCGGAACCGACATCTACCGAAAAATTATCATTTTTCACTTCTTTCATGGGCTTATCATTATGATACCCCTGAAAGTCAACAACAACGACATCCCCTTTCACCACCGCCCGATCACCAACGGAGCGGAGGGGGGCCATCTCGACCCGCAAGGATTCCACCTCGGCGTTTATCTCTTCATCACTCACATCGACAGCAGGCTTCTCCACTTCAAGTCCCTTATAGCCCTGCAGTTCAAATTCTGGTTTGGTATCAATCATGGCCACATAGCTGAAGGTGCCATCATCCTTGAATCGTGGTTCGCTGATCTCGGGATGCACGACAGGGTCAATTTTTTCCTGCTCAATGGCCGTAAAATAGGTGTCCTGAATCAGCTTTTCGGCAACCTCAGGTTCAACCTTCTGCTGGAAGTTCTTCAGGATAATGGAACGAGGCACCTTGCCTCGCCTGAACCCCTTTAACTTCACATCCTTCTGCACCTTATCATAGGCGTCTTTAAGCTCTTTCTGCACCACATCTTCCGGCAGAGCAATGGTAATTTTTCTTGTCAGATCAGTAAGTTTCTCGACTACAACATCCATCGTTAACATCCTTTCAATTGAGATTAATCCCGGGGGGTTCGACTTTGACAGCAAACAAAAGCCCCCCTTATAAACTGGACAAACGGCTTGATCCTCTCCGAAAAAAGACAGAAGATCATTCCTGTATCACTTACCGCATCATTTAACACCACAAGTGGTGCGAGAGGGGGGACTCGAACCCCCATGCACAAGGCGCTGGTTCCTAAGACCAGTGCGTCTACCAATTCCGCCACCCTCGCAAAACTTCAACCGGCAGAAGCAAGGCAACAACAGTTTATAGCTGATTCACAGCCACACAACCGCCACACAACCTTGTCGCCAAAATCTCAGCAACTGACAGTTGCCTGCTCTTTTCACCTGAAATCATATTTAAGTATGCTAACCCCGATGAACGGGATAAGTGCCTTTCGCAGATTATTTTCTGGCAAAAAAACAAAAAAATAATCTGCAAGCCACTAATTAATAATTCACATCTTTCAGCCAGTCAAGGAAGATTCAACCGAGAACAGGCCGAATACGTGTTCAGCAGACAAAAAATGTTGTCGCCATCCTCCCCGGACAGATACTATCCAGCAGCACCTCATCTGCTTCGTCATCGGCCTGCTCATGTACGAATCAATACACTGCGCAGGCCTCTTTCTCGCATATGAGGCACTGCTGGATAGTTACGTGACATGTGTTTTGGCATTTTCCCGGCATTAAGCTGGAGAGTTACCTTTTCAGAACAGCTTGCCAAATCCAGCGGCAGCGACTATATTTGATCCGTTGCCTCTGGCAGCAACAAGAAACGTTGCAATCCCCCTTTATCCAATCATGCCAACTCTGAGGAAATCGATGAAATACAAACAGGCAGCAACGGGATGTGCCCTGCTTCTGGCATTCTTTGTCACCGGTCAGGCTTTGGCCGCGACCAACACAAAGGCCCCCTCCAGGATAGACTGGAATGTGGATAAAAGCTGGGACCTTCCGGCAACCCCCCTGGACATTGTTTATTCGCTCGATGGAAAGCAGGTCTTCATCCTGACCGACCAGCAGACAGTGCTTGTCTATGACAACATGGGCGAGCTGACCGGCTCAATCCCCGTGGACAAAGGGGTATCGGCCATCGATATCGCACCTCGCGGCGAACGACTTTTCCTCATCAACCAGAAGACCAAGGTCTTTTCGGACATGACTATTGATTTTATAGCCGATATCAACACCACGGGCTCGCCCTTTCTCGGCCTGGCCACAGCCCCGGTGACCATCGCCGTCTTTACCGATTTTCAGTGACCTCACTGCGGCAAGCTCTCGCCGCTTCTCGAGCAGGTGCTCGAGCACAATCCTGACACCGTAAAGATTGTCCTGAAAAATCTACCGCTGGCGATGCATCAATTTGCCGACCCTGCCGCCCGCGCCGCCCTTGCTGCGGGCGAACAGGGCAAATACTGGGAATTTCATGACGCCCTCTTTGCCTTGCCGACTATTAACAATGAAACCATTGACACCATTGCAGTCAAACTTGGGCTCAAAATGGCTCAGTTCAAGAGCGACATGGCCTCTGCCAAGATCAGACAAAAGATAGATCAGGACATGTTGGATGCCCAGAATGCAGGGGTAACCGGAACGCCGACAATCTTCATCAATGGCCTTCCCTTGCGGGAACGCAGCCTGGAAGCCTTTCAGCAGAGGATAGATGGAGCCCTTGGCAAGACCACCAAAAAATAAGGCGGCCCGCCAGCCGCTGAGCCGCGACCTTGATTTTGCTGATAACGGGCTGACAGCAACCCTGTTCGGCGACCTGAACAAAAATCTGCAGACCGTAGAAAGATGCTGCGGGGTGACGATTCATGTCCGGGGCATGGGGGTGCATATCTCCGGCCTCGGCCATGAAGTGGAGCTGGCCGCCGAACTGCTGGATCAGTTTTACGGTCTGATTCGCAAGGGCCTGAAGGTCTTTTCCTCTGACTTTGCCTTTGGCCTGCGCGTCCTTGAATCAAACCCCCATGCCAGGCTGGACAAGATCTTTCTTGATAAGGTCTACATCACCACCCAGAACCGCATCGTCTCACCCAAGACCACCAACCAGAAAAACTATATCGACGCCATCCGCCACAATGATATGGTCTTCGGCATAGGACCGGCCGGCACCGGCAAGACCTATCTGGCCGTAGCCATGGCCGTTTCCGCCCTGACCAATAACGCGGTACGATCCATCATCCTGACCAGGCCGGCAGTTGAGGCCGGGGAAAAGCTGGGGTTCCTGCCAGGCGATCTGGCCCAGAAGGTCAATCCCTACCTCAGGCCCCTGCATGATGCCCTCAATGACATGCTGGGGCCTGAAAGAAGCAATGCCCTGATCGAACAGGGCATCATCGAGATCGCCCCGCTGGCCTTCATGCGTGGGCGCACCCTGAGCAATGCCTTTATCATCCTTGACGAGGCCCAGAATACCACCCGAGAACAGATGATGATGTTTCTGACCCGTATCGGCTTTGACTCCCAGGCCGTCATCACCGGTGACATCACCCAGGTGGACCTGCCGGCTCCTGAACAGTCAGGGCTCCTTGAGGCCGGAAAGATTCTGGGCGCCATTGAAGGTATCGCCTTCTGCCCCTTTACCCAGGCCGATGTCGTCCGTCACCCCCTGGTCCAGAAGATCATCACCGCCTATGAAAAGAAAGCGGAGAACAAGGTGGCAACAGACGCTCCCCCTTCTGCCGTTATCAATAAGCTCTATCATTAATCCAACCCCGATGAACGGGATAAGTGCCTTTCGCAGATTATTTTCTTGCAAAAAAAACAAGAAAATAATCTGTAAGGCACTAAATACCTGCATCGTATCCTCAAATCCACAGCCACAAGACCTATGACCGTTGACCTCTCAATTCATTACCACTGCCAGGACTGCCGCATAAACAGCCGTCTTCTGCAGCGCCGTGCCAGTGCCCTCCTGCGGGAATGCCGGGTTGCCGACCATGGCCTCAGCATCCTGCTGGTGGACGATCAGGAAATAAGCTGGCTCAACGATCACTACCGGCACAAGAGCGGGCCGACTAATGTCCTCTCCTTTCCCTTTGGAGGCGGGGCAGACAGCTCCTTATCCCTGCTGCCGATCAGGGAACTGGGCGACATCATTATCTCGGTCGACACCGCCCTGCGTGAGTCCAAAGAATTCAAACAACCCCTGCATGACCGGCTCACCTGGCTCATCACCCACGGCCTCCTACATCTACTCGGCTACGACCACGAGTTGTCAGAGGCCGATGCCATCGCCATGCAGGACAAAGAACAGCAGCTACTCACCAGATTACTCTCTTCCAGGAGCATTGCCATGACCCATCTTGCCATTAATGTCGATCACATTGCCACCATCCGTCAGGCCAGGGGAGGCGTTCAACCGGACCCGGTAGCTGCCGCCGCCATCTGTGAAATGGCCGGGGCCGCCGGCATTGTCGTCCACCTCCGGGAAGACAGGCGCCATATCATTGACCGCGACGTCAGGCTGCTTCGGGAGACGGTGAAGACCAAACTCAACCTTGAGATGGGCGCAAACAAGGAAATCATTGCCATCGCCCTTGATCTCAAGCCGGACATGGTGACCCTGGTCCCGGAAAAACGGCAGGAGCTGACCACCGAAGGGGGCCTGGATGTCGCCTCCCAGAAAAAGATGCTGGCCAAGACCATCGACAAGATGCGCAAGGCCGGGATTCCGGTCTCTCTTTTTGTCGATCCTGACACCAGGCAGGTCAAAGCCGCCCATGAGATCGGGGCCACCTTTGTCGAGATCCATACCGGCCGCTACTGCAACGCTGCAGATGCAAAGGCGCGCGAACAGGAATTCCAGACCATCGCCACCATGGCCGAAGAGGCCTACCAGGCCGGTCTGCGGGTCTATGCCGGACATGGCCTGGACTATCAGACCACCGCCAGGATCGCCGCCCTCGACACCATTGAAGAACTGTCCATCGGTCATGCCATAATCGCCAGGGCCGCCTTCACCGGACTTGACCAGGCAGTTCGTGACATGCTGGCCATTCTCCGGGAAGCAGACAGAATCAACTGATGGAGCCCTACCCCCTGATTCCATTGCAGTTCATCCAGGCTACTGGTGTTACAAGAGACGTAAAAACGTAGTCTGGATGCAGCGTCAGCGGAATCCGGGGAACACCTGAAGAATAATTTAACCCTGGGGCGTCAGCTTTTGCCGATTGACAAACAAAACACCCCTGTGGTAAAAATAACACCATGCCTGGATGGTGGAACTGGTAGACACCCGAGACTTAAAATCTCGTGGGCCCTGCGCCCGTGCGGGTTCGACTCCCGCTCTAGGCACCAAGTAATTAAGCCCGGACCACCTTGAAAACAGGTGTCCGGGCTTTTTTTATTTCTTGCATTTCTCTGCTGATCAGCAGAAGAGCCCTTTCCTGCCCGGGGCAAGAGAGGCCCCCCTGGGCCGCCCCCGTCTATTCATGACGCAAGGCGTCAATGGGATTCAGATGCGCCGCTTTTCTGGCCGGGAAGAAACCGAAAATAATACCAACGGCCGCGGAAAAGAGGAATGAAACAACCACGATCCCCGGATTCAGGATAAAGGGGACATTCAACACCTTGGCAAGCCCCACTGAACCACTCAGGGCGACGACCACACCGATCAGACCACCGAGGGAAGAGAGCGCCACCGCCTCCACCAGAAACTGCAGCAAGACCTCCCGCTCCCTGGCGCCGATGGCCAGACGAATGCCGATCTCCCTGGTTCGTTCCGTGACCGAGACCAGCATGATATTCATGATGCCGATGCCGCCTACCAGCAGGCTGACTGCGGCCACCGCTCCAAGGAGGGCGGTGAGGATCTGGGTGGTGCCGGTGAGCATCCTGGTAATCTCCTTCATATCCATCACCTGGAAATTATCGCTGGCGGTGGCAGAAATATGACGGCGCTGCCGCAGCAACGACTCGATCTCACTCTTGGCCTGGTCCGTCGAACCGCCTTCCGCCACCGAGACCTGGATCAGGCTGACATCCTGATTACCGGCAATACGCCGCTGCAGGGTCCGCAGGGGTAACAACACCAGATCATCCTGATCGCTGCCAAAGGTGGATTGCCCCTTGGCCTCAAGGACACCGATAACCTGACAGGAAAAAGTATCCAGACGGATCTTGCTGCCGATCGGATCCTGCCCGCCAAAAAGCTCACTGTGCACCGTGGCCCCTACCAGACAGACCGCCTTACCGGAACGCAGCTCACTGTCGAGAAACTGACGGCCGCTCAGGACCGTCCAGTTGCGCACCTTGAAAAACTCGTTATCAACACCGGTGGCCGTGGTGGACCAGTTTTTATTCCCGTAGACGGCCACAAGCCGCTGCGAGGAAGAAGGGGCAATCGCGGCAATAGAAGGCACCTCACGATAAATGGCCTGAACATCAGCCTGCTTAAAAGGAGGAGCCGCAACACCTTGCCCCCCTCCCATCCGCTGACCGACCCGAACCATGAGCAGATTAGTGCCAAGGCTCGATATCTGCTGGCTAACCTGGGCCGTCGCCCCACCACCGATAGTCACCATGATAATCACTGCGGCCACGCCGATGACAATACCCAGTATGGTCAAAAAGGAACGCATGACATTGCGGCGGATCTCGCGCAGGGCCAGAAGAACACTATTAACAAACATTACCCCTCCTCACCGTGGCGTTCATCGGCCGCGATCAGGCCATCCCGGAACTGAATCACCCTCCGGGCAAAGCGGGCCATATCAGCCTCATGGGTCACCATAATGATGGTGACCCCCAGCTCCTTGTTAAACGAGCTCAGCAGCTCCATGATCTCCAGACTGCGGGCGGTATCGAGATTACCGGTCGGCTCATCAGCCAGCAGGACTGCCGGTTGGCTGACAATGGCCCGGGCAATCGCGACCCGTTGCTGCTGCCCGCCGGAGAGCTCACCCGGAGTATGGTGCTCCCAGCCGGACAGGCCGACCGATGTCAGGGCCTTGCGGGCCAGGTTATGCCGCTCTGCTGCCCTGATTCCCCGGTAGATCAGGGGCAATTCAACATTTTCCAGGGCCGAGGTCCGATTGAGCAGATTAAAGCCCTGAAAGACAAAACCCAGATGCTGCCGCCGCAGCATGGCCCGTTGATTGCGGTTCATGGCGCCGACCGGGGCATTTCTGAAGAGATATTTCCCTTCGGTGGGGGTGTCAAGACAACCGATAATATTCATGACGGTGGACTTGCCGGAGCCACTGGGGCCCATGACCGCCACAAATTCGCCTTCATTGATAGTCATATCAACACCGCGCAGGGCCGGCATGGCCGCACTCCCCCGGCCGTAAACCTTGGTCACCCCCCGAAGTTCAATCAGGGGAACAGGCCCTGTTTCTGAAGCCGAGGTCACGATCATCGCCCCTTACTGCTCCCGCCACTGCTCGCCTCGACAATCAATTCCGTACCAGGGGCAATTTCACCAGAGATGATCTCACTCAGCATACCATCAGTGTCGCCGACGGTAACCGCAACGGCAACCGGTTTATTATCTCGCAGGATCCAGACCTGCTGCTGATCTCTACCAGAAACAGCACTGCGACCTGATGATCTTGCGGTTTGGGGACGGCGGGGAAAGAGCTTACTGACCAGACTGCCGCCGGCAGCACGACCTTCTTTGGCCTCCTGCCGAGCCGGGGTAAACCGGAGGGCCGCGTTGGGAACCAGCAGGGCATCATGGATATCTTTAACGACAATATCGGCCGTAGCGGTCATCCCGGGCCGTAAGGCCAGATCAGCGTTATCGACATTGAGCAGAGTCGGATAGGTTACCACCCCGGCGCTCGCCTGCGAGCCATAGCGAACCTGCGTGATGCTGGCCGGAAAAATCCGCTCTGGATAGGCATCGACCGTAAAGGTCGCCGCCTGTCCTGATGCCACCTGACCCACATCCGCCTCATCCACATTCACCTGGAGATCCATCTGGGTCAGGTTCTCGGCCAGGGAGAAGAGCTCAGGAGACTGAAAAGAGGCCGCCACCGTCTGGCCGGGTTCAGCACTCCGCTTGAGCACAACACCGTCAATGGGTGATAGAACCACCGACTTTTCCAGATCAATCTTATCAATCTGCAGTTTCGCTTTTGCTTCAGCGATACTGGCCTCGGACAGGGCCTTATCCGCTTCCGCCCGTTTCAGTGCCGCCTCGGCTGCGTCGAAATCATGGATCGAGGGCAGACGACCAGCACTCGACTGGCGGATAAGCCGCAGCCTCTCCAGCACCTGACTGGCCTCACGAAAACTGGCCCGGGCCTGCAGCAGTCTGGCCTTTGCCGATTCAAGGGCGGCATTTGACTGCAGGATTCGCGCCTCAAGTTTACCGGTGTCAAGCCTGGCCAGGACCTGCCCGGCCTTGACCTGATCGTTGTGATCCACCTCCACTGACTTGATGGTACCCGACACCTCAATACCCACCAGGACCTGATTGGTAGGTTCCAGATTACCGGTAGCGGTGACCAGCAGAGTCAAGTTACCGATCTGGGCCTGGGCGGTTTTGTATTGCACCTCCTGACTGGTTTTTAGCGCATTCCAGCGCCAGAAAACCAGCAGCCCCACGAGCAACAGCCCGGCCGGCAGCCAGAGCCACCATAATTTCCGATTCCCCTGGGGATGAAGGTCCAAGGACGCCATCATCTCATTATCCTCGGAAGCCCCTGTCTTACTCATGATCTTTCATCCTTCTTCTCCAGGCCCTTCACTGAAGCCATATTTTAACAGTGGGCTGATTCACCGGCAACCGGGCATATTCTGGCTGCCGGTGTCAAAGTCAGGAACATTCAAGTAAGCGCCGGAAACAGGCCTTTGATCCCGCCTGCAATAAACTCAACGGCGATAGCGGCCAGGATCAGCCCCATAACCCGCGAAAAAATATTGATACCCGTCTGGGTAATATGTCTGGAGATCCACGGGATAGCAAGAAAGGCCAGCCACAGCAGCAGTACAAGCAGTACTATGTCCAGCCCCATGAACAGATAATGCAGCGGAGCAGGGCTCTTCTGGGTATAGATAATAACCGTGCTGATAGCCCCGGGGCCGGCCAGCAGAGGCATGGAGATGGGAACAACCGCCACCGAATCCCGGCTGCCGGCGCTGGAAGCCTCTTCCTTACTGAAGGTGATCGCACTCTGCCGGGCATGCAGCATGGATAAGGCCATGAGCAGAAGCAGGATCCCTCCGGCAACGCGGAAGGAGTTGACACTGATGCCAAACAAACCGAGCAGAAACTCACCCGTAAAAAGGGCGGCGAGCAGGATCACCAGGACAGAAACAACCGTGACTTTGATGGTCCGCTTGAATTCCTCGTCCGAGGCATCCGCTGTCAAGGCCATGACAATGGGGATGGCCCCGAGGGGATTGACAATTGCCACCAAGGCAAGAAAAATCTTGGCATATTCCGTAAATTCGAGCATGACCATCATCCTCCAGGAGCATACCCCCGAGAAGCCCCCTGCTTCTAGAATTGGGGAACCGTTACCAATCGATTATCCTTCGGTCAGCCGTCGCAGGGCCTCTTCGTAGCGGACTTTTGTCTTGTCAATGATCTCTGCCGGCAATCTGGGTGGTGGCGGGGTCTTGTCCCAATCCAGGGTAGAGAGATAATCGCGGAGGAACTGTTTGTCAAAACTTGCCTGGCCCCGGCCGGCTTGATATTCGTCTACCGGCCAGAAGCGGGAGGAGTCAGGGGTCAGCACCTCGTCAATCAGGATCAAGCGGTCGCCAAGGACACCCAGCTCAAACTTGGTGTCGGCAATGATAATCCCCTTTTCGCGGGCATAATCGGCGGCCCGGCTGTAGAGCTTGATGCTGATATCAGCAATCTCACGGGCCCGCTCGCGGCCGAGCATGGTCTCCATGGCGGCCAGGGAAATATTCTCGTCATGGTCGCCGAGTGCCGCCTTGGTGGAGGGGGTAAACAGAGGTTGGGGAAACCGGTCGGATTCCCGCATCCCGGCGGGCAGGGCAAAGCCGCAGACCGTCGGATTCTGCTGATAGGCGCTCCAGAACGAACCGGAGAGATAGCCCCGCACGATGCACTCAATGGTCAGGGGCTGGGTCTTGCGCACCAGCATGGAGCGGCCGGCCAACTGGTCGGCATAGGGCTGGCACAGTTCGGGATATTCGCTCACGTCGGCGGTGATCAGGTGGTTATCCACGATATCGCCCAGCAGGTCAAACCAGAACAGGGAGATCTGGGTCAGGATCCGGCCCTTGCCCGGTACCGGGTCATCCATCACCACATCATAGGCCGAGATCCGGTCGGTTGCCACCATCAGCAGCTTATCGTCATGACCGGGAATGGCGTACATATCCCTGACCTTTCCCCGATGCACCAGGTTCAGTCCGGCAAAATCAGTGTTTACGATTGTCTGAGTCATTTATTCACTGCTCCAGGCTTAAAAGAAAGAAGGCTGACCGGACATGAGCGGTCAGCCTCCCTGACAGAATCCCGCAGACTACAGGTTCAGTTTGGCCTTGATGGCCTTAATAACGTCATCGCTGGAGGTGGCGGGCACGCTCACCAGCAACCCTTTCTCCCGGTAGAATCCAACAAGAGGAGCGGTCTTCTCGTTATAGGTCTCAAGTCGATGAGTGATGGCCATCTCGGTTTCATCCTCGCGCTGTACTATCCTGGCGCCACACTTGTCACAGATTCCCACGACCTTGGGAGGATTGGACGTTATATTATAGATGGACTGACATTTCGGATTCTCGCAGGTCCGACGGGTACAGAGACGATCAAGGAGAATATCACGGGGCACATCAATTTCAACAACCATATCGAGCTTGATATCGAGCCTGGTCAGCAACTGGGTCAATTCCTCGGCCTGAGGAATTGTGCGGGGAAAACCATCAAGCAGAAAGCCCTTGGCACAATCAGGCTCCTGCAGACGTTTTTCCATGATCCCCATGATCAGGGAATCAGGCACCAGATCGCCCCGGGTCATGTAACCCTCTGCCTCAAGGCCGAGCTCGCTTTTCGCCTGAACAGCGCCACGCAGAATATCGCCGGTAGAGATCTGGACCGAGCCATCGAGTGCGGTCAACAACTTGGCGACGGTGCCTTTTCCAGCGCCGGGGGCGCCCAACAGAATCAGTTTCATTATATTCTCCTTGTCATTAAAATAAAATCTTCATGCAGTTATTGCAAAGTTCATAGATTGATCCCTATTTACCACGAGACATAAAATAAATAAATATAAACTCTTTTGTAACTATCCAGCTTAATGCCGGGAAAATGCCAAAACACATGTCACGTAACTATTCAGCAGTGCCTCATATGCGAGAAAGTGGCCTGCGCAGTGTACTGATTCGTACATGAGCAGACCGATGACAAAGCAGATGAGGTGCTGCTGGACAGTTACACTCTTTTCCTTGCACTGCCAGTGAAATAGGACGAATATCTTTCAGACAGTCTCAGCCTCAAACCTGGACCTTTCAATCACCCTTGATCTTTGCCGCCTTCTTCCCGGCCTAGTGACCCGGCTCCTGCTGACCCAGATTCCACTGCCTGCCGCAGGAGGTGCCGTGATAGGCGACCAGCTCGGCGGTGAGCGAGCCGATCAGGATCTTGGAGCGGATGCGCACCGGAATCCGGCAATTATCATCGGTCAACCAGATCACCGTATCACCGCTCTTGTCATAGAGCCCTTTGAAGGTCATGCGGGGCAGGACTTCAATCACCCTCACCGGCCCCAGCAGGGTTTGATCAAGTCGGGTCCGCCGCCTGGGTGTCACCACCACTTCATGCCGTTTTTCATCGGCAAAGGTGGGCACGACCACCGAGGTTTCGAGCGCAAGGGGCAGCACGCGGGTGAAGAAAAAAGCAGAGAACTCATTATGGACTTTACCGGTCACGCTAAACGCCTTCTCTGCCTCCTCATTTTTCCGGTAGCGCACCCCACCGCCCTCCTGATCATAGAAGGTCAGACGATGCGCTTTATAACTGCGACCCTCTTTCTGCTCGACCTCATACCGGATCGGCAAGCGCTCCGGCCCCTGCACCAAGGTGATAAAGGTGTCATCAACCGGATAAAAAAAACGGAAGGCCCCATGATCAGTGACCCGGGCATGGATCTCAAAACTTTCTGGATCCAAAGCAGCCCTGGTTATACGCAGGCGCAGTTCGCCGATCTTGATGCCGCCGCTCCAGGACACATCATAGCGGAAGGTCTCATCACCACCGTAGGCAGAATGCAGGAGAACGGGATCCGGCAGGCCAGGGGGATGAGTTTCGGCCGCCATAGCCCCGGTGACACCAAAAAAGAGGATGAGAGAAGACCAGAGTATTCCCCGGAATCGTGTCACGATGTCAATCATTTCCGGTCAGCAGGGCAAGCCAGGTAGCGGCGAAGAGAGTAAGACTGATCACCCCGTTCAGCGAAAAGAAAGATCCCTGGATCCGGGACAGATCGCGGGGGTTGACCACCAGATGCTGATAGAAGAGGACGACGGCGGTGAACGCCACACCGAGATAATACCAGAGGTTGAGGCTGGCCTGAATCCCGGTCAGAACAAAGAGAAGAAAGGCCAGGAGATGAAACCCCACCGCCAGCCGGAAGGCATTTTCCCGCCCCAGGCGGGAAGGCAGGGAGTGCAGACCAGCGCCCAGGTCAAAATCGGCATCCAGACAGGCATAGATGGTATCAAAACCGGCCACCCAGAACAGGACCGCGGCAGAAAGCACCCAGGGGAAGCCTGACAGACTGCCCGCCACCGCCACCCAACCGCCCAGGGGGGAAAAGGCCAGGGCCACACCCAGCACCAGATGGCACAGCGAGGTGAAACGCTTGGTCAGGGAATAAAACAGGGTCAGCCCCAGGGCCAGGGGCGCCAGCTTCAGAGTCAGCTCATTGAGGTTGTAACAGGCAAAGAAAAAAAGAAGGCCGGCGACAATCACCATACCCCAGGCCTCGATCAGCCGCACCTCGCCCGCCGGGATCGCCCGGCCCGCGGTGCGGGGATTATTACTGTCAAAATGGCGGTCGACAATGCGGTTAAAACCCATGGCGCTGGTTCTGGCCCCGACCATGGCCAGGACCACCCAGAGGAAGACCATCCCCTCCGGCGCCCCGCGGCCGGCCAGAAAGGCCCCCATCAGGGCAAAGGGCATGGCAAAGACCGTGAGCTTGAACTTGACCATCTCGAGGAGAACAGCGATTTTCTTCAGCATTTACTCTCCCCTGCGTCCCAGCGCCGCCGCCCCGGGATATCAAGCCCGATCTGATCGGCAAGCCGCCAGGAAAAGGTGTCGGCCGCCTCTTCCAGGCTGGCAGGTTGCAGATAATAACCCGGCATGGGCGGGCAGATGATGGCCCCGGCGTCATGGGCCGCCAGCATATTTTTGAGATGTGTCCGGTTCAGAGGGGTTTCCCTGACCACCAGCACCAGATCTTTACGCTCTTTCAGCATCACATCGGCGCAACGCTGGATTAGGTTGGCTGAGATGCCGGCGGCGATGGCGGCCAGAGTCCCCATGCTGCAGGGCAGGACCAGCATGGCATCATAGCCGCTGGAACCAGAGGCCGGAGGCGCGGCAAAATCACGGCAGTTAAACCAGGTGGTGACCGCCGGCAGCTCCTGCGGGATCAGCCCTTTTTCCAGGCCCAGCACCTTGTGCCCGGCCTCGGAACAGATACCATGCACCACCAGATCAAGATCCTGAATGGCCCGCAGAAAAGACTGGAGATACAACATACCCGAGGCGCCAGTCACTGCCACCAGGATTTTTTTTGAACCTTTCCTGTTTACCATTTCTCTTCCCACCCCCTTCCGACTCTCCACTTCTTCCTCACAACTTACCAGGTGTTCATTCCTACTCACTACTCAACAGCATCAACGATCTTCAATGGCAGCGCCTTCGCCGACCCTTCACCCCGAGCAATCAGATAGCGAAAAAACCGCTCCAGGGCCCGTATTTTTTCCGACCCAAGATCATAGCCAATGGCGCGCAGATAGACATAACATTCATCCGGATGCATGGGAATTCTCGGGGCCGCCAATTCACACACAGCCTCCAGATTCTGCCGCCCCTTACGGGCACACTCGATAAGTTCCCGATGGATCCGGGCCAGGGTTTCAGGCTCTCTCCGACAAAATTCCTCGCGCACCGCAAACAGAGCAAAAACAAAGGGCAGCCCGGTGTGACGCCGCCACACAGCCCCCAGATCAAGCTGATAGGGAAAACGCTCATCGCCCACCAGACGCAGGGCCTGATCACCAATGGCCAGCAACGCCTGGGCCTGGTCGCCCGGGCCACTACTCATATCAGCAACAACGTCGCCGGTTCTGTACAAGGGTTTGACCCCATAAAATTCTTCAAGAATGATCTTGACCAGAAAGACCGAGGTCTGGGACTGGCCACTGAGCAGCACCGGACAGCCCTCGAGCTTACAGGGATCGACCCTGGAGAAGAGAAACACGGAGCCCACAGAGCCATTGGCACTGATCGACAGATCAGCCAGAATACGATACAGTTCCGGTCGGGCGCAATATTCATGGGAGGAGACAAAGCCGAGATCAAGTTCCCCTGCCGCCAGCATCCGGTTCAAGGTGGAAGGCGGCGCCTCAACCATATGCCACTGGGCAGGCTGGATCCTTTGCTTCCAGCTCTCATAGATCGGCGCGGTATTGATATAGTTGACCATGCCGATCCTGGCCGTTGTTGGCAATTGCATCTTCTCTGTCATTATTTTCCTGGATTCAAATTGTCAGCACAAGACAACGGTTGACCAGAAAGACAATTTTTCGAGATTTCCATACCCTCTGTCATTTATCCGCAAGTCGATCAGAGAGACGTCCGCGGCATGCCGGAGCGACCAACTTTCATTTTTCGTTGCGGCTGGCCATCCTGCTCCAGCCATGCTGGTTACTCTGTCCATTTCAACCTTCACCAATCCAGCGAATTTTGTCGGGGCACCCACCGCCCGTGAGCCTGTCGAAGAGCTGTTCCATGTTCCGCGCGCCTTGCAGGGCCGGACTGCAGGCGTTCAGAAAGATTGCTTTCCGGCCAGGGGCCAGGGTGCCGAAATCCTGTTCACGGCCCATGGCCAAGGCTCCGCCAAGGGTTGCCATGGTCATGATTCGGGCAGGATTTACCCCTGGATGATCTTCACGCAGGATCCGCATCTCCCGCCACAGATCAAGCTCTTCATTGGAGGCAATGGAATCGGTACCGATAGCAGGAAGCAGTCCATGACGGAGCATCAGCTCCAGAGGGACGATCCCGACATTCAAAAAACGGTTGCTTCCCGGGCAGAGACAGACCTTGCAGCCACGTTCTGCCAGCATCCGCACTTCCTCTTCACTTACCTGGACACAGTGGACACAGAGCAGATTAGAATCAAGCAGACCCAGTTGTTCTAAGTACCCCACCGTGCCACGGCTGTCAATTCCCCGGCCTGGAAAAGCATTCTCCCAGGCGCCGCGTTCCTCAAGGAAGGCGCGGAAGCAGCCTTGGCCGCTGCGCAGAAGTTCAACTTCATCCGCTGATTCCGCAACATGCAGGGAAAAGATATGCTGCAGACGATCCGCCCTCTGTTTTAAGGCAGTCATAATCCCGCGAGTGGTCGAATAGGGGGCATGGGGGGTGGCCGCCACGGAATCAGGCAGGGAGGCAATCCGGGCCAGCACCCGTTCTTCAGCCTTGGCGTCAGGCCCCAGCAGCTCAAGAAGATTGACAACATGAGCCGCATGAGTTGTGACTGACAGTGGAGATGATTGGATATTCCCGATATCAAGCAGCAGCAGAACGCCAGCGGCGTGCTGCTGCTGCAGCATCTGCCGGGCGGCGCGTGCTGTCTCTTCCGGCGCCATCCGGTTTTCCTGCCTGACGTCAATCAGGGAGCGAATCCAGTCGCAGAATGTTTCATCCGGGGTTGGACGCGGGAGTTCAGTAAAGGCTGAAAGCTCAAGATGGATGTGGGCGTTAACAAGACCGGGCAGCAGTACCCCCTGACAAGTCTCAATGCCAGCTCCGGCAAACTGAGCCTGAAGAGAGGAAGAACTGCCTACCGCAAGAATTCTGCCATCGCTGACAGCGACAGCGCCGTCCCGGATCACCGGGGAACTGACCGGCACCACCCAGGGGGCCAGGTAAAGAGAAACAGGAGAACAAGAAGTCGCACTCTTCAAGGTTTTTTCGGCAAAGAGAGATGAATGCACAGGAGAGGACAAAGAGGCAACCTAGTCCTTGATCAGCGTATAATCCATCAACCGCTGCCGGGGTTCGAAACCGGCATCAACGACCAGACGCCTGATCTCCTGCTCCGAGAGCCGGAAACTGACCCCGGCCGCCGCCACCACATTTTCCTCGAGCATGGTGCTGCCGAAATCATTGGCCCCGAAAAAGAGGGCCAGCTGGGCGATCTTCGGCCCCTGGGTCACCCAGGAGGCCTGAACATTGGCAAAATTATCGAGATAGATCCGGGAAAGGGCCAGCATGCGCAGATAGCCCATGCCGGTGGTCTTTTTGATTTCGACCTGCTGGGACAAGGCGGTATTGTCGGGCTGGAACGGCCAGGGGATAAAGGCGGTAAAGCCACCGGTCCTCTCCTGCAGTTCCCGCAGACGCCGCAGATGCTCCAACCGTTCGGGAACGGTCTCGATATGACCGAACATCATGGTGGCCGTGGTACGCAAGCCCTGTTTGTGGGCCTCTTCCATAACCTCAATCCACTGATCAGCCGAGCACTTGCGCGGGGCCGTGGCCTGCCGTACCCGGTCAGTCAGGATCTCGGCGCCGCCGCCGGGGATAGAATCAAGACCGGCAGTGATCAATCGTTGCAGCACCTCGCGAATGGAAAGCCCGGACAGGTTAGCGAAATGACAGACCTCGGGAGGCGAAAAACCATGGACATGGATGCCGGTGGACTTCATCAAGCGCAGCATCTCTTCGTAATACTCCAGCGGTTTATCAGGATGAAGCCCGCCCTGGAGCAGAATCTGGGTACCGCCCAGTTCTTGAGTCTCCCGGATCTTCTGCTCAAGCTGGTCAAAGGTGAGGAGATAGCCGGTCTGGTCTTCGGGCGCCTTGAAAAAAGCACAGAATTTACAGGCGGAGATGCAGATATCGGTGTAGTTCACATTCCGGTCAACCACATAGGTGACCTGGCCCTCCGGATGGAGGCGCCGCCTGATTGCATCGGCCAGGAATCCAAGCCGATAGAGATCGGCATCACGTTCGAGCACGAGAAAATCCTCGTCACTGATCCTGCCGCCCGCCATGACCTTGTCGGTAATGGTCGTCATCATCCCTTCCGGCAGCCCCTTAATCCCGGCAGTCATCAGGCATGCACCTTGATCACATTATACAGCGTATCCCGTTCGACCGGAACCCGGCCTGCCTCTTTGATCAGCCGCACCAGGGTCCTGCTGCCGATGGCCTGATCGGTGTCCGCTCCGGCCATGTGGGTGATCTTCTCTTCCTTGACCGTGCCGTCCATATCGTCGGCCCCGAAAGAGAGTGCGACCTGGGCCATCTTCGGTCCGATCATGACCCAGTAGGCCTTGATGTGCGGAAAGTTGTCGAGGAAAAGCCTGGCCACGGCGATATTTTTCAGGTCATCAATGCCGGTGGTGCGGGACAGTGTGCTCATCTCGGTGTTCTGGGGATGAAAGGAGAGCGGGATAAAGGCCAGAAAGCCCTTGGTCTCATCCTGGGCCAGCCGCAAGGCATCAAGGTGTTCCAAGCGCTCCTCCATGGTCTCGATGTGGCCGTAGAGCATGGTGGCATTGGTGTGCAGGCCTTGGGCGTGGGCAGTCTTGGCCACCTCCAGCCAGTCCTCACCGGAGAGCTTTCGCTCACAGGTGATCGCCCGGATGCGGGGAGAAAAGACCTCGGCCCCGCCGCCGGGGATGGAGCCTAAGCCCGCTTCCTGCAGAAGACCAAGGGTGTCGGCCACGGATTTCCCGGCCAGCCCTGCCAGATGGGCAATCTCGACACAGGTGAAGGCCTGGATATGAACATCAGGCCGGACCTCCTTGATCCCGCGCAGCAGCTCCAGGTAATAGTCAAAGGGCAGATCAGGATGAATCCCGCCCACCATATGGATCTCGGTAATAGGCTCATCGAGCCGGGCCCGCACCTTCTCCTTGACCTCAGCCAGATCCATCTCATAGGCAAGATCGGAACTCTTATCCTTGCCGAAGGCGCAGAACTTGCAGAGATTGGTACAGATATTGGAATAATTGATATGCTGATTATAAATGAAATAGGCCTTGTCGCCATTCATCCTGTTCCTGACCAGATTGGCCATATAGCCGATGGCCAGGATCTCCTTGCTGTTATACAGGGCCAGTCCGTCCTGCAGGTTCAGCCGTTCTCCGGCCTCCACCTTTTCCAAAATATCGCCAAGCCCTGCCTGTTGCACAAAAGATTTCATGATAAACCGCTCTATAAAATAAATGAGTCATTTGGATGTCAAAATCGGTATACGAAACCGGTCGAACGTGACATTCATCCATGGAGCGAGTGCTGCTCTGCCATCCATGGCCGACGTTACGAAAGAGCTTCAAATGCCTTCAATCTTTCGTAACGACTCCTAACCCCGGTAAACGGGACAAGTGCCTTACAGATTATTTTATTGTTTTTTTTGCAAGAAAATAATCTGTAAGGCACTAATAAAAAAAGCCGGACACAGAGTCCGGCTTCACACTAAGCCGCTGTAACAAATAACATTGCCATCTAAGTGCCCGGAGCGGCATAAGGAGCGGTAACGAAATAAATATAAATGGCCATGTTCTCTCGTAACGGCTCCTAAAATACAATGCTGTTTCTTAATCAAGAAAATATTTAAGTTGATCACGTCTGCTGGAATGGCGCAGGCGATTCAAGGCCTTTTTTTCAATCTGCCGGATCCGTTCACGGGAGACATTAAAACGCTTGCCGATCTCTTCCAGGGTATATTCGGCCTTCTCGCCGATGCCGAAACGCAGCCGGATAATCTTTTCTTCCCGCTCGCTGAGCGTTGACAGGATTTCGGTGACCCGACCGGCAAGCTCCCTGGTCTGCACCGTGTCATAGGGAGACTGGGACTCATTGTTTTCAAGAAAATCACCGAGGGTCGAATCGTCATCACCAACCGGCGTCTCCAGAGAGATTGGCTCTCGTGACGCTTCCAGGATTGCCAGAATCTTCTCCATGGGCAGCTCAGTACTCTTGGAGATCTCTAGCGGCGTCGGCTCTCGACCCAGTTCCTTGAACAAGGCGTAAAAGGCCTTGAAAAACTGGCTACGGAGTTCGAGAAAATGCACCGGCAGACGAATAGTCCTGGTTTTATCCAGAATCGCCCGGGTAATGGCCTGCCTGATCCACCAGCTGGCATAGGTGGAGAATTTATTGCCCTTGGTATAATCAAAACGGAAGACCGCGCGCATCAGGCCCAGGTTCCCTTCCTGGATCAGATCGGCCAAGGTCAGCCCCTGATGCATATAACGCTTGGCAATGGAGACCACCAGCCGCAGATTGGCACGGATCATCGCATCTTTGGCAATCTCAATGGAGCGGCTATAGGCCTCAATCACGGCCTGCAATTCAAGAAGTTCACGCTTGTCGGAATACTTCTTGGCGGCACCGATCACACTGTACCGCATGAAGTTGAGCTGCTGTTTTTTAGGTTTCAGAGTGGGGTCACGCCTTTCCCAGAGATCAATCCGGCCACAGACCAGGGCAATCTCAGCGACTTCAGAAACATCGTCCCGGATGGCCTGGATGATCGCATCAAAGCCCTGGCGGATGCACTTGGAATATTTTGCCTCTTCATCAGGGGTCAACAGATCAAACTGCCCCATCTCCCGCAGATATGTAGTGGTCGTCTCTTCCGCTTCATGGCTCTCATTGCCCGTGACCGAGATCGAGAGATCTGACAACTCGTCATCGTCGTCTAATTCATTTTTATCATGATCCCAGACCTCTCCAGCCAAGGTTCTCTTTTCACCACTTTTTTCAATAGTGACAATCTGGATATTATTATCCCCTAGGAAATCAAAGATATTTTCAATGGCATTGGGATCTTTAATCTCATCAGGCAATAATTCATTCAAATCACTAAAACTGAGACATCCTTCAGTCTGGCCTGCCTTAAGTAGATTTTCTTTTAATTCAGAGAGCACGAGGACAGACTCCATCATTTATATTTTTATTACAACTGATCTGTTTACAAAGATCAACAATTACAGTAAATATATTAATCTCATACACTTGAATACTTACATGCTTCTGCTCCGTAAGGAGCTATAATAGCTTGCAATAAGAAATCGGACACAACAGTGCCCTCAGTTAATTTAAAACACTTTATATTACAATGACTGTTCAAAAAAAACAAATAAATAAGCGCCAATCAAATATCAGTCAAGATACGGCAATAATTTCCATGGGTCAAATTAGTGCCTTACAGATTATTTTCTTGTTTTTTTTTGCAAGAAAATAATCTGCGAAAGGCACTTATCCCGTTCATCCGAGTTAGTATAAGATCGATCAGCTGAACAGGCAAGAGAGTCAGTAGCTTCTTTTTCATAAACAACCACGACCGACCAGATAAGACACTGATGCAACAATACTTATTTCTCTCAACCAGCGACAACACAAACTGTCATGCAACCTTCCCTTATCCCACAGCGTAGCAGTGGAATCCTGGCCCATATTACGTCTCTCCCTTCTCCATACGGCATCGGCGACCTGGGCCCTTCCAGCCACTCGTTCCTTGAATTTCTGGCTCGCGCAGGACAAGAGTACTGGCAGTTTCTCCCTACCGGACCCAGCAGTCCCGTTTTTGACAACTCTCCCTATATGAACGCCTCGGCCTTTGCCGGCTCCCCTCTGCTTATTTCACCAGACCTGCTGCTTGCAGAAGGGCTGGTCCAGCAGAAATCCCTGATCAGCGAGCCTGTTTTTTCTGAATACCATACCGACTTTTCAACCGTCGCCACCTTCAAGAGCCACATCCTGCAAGAGGCATTTTCGAATTTCTCCTTCTACTCACCAGACTTTATTGACTTCAAAAAAAACACTGCCTGGCTGGATGACTACACCTTGTTCATGGCCTTGAAAAAAGAATTTCAGGACCTTGGCTGGTTTGATTGGCCTGTGGAGATTGCCACCCGTAAACCTGAGACCATGGAGGCCTTACGTCTCAAGCATCATGAGCTCATCGCCTATTATTCCTTTGAACAGTTTGAATTTTTTCGTCAATGGCAGCTCCTGCAGACAAAGGCCAAAAAAGAAGACATCAAGCTCATCGGTGACATCCCCATCTATGTCGGCTGGGACAGTGTTGATGTCTGGGCCAACCAGGAGATCTTTACCCTTGACCAGAAAAGCCTCCGTCCGACCCATGTTGCCGGCGTCCCTCCCGATTACTTCAGCAAGACCGGGCAGCGATGGGGTAACCCCTTGTACCGGTGGCAGACCAGAGATCAAGATATCGAAAAAAAATTGACCGACTGGTGGATTGAACGATTCCGCTCCGTCTTTCAAATGGTTGACACCGCACGTATCGACCATTTTCGAGGTTTTGAGTCCTACTGGTCCATACCCGAGGAAGAGGAAACTGCCATCCATGGTGAATGGCTCAAAGGACCGGGCAAACTTTTTTTTGACAAAATATTTAACGCCCTCGGACCGCTCGATATTATCGCTGAAGACTTAGGCATGATCACCCCGGAAGTCACTGTCCTGCGTCGCTCCCTTGGCTTACCCGGGATGAAGGTGCTGCAGTTCGCCTTTGACGATAACCCGGACAACCCCTTCCTCCCCCATAACTATACCCATCCGAACTGTGTGGTCTATAGCGGCACTCATGACAATGACACTACCGTCGGCTGGTACCTCAGCGATCATTTAAGCCCCTCCCAGAGACAGCGAATCAAGAAAACAGCCAACCAGACAGATGATACCCCCTCAATAATCCACAAGGATATTATCTACCTGGCCATGGCCTCAATCGGCCGCCTGACCATTTTTCCCCTCCAGGATATCTTGGGGTTTGGCAACGACTGCCGGATGAACAGTCCAGGAACCAGCTCTGGCAACTGGAGATGGCGCTGTGCCTCCCGTTTTTTAACCGATTCATTAAGCTCGTGGCTGCGTGACGAAACCGTTCTCTTTGGTCGCTGCCCGAAGAAAAGTGAGACTGAATAGCAACAGACATTTGATGGTTTCGTAAAAACTCAATTTCTGGGATGGCTAAGTAAAAAGCGTCAAATGCGAGGCGCGCAAATTTCGAGGAATGAGGCGTACTTGAGTACGCCACAGTGACGAGATAATTCGGAGTCTCGCAAGCTCGCTTACCTGCAGCAACGAAGCAGTTGACGACTTTTTACGACGCCATCACATTTACAGGAGAGACCCATGCATACCCTCATCATCCTTGGCAGCCCCCGCAAGAATGGCAACAGCGAGACCCTGGCCCGGAGCGTGGCCAGCGGTATAGAACAACATCCTGAGGCCACAGTTGAATTCATCCGGCTGAACGACCTGCAGCTCTCTGCCTGTCAAGGATGTGGCGGCTGCAACAAAAGCTCGACCTGTGTGATCACCGATGACATGACACCCCTTTACGAAAAAGTAGACAGCTGCGATCATCTGCTCTTAGTCAGTCCCATCTATTTTTATGGACTTTCGGCCCAATGCAAGACCTTCGTCGACCGCTTTCAGGCCCGCTGGGCCAGAAAGTATCTCTCAGGAATACGTTTCAGACAAGATGAGGAGCGTCAAGGCACCCTCCTTGCAACTGCGGCTACCGAAGGAAAAAAGATATTTGACGGCGCCTTGCTTACTGCCCATACCCTTTTTGATGCTCTCGACCTGAAAAACGGAGAGCCCCTCCTGGTCAGAGGAGTCGATTACTTCGGGGCCATGCAAAAACAGACCCTGATACTGGAGCAGGCCATGGCCCTGGGTCGGAGAATTGCCGGCGGCAGGAGTTGAAAAATTCCAACGAAGCCACTTTCATTGCAACCTGACTTTTTCCTTCGAACAATTCCTTGACAAGGGAATCTGATTCCTGTAAATACTCATTGACCTTCAGGCCCCATCGTCTATCGGTTAGGACAGCGGCCTCTCACGCCGTAAAGAGGGGTTCGATTCCCCTTGGGGTCACCAGCTATAAAAGGCCTTCCGCGAATCTCGCGGAAGGCCTTTTTTGTTTGGAGGATTAGAGAATTGACACATTTTCCGAAATATTGACATTTTTGTTAGGGGTGGCTATAAAAAGTCGTACACCCTAACACCGATGAACGGGACAAGTGCCTTACAGATTATTTTCTTGCAAAAAAAAAACAAGAAAATAATCTGTAAGGCACTAAACACGACAACCATCAAAATCATATAGAGTCAAAATAACATGGCAGACCTGAACCTGCGACAAATGAAGAAAAATCAATCAGGGATCATTGCCTCTATAAAAGTTGGGGGTGAACTTGGCCTCAGGATGCGTGAGATGGGTCTTGTTCCGGGGACAAAAATCACCATCCAGGGCCGTGCCCCGCTCAATGATCCAGTGGCCCTGCGGGTAATGGGAGGAATCCTGACCCTGCGCAATAATGAAGCCGACCATATCATGGTAACGGTAGACGACAATGACACAAGAGAGCCTGGCGCCTGACTTGAAGTGTCAATCAAAGCATCCGGAACAGCGACAGCCTTTTACCTTGAAAATTTATTGACAAGCCTTAAAGTTTGGACTACCTAAAACTTGTTTCTTTGTATGCCTTATTAACCCTAAGCCGCTGTAAAAAAATAATATGGCCATGTTATTTCGTAACGGCTCCTCAATAATGTGGTTACCTGGAGGAGGTGCAAGGCTATGACTTTTAAGAAGCTTAAACACAAATGCTCGTGCCTGGCAGACAGGGTAAAGAACTGCACCAGAAAGACCGTTTACCCGGGGCAGATCAGCCCGCTTTCAGACTCCTGCCGATCCGGGCGCTTAAAGATCTGCAAGGTCACGGGGGATAGAAAACTTTGCAGCAGAATGGCATCACTAGGGGTTTATCCCGGAGAAGAAATTGAACTGCTCTGCCCTGAAAACGGTTCCCAGTGCCTGTTAAAACTGCAGGGCACCACCCTCGTTCTTGACAGCAAGACCACCAGAAAAATTCTGGTGACAGCAGCCTAAGCCACTGCAAAAAAATAACATGGCCACCTAAGTGTTCGGAGCGGCACAAGGAGCCGGTCGCTCCTACGCCGTCCATGGCGCTCGCGACACTGGGCCGTCCTTGGCCTGCGTAACGAAATAGATATAACTGGCCATGTTATTTCGTAACGGCTCCTAAGTTACAGCTCGCACCACCTGCGGCTTTTTTTTCGCACATCGTATTTAGGAAGACCCAACATCCAACCCTGAGGAATATCATGCGGCAATCTTTCTTCATCGCCCTTGTCATTGCCCTCTGTCTTTTTTTTATTGGCAGAAAATTCTACAGACAATTCAAGAACGCCACAGATCCCGGGGAAAAAACACAGTGCGATGGTGGTTGTTCCGGCTGTTCCTCTCCAGGACGTCTCTCAAAAACAACCAAAACTCCGGAATGTGGCAACCTGGAGCAGAAGAATAATCCCAAGCTCTGATCACCTGCCATGCGATCCTGTTGCCCCTATTTATCCAATTTTGTCAAAACCCATACTTGACCATGAAACAGAATATACGCATGGCCCTTGTCGGCAATCCAAATGCCGGAAAGACGACTCTGTTCAACACCCTGACCGGGGCCAGACAACACGTGGGGAACTACCCCGGCATCACCGTTGATTACAAAGAAGGATCTTTCACTCACAACGGTCAGGAGCTAACCCTCACCGACCTGCCCGGGACATACTCCCTGACAGCCTATTCAGTGGAAGAGGTCGTGACCAGGGATTATCTGGTCAATGAGAAGCCGCAGGTGGTCATCAATATCGTTGATGCCTCAAATCTGGAACGAAATCTCTATCTGACCACCCAGTTTCTCGAACTTGGCTGCCCTCTGATCATTGCCCTCAACATGATTGATACGGCCAGGGATCGCGGCATTGAGATCAAGGCCGAGAAGCTGAGCGATCTTCTTGGTGTGCCGGTGGTGCCGATCATCGCCCGTTCCGGAAAGGGAACCGACGAGTTGATCAGCCAGGCCATACTTCAGACAGCACAGCCATGGCAGCCCTGTGACATCTCCTACGGCGAAGATCTGGACGAAACCATTATTGAACTGATCGCGCTTATCTCAGAAAATAACTTTCTGAGCCATACCTACCCTTCCCGATTCACCGCCATTAAGTACCTTGAACATGATGACCAGATCCTGCAGAAAGGACAGCAGGAGGACAGCAAAACCGCCGCCCTTCTTGAAGCAAAGGTTACCCGGGTTTCCGACCACCTCCTGAAGACCCTGGACGCCTATCCGGAGGCGATCATCGCCGACCATCGCTATGGCTACATCAAGTCCATCCTCCGCCAGGGGGTGCAGACCCATAGCTTTGACACCGACCGGCTCTACACCTCCGACAAGATCGACAAGATCCTGACCAACCGCCTCCTTGGCCCGGTGATCATGCTCATGATCCTCTTTGGCCTCTACCAGTTCACCTTTGCCTGGAGCGAACTTCCGGTCTCCTGGCTGGGAATACTCTTTGGCTGGCTGAGCGGACAGGTAGATTCTCTTCTGCCTGACGGCCCGGTCAAATCAATGCTTATTTCCGGGGTAATCAACGGCATGGGCGGCGTGCTCGGCTTTGTCCCCTTGATCATGTTCATGTTCCTGGGGATTGCCGTCCTGGAAGATTCAGGATACCTGGCCAGGGTCGCCTTCATGATGGACCGCGTCTTCAGGATCTTTGGCCTGCATGGCTCTTCGGTCATGCCCTTTATCGTCTCCGGCGGGATCGCCGGAGGATGCGCTGTGCCCGGAGTCATGGCCACCCGCACCTTGCGCTCGCCCAAGGAAAGAATGGCCACCCTGCTCACCGTCCCCTTCATGAACTGCGGAGCCAAGATGCCGGTCATCGCCCTCCTGATTGGCACCTTTTTCAGCGAGAACAAGGCCATGTACATGTTTTCATTCACCCTCATCTCCTGGATGGTCGCCCTGCTGGCCGCCAAATTTCTGCGCTCAACTGTGCTTAAGGGTGCAGCCACGCCCTTTGTCATGGAGCTGCCCCCCTACCGCTTTCCCACCCTGCGCGGCCTGGCCATCCACACCTGGGAGCGTACCTGGCAGTACATCAAAAAGGCCGGAACCGTCATTCTCGGCATCTCCATCCTCCTCTGGGCACTGATGACCTATCCCGGACTGCCGGCGGCAAGCCTGGCCGATTATGAGCAGCAACGTCAGGCGATCACTTCTTCATTTACCTCTGACCCTCTTGCCGAGAGTCGATCAGCAGCAGCAGAGGACATTTCAGAGGGAGCACAATTTCTCCGCCAACAGATCCTCACTATTGACAATCAGCAATCGGAACAGGCCCTGCGCAACTCCTTCGCCGGCAGAATTGGTATTGCCCTCGAACCCGTCTCCAGACTGGCCGGATTTGACTGGCGGACCAATATTGCCCTGGTTGGCGGGGTGGCAGCCAAAGAAGTGATCATCTCCACCCTGGGAACCGCCTACTCCATGGGCAAGGTCGAGGCCGACGCCTCTGACTCGCTAGGCAAGCAGCTGAGTCGTGACCCCAACTGGAACAAGGTGGTGGCGGTAGCCGCCCTGATTTTCATCATGTTCTACGCCCCCTGCTTTGTCACCGTGATCTGTATTGCCAAAGAAGCCGGACACTGGGGCTGGGCCCTCTTCTCCGTCTCCTTTAACACGTTTTTTGCCTTCCTCCTGGCCACGGTCGTCTATCAGATTGGCACCTGGCTGGGGTAGAAACTGCTCCTCGATCACAGGCAAATGCCCTTTTCTCTGTAACATTACGGGGTTTGAGCAAACAAGGAGATATCGTCTTCGCCCTTGACCTGACGAATTTTCCCCTTCTACCGGCTCAAGCAAGGGGAAGTTATTATGAGATTTCAGCTGTCACTGTCATTGACATTCGCCAGTTTTTGCAAGAAATCCACATATTTTTTATCCTCTACTAAAATATGATGCAACCACCATTGTGAGACAAATCGCAACATTCTCCAAGCAAACAATTCGACTTCCTCGAAGGTCAAACTTTACGAAATCCCATTTTTCAACGCAGAAAATTGTTCTTCCAACTTGCTAAATTTCCCGACATAGGCCTCATGGAAGCAGATATGCTCTTGGCAGTATAAGATACTTATGATTTTGAAGAATTTTTTCTTCAAACCTGAAATGAACGGTGCTGTAGACCTTCAGTTGGTTCAAGTAGGTGTTGATTAATTTTTGCAGATTGTCACTCCCAAGGCTGGAGTGCAGATTATTGGCAATGTCGATTATTTTTTTGTGCTGCTGGTCAATGGTGGGAAAACCAGTATATAACTCCTCCGACCATACAATATAGACTTGTTTATCATTCATAGTAGCCTGGGGAAAAGGTACGTTTTATAAAATTCTTGTACCTATTCAGCGCCTCTCCCCTTCCTCCCCCTTTCTGATTCTGAAACAGAAGCAGACCCTGTTTTTTGCCCCAGAACATACGTCGAATCAGTTTGCCTTCTTCACAAACTTCGTCAGGATAACAATCTGCTGGCCACTGACGCGGGCCTCGATCTGCTCAGGATTATCAGCCACCAGCGATATTCCGCGGACGACAGTGCCCCGCTTGGCCGTGAAGTTGGCCCCTTTGACATTGAGATCCTTGATCAGGGTGACCGTGTCACCCGCCTCGAGCGGTGTGCCGTTGCTGTCGGCATGTTTGACTCCCTCCTCATTGCTGGTCCCTACGCCCGTTGCCTGTGCCCAGGCCTGGGTGTCTTCCTCCAGAAAGAGCATGTCGAGCAGGCCCTGCGCCCAATCTTCCGTGCTCAGACGCGTGAGCATCCGCCATGCCATGACCTGCACCGCCGGCACCTGGCTCCACATGCTCTCGTTCAGGCAACGCCAGTGCCGGGCATCCGTTTTTCCCGGATCTTCAATCTGCGCGCGGCACGTTGCACAGACAAGGACGCACTCGTCAGCACTCCCGTTTAAGCGAGGGGGAACTTCATAGACACCGAGGCCCTCTGTGGAGCCGCACAATTCACATTTGGATTCGCTTCGTGCCTGTAATGCTTTTTCTGTACTCATTGATTCCTGTTCCTCAATGGTGGATGCGTAGTGATGTCCGGTCGGAAAAGATGGCGACCGGATCGTTCAGCACGCAAGTTGATTTTGGTATTATCGCCCTGCACAGGGTGCCGGAGGAAAATGCCCCTCTTTTTCTGCTCTTTTTGCCCGGCAGCCTACGATTTGCCGCTACGGCGCGGTTTGCGGCCACTGTTTTTTGGTTCCCCATCCGTTTTCCGAACCTCACCCCGCACCTGTACCGGTTTTGGCTTTTTGGGCCTCTTCGGGCGCACCTTCAGTTGACGGGTCAAGGGGACATTATGGCTCGGGATAAAACCGTGCACCACCTCGCGCAACAGGGTCTGGCCGATCAGGGTCTCAATCGCCGCAAGCAGCTGGACCTCATCGGCGCTGACCAGCGAGATCCCCTCACCCTTGGCACCGGCGCGGCCGGTGCGGCCGATGCGGTGGATGTAGTCCTCGGGCACCTTGGGCAGATCGAAGTTGATCACGTACGGCAGTTCGCTGATGTCGAGACCACGCGCGGCGATGTCGGTGGCGACCAGGACCCGGATCTTGCCCGCCTTGAAGTCGGCCAGGGCGCGGGCACGCTCGTTCTGACTCTTGTCACCGTGGATCACCGCCGCAGAGATGCCGTCGTTCCCCAGTCTCCCGGCCAGGCTGTCGGCCCCGTTGCGGGTGCGGACGAAGACCAGCACCTGCTCCCAGCCCTTGTTGCGCACCAGATAACTGAGCAGGGCCGGCTTCTTGCCTTTATCGACCTCATAGACCCACTGCGTCACACTCGTGGCCGCGGTGTTGCGCGGGCTGACCTCTATCAGGACCGGATTTCCGAGGAGCCCCTCGGTGAGCTTGCGGATGTCGCTGGAAAAGGTGGCCGAGAAGAGGAGGTTCTGGCGACGCGGCGGCAGCAGGGCCAGGATCTTGCGGATATCGCCAATAAACCCCATATCAAGCATCCGGTCGGCCTCATCGAGCACCAGGGTCTCCACCTGCGCAAATTTTACGGCGTTCTGGTTGAAAAGGTCCAGCAACCGGCCCGGGGTCGCCACCAGCACATCGACCCCGCCGCGCAGTTTCATCATCTGCGGATTGATCTTCACCCCGCCGTAAACAACGCCCGACTTCAGCGCCAGGTGTCTGCCATAGGTGGCAACGCTCTGCTCCACCTGCACCGCCAGCTCCCGGGTCGGCGTCAGCACCAGGGCGCGGATATGATTCGCCTTCACCTTGGGGTCGCCGGCCAGTCGCTGCAGCAGCGGCAGGACAAAACCGGCGGTCTTGCCGGTGCCGGTCTGGGCAGCGGCCATGACATCCCTGCCGGAGAGGACAGCGGGGATTGCCTTGAGCTGGATCGGCGTGGGAGCGGCATATCCGGCCTCATCAATGGCACGAAGAAGGGCTTCGGAGAGTCCGAGGGAAGCAAATGACATGGGGCAGTTTCTCGAGATAAGGTTGATGGTCTCGACCATGGGACACGGCGTTGTCTGGCGAGACAGAAGGATGTACTTTAAGAAGGATTATACCGGCCCCGGCACCAGACGCAAGGGATACCGATTAATCGGCGTCCCGTTTTTTGAGGTCCGCTGGACTTACGGGTTCGCCACCTTGCTCAAGTTTTTCGATTCTCCGCATGTGCCGGCCATATCCAAATTCTGCATTCAGCCATGTATCAACAATTTTGATCGCTTCATCCTCACTCACCATGCGCGCACCCATGGCAATCATATTGGCGTTGTTGTGTTCCTTTGCCAGCCGCGCGCTCAGCTCATTCCAGCACAGGGCACAGCGCACGCCGCGAACCTTGTTGGCAGCCATGGCCTCCCCGTTACCGCTGCCACCGAGAGCAATGCCGACATCATTCTTGCCCTCTGCCACGCTTATTGCTGCCGGACGAATATAATCGGGGTAGTCTACCGGGGTGTCACTATCCGTCCCAAAATCATTTACCTCGTACCCCTCTTTTTGGAGATACGCCCTGAGTGTTTCTTTAAGATGATAACCGGCATGGTCCGATGCTATTGCGATCCTGGTCATTTTTCCTGCTCCGCGGACATAAAGATAAACCTGCATCACTCCTCTGGCTGACTCGCAAGAAGGTAAACGAATAAAGTAACAGCACATCCAGTCAACTGCCGTAAAACTCAGAACAATGTTGATATGTACCAGCAGGATGCATAATGCTCAAGAACAATAAAGAGTTATCTTTATTACAAAAAGAAAAAAGCCCCGTGTCATCAACACAAGGCTTACATGAGAGCTGCTATTCTTCCGATGGATGATTTACAAAAAGAACGCTACACCAACCATAATATCATTCTTTTGCTGTCCACGTATCACCAGTCTTTTCATATTTTTTCTTCACCGCTGACCATGCCACCTTATGCGCCGTTTCTTCCCGGGAAGCATTGCCCCGGCGTTCTTCAGGACTCGCATATTCCTGCCAGGCATGATTAAATGCTTCCCGGTAAATATCCTGGGCATGGGCAGGAAGTACATGGATTACACTTTCCGGCAAATCTTTATTGGTTTTATAGGGCATACCATAACTCCTTGGTCTCCTTGGTTATTGAGGAGTTTTCGACTTTATCAACGTGTAGACCCCCAAGGCCATGGTCTTTTTTTCGACGGAAATGGTCTTACGGTCAATGTACTCAAACATTTCAGCAACCGGTTTGGCGCCAACGACAAGGGACTTCAGACAAATATAGGTGTTGGTAAGGGGATGATACCATCTGGAATGGAGGGGGATTGAGTCGACAAATGATTGCCATACGCCAACCCCAGGGCGCCGGCTACGATGAGTGCAATTACCACAATCTTGACTGCGTTCATTTCGAATTCTCCTCTTAAAAAAAATCTTGGCCCACCACCACGAACAGCGCGCCGGGAGAACAGTTATAACTGTTCTTTTTAGTGCCTTTCATCGGGGTTAGAATGCCACTGCAACTTCAGATAGTCAAATTCCGGATTACGGTTAAAGATGGTATAGAGCCATTTTATTTAATAAAATATACCTGCAATCATGGTAATATCAATTTTCTCTCTTAGAGTAGTCCCCATAACCGGGGATACGAGACAGCGCGGTCAGGAAATATCTCCCAACCAGTCAGCTTATCTCGCCACACCTCAGCCTTGAACCCACCGGAAACTAAAAACAAATGAAATTCGTCACGCCCCTCTTTTTATTTTTTTGGTTCCTCTTCATCTTGTGCCTCACCAATGGCTGCGCAACCTTGCCGAACGTCACTGAAATAATTGACGGAGCGCCGGCTGCCCAGAAACCTCGGCAGATCCTTTCGTCCAAGGGACTGGTATCTCCCCGAAAAAGCAAGGCCATCATGGCACGGCTGCAGCAATCAGTCAACCCGACCGATATTCTGGAACGTCACACGGCCGTAGTTGAATCGGTCACCGACAGTCCGCTGACCAAGGGGAACAAAGTCATCCTGCTCGCTGATGGTCAGGCTACCTATACCGCCATGTTTGCTGCCATAGAGAAGGCCAGAGACCATATCAACCTTGAAAGCTATATCATTGAAGATGATGAAACAGGCCGCGGATTTGCCGATCTGCTGCTGCGCAAACAGGCGGAAGGTGTCCGGGTAAATATCATCTATGACAGCGTGGGCAGCATCAATACCCCCGCTGCTTTTTTCCAGCGTCTGAGCGATGGCGGAGTTCAGGTGGTCGAATTCAACCCGACAAATCCACTGGAAGCGAAGGGGCAATGGGCACTGACCCACCGCGATCACCGCAAGATCTTGATAGCCGACGGCAGAGTCGCCATTATCGGGGGCATCAACATCAGCGAGGTCTACTCAAGCACTCCCTTCAGACGGAAAAAAAACGAAAAAGCGCCCATCCACTGGCGTGACACGGACATTCAGATTGAAGGTCCGGCCGTGGCTGAACTCCAGAAGCTCTTTCTTGACACCTGGCTGACGCAGCAGGGGCCGGAGCTTTCCGGGCAGAACCATTTCCCTGACCTGAAGGCCGAGGGTAAGGCCTTGGTGCGGGTGGTCGGCAGCACCCCGGGAGAGGACAACAGAATCCCTTTTATTATGTATGTGTCGGCCATCACCTTTGCCGAGCATTCGATACACATGACGAACTCCTATTTCATCCCTGACGAGCAGCTGGTAAGGGCTCTTACTGATGCCGCTGAGCGCGGTGTTGATGTAAAGATCATCCTCCCCGGGGTCAGCGACTCGAAGTTGGCATTATATGCCCAGAGGCATTATTATTCCGTTCTTTTACAGGCGGGAGTGAAGATATACGAGCACAGTACATCCCTGTTGCATGCCAAAACCGCGGTGATTGACAAGGTCTGGTCAACAGTCGGCTCAACCAACATGGACTTCCTGAGTTTATTAAACAATGACGAGGTGAATGCGGTTATCCTGAGCAAGGAGTTTGCCGCTGAGATGGAGAAGATGTTTGCCATGGACCTGGCTGATTCCACGCAGATTCAAGGGGATGAATGGGAGAACAGACCTTTATTACCCCGGATCAGAGAATGGTTCCTGAATTTATTCATCCAATGGTTGTAACCGTTCGTCAACAATGGGTTCCTTAGCCACCTCAGTGGGGGCGAATCATATGAATGAAACAATTCAGATGGATACGAGCAGAAAAATTGCGACATTCTTCCTGTTCCTGCTGGTCGGGACTCTTCTTTTTTCTACCGCTTCCGCCTCAGCTGTCGAAAAGCCCCGACAGGGCCCAGAGAGCCTGCTCGATTCCTATCACAGGAACAGGGCCAGATTGGAGACAAGCAGCTTCGGCCTTCCACTCACTGTCGACTCTGCTGAGCTGGATGATCGCGTGCAGGTGGACGTCTACGGGATCTTCGATCATCCCTTCAGCAACATTGTCAAGGTGCTCAAGGTTCCGGCGAACTGGTGCGATATCGTATCCATCCATCCCAACACCAAGGCCTGCACCGCCAGTGATCTGACGGGGGCATGGCAGCTGACATTTTACCTCGGCACTAAAAAGTATCAGCCTCCGGAAGATACACGCCAGGTCATTTATCGCTACCGGTACGAAGATCAGCAGCCGGGATATATGAACGTCACCCTTAATGCTGATGCTGGCCCCTTCGGCACAAAGGACCACAAAATAAGGTTCGAGGCGGTACCTCTTGAAGGGGAAAGGACCTTTGTCCACGTCAGTTATGCCTACAAAGACAGTGCTGCGCTTCGCCTGGTGACAAAAATCTATTTTGCGACGATCGCTCGGGGCAAGGTAGGATTCTCAGTGATAGAAACAGACAGAAGCGGCAATCCCGTCTATATCAGCGGACCGCGCGGCGCAGTGGAGCGCAGTGCGGTCCGCTACTATTTCGCCATCCACTCCTTTATGAACACCTTGCGCCATCCCGAAGAAAACCGTTTCAGCATGAGAATCAACGAGTGGTACGCTCTTGCGAGCCGCTACGGGAAGCAGCTCGTAGATATGGACAAGAAGGACTATCTCGCTTCCAAGACAAGGGAGCAGAAGGATCAAGTCAAACTCCAGCAGCAGATTGGCACGGGTCTTCAGTGATGCTATAGCTCTTGTTGCCACCGAGATGAAAGGTGGGCTCAGCAGATGGAATTTGCTGAGCCCCTGCAACTTAAAACTATATTTCTCGTACAATTTTATCTGGTTAGATCAACCATGAAAGTTGGTCTCATGAATTCAGAACACCCTCAACCTTTCTTGATACGTTCGACAAAAAACAGCAAGGCCACGGCTCCCACAGCAGCTATCACTATCGAGCCGAGTATTCCGCCAGAGGCCATTGCCAGCATCCTGAGCAGAAAGCCGCCTACGACCCCGCCGATAATGCCAATAAGAATGTTACTCAGGAGACCAAAGCCCCCACCTTTCATAATGATTCCAGCCAGCCAACCCGCCACGGCTCCGGTTGCGATAAAAATCAACAAGCCTGTGATGTCCATTGTTTTTCCTCAATCTTATCAGTTTTTTTTGCTTCCATAAATCAGTAGCACGCCACCAATCACTATCGCCCCGATGCCGGCCCAGACCGGGATATTGACCGTTTCTGTTTCCTCTACTGACAACTCGATCGGGCCCAGCTTGGCCTTCTGGGTATCCTTGGTGTAGCTGAAACTGCCATACGCCAGCCCCAGGGCACCGGCCAGGATCAGTGCGATTGCTGCAATCTTGACTGCGTTCATTTCATCTCCTTCCTTCTCTTAAAGAAACTCCTGGTTCCTCACCACCCTAAGCGCGGCGGCAAGTGCTTATAAAGTGTCCGCTTTTAGAATGCCACACCAATTCAAGGGAGTCAAATTTTGTGATTAACCAGAAAGATATTGCAGCTATGGGCCTTCCAGCGGGTGAATAAGCGCCGCAATCTGTTCCAGACCCTTGACAAAGGTCATGGGCGAGGGGCTGCAGATGAGATCCGGGTCGACGACAAAGATCTGTTTATTCTGCACCGCCGAGATGGGTTTAAAACGCTGCCACGCCTCCTTTTCCCTGGCGCCTGTCCCCCCTTCGCTGCCCATGATGGCGACAATAATCACATCCGGGTTATGGGCAGTCACCTTTTCATAGTTATAGCGGCCATCACTCTGACCACCAGCAATGTTGATCCCGCCGGCCAGGACGATAAAGTCATTGGTAAAGGAATTTTTCACCGAGGCAAAGAGGGGATGAGCACCGACCTGCAGGAACACCTTCTTTTCAGGAAGATCCTTGACCCGCTGCTGAATGACCAGAACTTCCTGCTGAGCTTCAGCGATGATAGCGCGGGCCCTGGCCTCAAGACCCAGGAGTCTTCCCAACTCCAGAAACTGGTCACAGATCGCAACAAAGCTTGACGGCTGCCGGAAATGCACCACCCGCACCCCCGATGCCGCCAGCTGGGCCACCTGCTGCGGACTGGTCAGCCCGGTGGCCAGGATCAGATCCGGCTGTAGCCCCAGGATCTGTTCGATATTGAACTGCATCACCGAACCGATCTTCACCTTGTCACGGGCTGCATCAGGATGGACGCAATAGCTGGTATTGGCCACCAGACGATCACCTGCCCCCAGCAGAAAGACATTTTCGGTGTTGATCGGCCCGAGCGAGACGATACGCTGCGGAAAGTGTTCCTCCTGACTCAAAGCAGAATCAGGAGGCCAGGCTAGTGCCACAGCCAGCAAAAGAATCAGAATAAATTTCGACATTTTTGAGTTGAGCCCTTTTCCCTTCTCTCTCCAAGAAAGGGTTGGATATGTTAAAATTCCCATTTCAAACCGACAAAGACAGAACGCCCCGGCATGGGGTAGCCCTTGACATAGGCGTAGTCCTCGTCAAAGATGTTGCGCAGCTCGCCACGAACGGTGAAATCACCCAGAGCCGCACTCTGCAGAAAACGATAGCTGAGCATCAGGTCGGTGACCACAAAGCTGCCCAGCTCCACCACCTCATAGCTCTCTTCCCAGTCATCCACCTGCTGGGGCCCGGTGTAGGAGACATTGACGCGGCCGGAGAATCCGGCCTTGTCACCAAAGGCCAGCCCGCTTGACAGGGTCAGATCGCTCGTATAGGTCAGATCAAGGCCGGTGGCGTCATCCTCATAGTGGTTGAGCCAGGTCATGTCCACAAAGGGCCGAACCTCCCAGGCCCAGCGCAGAGGAATACCGACATCATAAGAGAGAGCGGCCTCCAGACCGTTGATGGTGGCGCTGCCCAGATTGGTATAGGAACTGGCCCCATCGGCCAGTCTGCTGCGCACGATCTTGTCATCAAAATCAGTGGCAAACCAGGTGAGCGAACCAGAGAGTCCGGACTTGTTATATTCGGCCCCGCCCTCCCAAGTCAGGCTTTTTTCCGGATCGAGCTCGGGATTGCCGACAGTGCGGATACCATAGGCCTCGATATCGATGGCGAGCTGATCAGCCGAGGGCATGACAAATCCCTGGGCTATCTGGCCCCGCAGCTTGAGGGCATCGGTCACCATCCAGGCCAGACCCAGCTGCGGGGTAGTCTGAGTGGTATCCTCGCTGCGGCCGGCGGGCTGCTCCACCTTCACCGTGTACCAGTCCTGACGGATACCACCGGAGACAAAAACCCGTTCCTCAAAGAGCCCGACCTTGGCCAGCAGAAAGAGGGCCGGATTCTCATAGCTGCTTCGCTGCGGGCTCCAGCTGTTTTCCACCTCATAGCGCAGCCAGTCGAGACCGGTGGTCAGGGCCAACTTCCCGAAGAGTCCGCTCACCTGGGCCTGGGCCCCCTGCTGATCAGTGCTGTTGCGGGAGGAGATGCCGTCATCCCAGCCGGAGGGATTTGAGGCCACCGGATCAACCCAGACACTGGTATCCCTGCCGAAGAAATAGCGACCCATCCACTGGTAACGGCCGGAACTGTTCTGACCGTTGTAGCGGCTATCTACGGAATAACTGCTTTTATCATTATAGTTATCTGTATCATTGGTACTCAGATAGCCTGGATCGCCAACGTAACCGGCATCAAAGTCGGTCACGATCACCCCGAAACGGTTATTGGGCGCAAACTCATAGCCCACATTGGCGCTGGCTCCGACCTGAGAGTCGATCCCGGTATTGGCAAATCGAGCACCGCTACCCGTGGTATAATCATCCTGTCTTTCATACGAAAAGGCCCCGGAAAAATCAAACCCTTGATTTTTCGCTGTGCCGCCGACTGCCGCCTCGGCCGTCCCGAAGCTGCCGCCACCGGCCTCGACCACGACTGAGTTCTTCGCTCCCTGGCGGGTGATGACGTTGACCACCCCGCCCATGCCGCCGGAACCATACTGGACCGCGCCCGGTCCGCGGATAATCTCGATCCGCTCCACATTTCGGGTCATGATCCTGGCCAGATTACCGGTTCCGGCCCGGCGGCCGTCAAGCAAGACCAGCACATGGCCCTGGAGATCATTGCCGTGGCTCTCGGTACGGAATCCACGGATGCCGATAGTAGTCAGCGCCCCCGGATATTTTTGGATATGGCCGGCGCCCTTTGCCGCCATCAGATCACCGACCGTATCGGCACCCGAGCGCTCAATCTCCTCCCGATCAATCACCATGAGACTGGCGCTGACCTCGCTCCTCTTCTCCGGAATACGACTGGCGGTGATGGTCAGATAGGTCTTGCCGTTAATGATCTCGACCCCCGGCACAACATCAGCAGCCGGATCTGGCTGCGACACAGACTCCGCAGCCAGTCCAGCGCTGCCGGTAAGACAGAACAGGGCGCATGCCCCTCCACCCACAATCAGTCGTGAAGAGTGCTTCTTCATTTCTTTCTCCTTGAAAAAGATCCGGATCCGGGGCCGCCGGAAAAAAAGCAAAAAAATCCCCGGACCAATATAAATTGATCCGGGGATTGCCTTTTTTTATCCACAGATGACGCAACGCCGCCCCTTGTCCACGGGAACAGCCGTTCTTTCTTTCAGACAGGTCTTCTGACTCCCGGATCGTCCTCCCTGTTGCGCCTTCCCATCCTGATACTCCAGGTCAGTGGCTTGATTGCAACGGTCGTCCCCGGTCACAGCGGCGGGCCCGTCCCGGATTGTCACCGGGTTCCCTTTTAAGCTCTGTTACGAGCATCTGAAAATTTCTGGTCAACGTTTACCTATAAGAGCAACACAAGTCAATAATAAAAGAAATGCCCTGTCATCATCGTGCCATGCTCGACATTGGTATTTCTCCGGCATCCAAAAAACTGCCATGACCTCATCATAGAATAAAATTCCGGCAAAAGGAGTGGCGTAAAAAATGTCATGGCAGAAAAAAAACGAGGAAACTGTTGACAAGAGAGCACTCTTCTACGAGAATAATAACAGGGTCTGGGCAACACGAGAATCAATATCATTCACAAGGAAAACAACTACGATGAATCTGGAAAACTATTTCACGACAACAAAGGGCGTAGGCGTTATGGCCACCAGTGAAGAAAACGGTGTGGTGGACACGGCAATCTATTCAAGACCCCATGTCCAGGGGACAGACGAAGTCGCCTTTATCATGCTCGACCGGCTCACCCACCAAAATCTGCAGACCAACACCCATGCAAACTATCTTTTTCTGGAGGATGGACATGGCTACAACGGAGTCCGCCTTTTTCTGACCAAACTGGATGAGAGCACAGACCAGGAGCTGATCGCCACCCTGTCCAGTCGTCATCTCAGTCCTGAAAATGACCGGTTGCGAGGTGAAAAATTTCTGGTCCGCTTCAAGGTAAATAAAGTGCTTAAGCTCATTGGCGGCGAGGAGATAGCCATTGACTGAGTCTTTCCACTCCCTGCCACAGACAACTCCAAGAGGGCGGCAAGGTGCAGACGGCCATCAACCGGCTGGCAGCAGCCACCTGGATCAAAACCATCCTCTGGAGTCTGCTGTTTTTGCCGATATCATTTTTCTGGAGCAAACATCATGGGCGCACTGATCACTGGCGGGTCAGGTTTTGTTGGTCAACGTCTGGCCAAAAGATTATCCCGGCCGATTATTGCCGGTCGCAGCATAGAGAAGATAAAACATCTGTTTGCCGACAGTGAGGTTCGCAAATGGGATGGTTCACCGCACGCCGATCCGTCTTTTCTTGATGGTGTGGATACCATTTTTCATTTAGCAGGAGAATCGATTTTTCACGGCCGCTGGGATACAGCCAAGAAAGAACGGATACGGGCCAGCCGTATTGACGGGACCCGTAGCCTGGTGGAGCTCATTGCCGGAGCGGACAAGAAACCGACAACCCTGATCTGTTCCTCTGCTGTCGGCTACTACGGCTCGCGAGGAGACGAAATACTGACAGAACGCTCCGCACCCGGCAATGATTTCCTGGCTCAGGTGTGCAGGGACTGGGAAGAAGAGGCGCTAAGAGCAGAAGAGCATGGTGTTCGGGTGGTGCTGATCCGTACCGGTGTGGTGTTAGGAGACAAGGGCGGGGCCTTGGCCCAGATGCTGCCTCCTTTCAGATTGGGCCTGGGAGGCAGATTAGGGAATGGTCGTCAATATATGTCCTGGATCCATATTGACGACCTGACCGCCATCATGCTCCATGCGATGGAGAATCAAAACCTGCGAGGCCCGATCAATGCGGTGGCACCGCTCCCGGTAACCAACAATGATTTTACCCATGCCCTGGCAGCCACCCTGCATCGACCGGCCTTTCTGCCTGTACCCGGCCTGGCCCTCAAGATCGTCTTGGGTGAGTTTGCCGACGTGTTGCTGAGCTCCCAGCGCGTTATACCGGCAGCGCTGCAACAGGCCGGCTACACCTATGCTTTTCCGAAGATCGAGGAGGCCTTGAAAAGGCTATTACCAGACCATCCCGGCTTAATCCTCCCTGACCGAGAGGATTAAGCCTTGTAAAAATTTCCAGCAACTTTGCTATTGATCCCTTATCTGTAAAAGAGGAACTGTAACTATCCAGCTTAATGCCGGAAAAATGCCAAAACACATGTCACGTAACTATTCAGCAGCGCCTCATATGCGAGAAAGAGGCCTGCGAAGTGTACTGGTTCGTTCATAAGCAGGCCGATGACGAA
>JAHYIV010000019.1 GCA_019429465.1 Desulfoarculaceae bacterium
GAGACAAGAAAAACAGAGAAGAGACAGAGACGAAAAAAGGCCTTACAGCGAAAACGCTGTAAGGCCTTGCAACTAACTGGTGCCGGGACCAGGAATCGAACCAGGGACACACGGATTTTCAGTCCGTTGCTCTACCGACTGAGCTATCCCGGCACTTCATAGACAACGATGGTTAATTACACAACATCTTTTTCCTTGTCAATAGATTTCTCTCTCAAAGCAGCATCCATCCCTCTTCATCATTCATGTAAGGTGATGGATCAAACCCGTTATTCAAGAGAAAGGGACAGATCGGAGAGGTCATCGGATTTCTTTTTCTGCTGTTCCCCCTTCTCCGAGCCCAATGCGCCCAGGTCAAGGTCAATATCAAGGTCAATATCAAGGTCATTCTCAACCGGACGGGCAGACGATTGCGAAGGCACAGTTTCCAGGTCGTTGGAGAGATCCATGTCATCAAGAAAGAGATCAGCAAAATCGTCCGCCCCGGCCAGGGCATCCGATTCATCCGCCATCTGGCCAACAACAGGCAGATCCAACTCTACCAAGTCCAGATCAGCAAAATCAAGGTCAACATCAAGATCGGCACCAAAGTCAGCCTTCATCTCCACCCCCGAATCCGGGTTCAAGTCCGCGACCAGATCCGGCCGCGACAGATCGGAGATATCAGCCAGATCGTCAGGTATTTTCAGCTGTACAGGACGCACTGCCTCTACAGCCCGGACATTGACCGGTACATCTGCAAAACGGCTGGTATCCAGGAATAAATCGTCTTCGTCCAGAGAGAGAGTACTCTCGTCGCGCTCAACATCAAAGGTAATATCAAAATTATCGCCCAAGGCAATCTCACCGTCATCGCCGTCAGTCGACTGTACCGTACCCTTGAAGGCAATACCTTGATCTTCAACCATGTCGGCCCCAAAGCCGATCTCCTCGTCATCTTCACCTGCCAGCAGCTCCAGATCAGGATCAAGAATATCCACCAGTTCCTCTGCCAGCTCACCGACATCCATGTCTTCAGAAGGTTGAAGAAACTGGGGGACGGCAACAGAACTGGTTGTCCCTTTAAATCCAGAATCAGCCATTGGCTTATGACACTTGCGACAACTATCCAGATGATCAAAGGAGATATATCCACATTTAGCACAACGCATAATCACTTTTCCTTTCTAAAGAGTCCTCTTGAGGAGGAGTCATCACGACACAGCTATTGCTATCTTATCAATTTATTAATTCAGCATTCAGTATTGCACATTCAGGCCTTGAGAATCAAGAGCTAATTCAAGCAATCCAATCCATGCCGATATCACAGGAGCGGGCCGAATGGGTAAGGGCGCCGATGGAGACGATATCCACCCCGCTCCTGGCCACAGCCAGCACCGACTCGAGAGTGATGCCACCCGAGGCCTCTACCAGGGCCCGATGGTCAATGAGACGAACCGCCTCCTGCATGGTGGCGGGATCCATATTATCCAGCATGATAATATCAACCCCGCAGGCCAGACACTCGCGCACCTGCTCCAGGGTATCGGTTTCCACCTCGATGCGCAGGGTATGGGGTATTTTCCGCCGCAGCAGGGCCACTGCCTTGGCAATCGATCCGCAGGCCGCTATATGATTGTCCTTGACCAGAATCCCGTCGGCCAGATTAAAGCGGTGGTTATAGCCGCCGCCGACCTGAACCGCGTATTTTTCCAGCAGGCGCAGGCCAGGGGTGGTCTTGCGGGTATCGGTGATCCGCACCGGACACGACTGCACCTGCTCCACAAAGCGCGCGGTGAGGGTGGCAATGCCCGATAGCCGCTGCAGGAGATTGAGCGCCACCCGCTCACCCTTCAAGAGATCGACAACCGGGCCGGACACCGTGAACAGGAGATCACCCGCCTCAACCCTGGTGCCATCCGCCACCATATCCGCCACCACGATGGCTGGATTCTGCACCCAAAAGACCTCGGCGGCAACCGCTTCGCCGCCGGCGACGACAAACGGCTCCCTGGCCACAATCCGGGCCCTGCCCATCGCGCCCGGCCCAAAGATCGACTCACTGGTCAGATCACCACGGCCGACATCCTCGGCCAGAAAGGAGCGGATCAGGGCATGGAGGGCGGCCTTATCCAAGGTCGTGCACCCGTTGTTCAGCTTCCGCGATCTTGGCAAGGGTCGCATCCAGCTCCTCTTTTTTCTCCCTTTCCTTCATCACCACATCCGGTGGAGCATTGCTGAGGAATTTTTCACTCACCAGTTTGGCATTGATCTGCGCGAGTTTGGCCTCGACCTTCTGCCGCTCGCGGGCAAGCTTGGCCGTCTCTTTCTCCACATCCACCAGCCCCTTGAGGGGGACATAAATCTCCATATCCTTGTAGAGATAGGTGGCGGCATCCGCCGGTTTTTGCCCTTGTCCCATGACCACCAGGGAGCTGAGCCGGGTCATGTCGATAATTGTTGCGGCAGAGGACTGAAAAAAGGCAATCCGCTCCGGAGTTGGGCAGAGGATAACGGCCTCGATCTGCACGGAAGGATGGACATCGGCCTCCGCCCTGATATTACGGATGCCGGTAATAATGCCCATGAGCAGCTCCACCTTCTCCTCGGCCCCGCTGTTCAGCCAACTCCCGTTAACCTCGGGATAGGAGCTGGTCATCAGGGTCTTGCGCTCACCCGGCAGGACGCTCCAGATCTCCTCGGTGACAAAGGGGGTGATGGGATGAATCAGCTTGAGGGTGGTCTCCAGGACCAGCAAGAGCACTCCACGGGCCTGGTCCCGGACGATCAGATCCTTGCTGAACAGATCAGGTTTGATCCACTCCAGATACCAGTCACAGAACTCATGCCAGACGAACTGATAGAGGGCGGAGGCGGCATCATTAAAACGATAGCCGTCGAGTGCCGCCCTCACCTCGGCCGTGGCAGCGGCGGTACGGCTGAGGATCCACCGGTGGATCAGCGACAGATCAGCCGCATCGCCAGCCCATGCCTTGACGGAATCCTCACCCTCACCAACATGCATCAGGGCAAAACGGGCCGCATTCCAGATCTTGTTGATAAAGAAACGATAGCCCTCGATCCGCTCCTCATCGAGCTTGATCTCCCGCCCCTGGGCGGCAAAGGCGGTCAGGGTGAAGCGCAGGGCATCGGTCCCGTATTTATCGATCACCTCGAGGGGATCAATGACATTGCCCGTGGACTTGGACATCTTCTTGCCGTGCTTGTCACGCACCAGGGCATGGAGATAGACGTCGCGGAAGGGCACCTCATCCATGAAGTGCAGCCCCATCATCATCATCCGGGCCACCCAGAAAAAGAGGATGTCAAAACTGGTGATCAGCACTGAGGTGGGATAGAACATGGCAAGCTCTTTGGTCTGCTCCGGCCAGCCCAGGGTGGAAAAGGGCCAGAGGGCCGAAGAGAACCAGGTATCGAGCACGTCTGTCTCCTGGAGCAGCTCCGTTGAGCCGCACTTCGGACAACTGGTCGGATCAACCGAGACGACGATCATCTCCCCGCACTCCTGACAGGTCCAGGCCGGCACCCGATGGCCCCACCAGATCTGCCGCGAGATGCACCAGTCGCGGATATTATCCATCCACGAATAAAAGGTATTATACCAGGTCTTGGGATAGATATTGATCCGTCCCTCACGCACCGCCGCCACCGCCTTGGCCGCCAGGGGTTTTACCGACACAAACCACTGCAGGGAGGTGGTGGCCTCGACCACGGTCTGGCAGCGGTAACACTGACCCACCGCGTGATCATAATCCTCGACCCGGTCGAGAAAGCCCAGAGCGTCCAGATCTTCGACAATTCTCTTCCGGCAGGCAAAACGATCCAACCCGGCATAGACGCCGGCACTTTCATTCATATGACCGCTGCTGTCCATGACCTTGAGGATCTCCAGGTCATGACGCCGGCCGATCTCATAGTCATCGCGGTCATGGGCGGGCGTGACCTTCAGGGCACCGGTGCCGAAATCCTTCTGCACATGATGATCAAAGACAATGGGGATGATCCGGTCGCTCAGGGGCAGCCTGATGCCGACGCCGGCCAGATGACCATAACGCTCATCATCGGGATGGACCGCCACCGCACTATCGCCAAGCATGGTCTCGGGGCGGGTGGTGGCCACGACCACATGGCCGCTGCCGTCGGCAAAGGGATAGCGGAGATGATAGAGCTTGCCCTTCTTCTCCTCGTGTTCAACCTCATCATCGGCCAGGGCCGTCTGGCAGCGGGGGCACCAGTTGACGATATAATCGCCCTTATAGATCAGCCCCTCGTGATAGAGACGGACAAAGACCTCGCGCACCGCCGTCGACAGACCTTCATCCATGGTGAACCGCTCCCGGTCCCAGTCACAGGAGGCACCCAGCCGTTTGAGCTGGCGGATAATCGTCCCGCCCTTCTCCGCCCGCCAGGCCCACACTTTTTTGATGAATTCCTCGCGGCCCAGGTCATGCCGGGTCTTGCCCTCGATTGCCAACTGCCGCTCCACCACGTTCTGGGTGGCAATACCGGCATGATCCGTGCCCGGAACCCACACCGTATTGTCCCCCCGCATCCGGTGATAGCGCACCAGCACATCCTGCATGGTATTATTGAGGGCATGACCCACATGCAGCACACCGGTGACATTGGGCGGCGGAATGACGATGGAAAACGACGGCCGCCCCGCCACCATGGTGGCCTGAAAACATTTTTCATCGGTCCAGCGCTGCAGCCACTTTTCCTCGACGCCGGCAAACTCGTAGCCCTTGCTTAATGTATCTTTCATACGTTTTATAACTTCAGATTTAATAATTTCAGATTTAATAATTTCAGCTTTTGACAAACCTACTTTATCAGTCTTCTATCGCACATTCCAGGGCTTGGGTAAAAATATATGCTCATAGAGACTCAGGGCATAGCGGTCGGTCATCCCGGCAATAAAATCACAGACCCTTCTGTGCGCTATCTTGTCGCTGGCCCAGACATTTTTCGGGAACTTGGGTTGCCATGAGATCCCGTTACGCTCCATCAGGCCGTTTTCCAGAAAATAATGATAGAGATCGCGGATAATCCGCTGGGCCTTTTCAAATTCATTATGGACCTTGTAAAATCGATACACCTTTTCATAGAGGAAGGTGCGCAGATCGGTAATCGCCTGGAGCATTTTAGGGCTGAGGTGAATCCTGCCATCCCCTGCCTTCAGGGTCTCGACAATCAGATCCCGGACCATGGCCCCGGTTCTCTTGGAATGACGATCTCCCACCACCGCCGTTATATCCCCCGGCAGATCATGTTCATGAATAATCCCGGCACGCAGGGCATCGTCCATATCATGATTGACATAGGCAATGATATCGGCCACCCGCACCACCTGCCCTTCCATGGTTGCCGGAAGTTCGGAGCTCTTCTCCGGCAGGATATCATTGCGGCCCTTGGAGTGCTTGACAATGCCGTTTCTGACCTCAAAGGTCAGATTCAAGCCCTTGCCCTTATTCTCCAGAAAATCCACCACCCGCAGACTGTGGATATTATGATGAAATCCTCCAGGATGCAGTTCGTTCAGGGTCGCCTCCCCGGCATGACCAAAAGGAGTATGGCCCAGATCATGGCCCAGGGCAATGGCCTCGGTCAAGGGCTCGTTGAGACAGAGGGCGGCGGCAATGGTCCGGGCGATCTGCGACACCTCAAGGACATGAGTCAGCCGGGTGCGATAATGGTCACCGGCCGGAGCCAGAAAGACCTGGGTCTTATGCTTCAACCGACGAAAGGTCTTGGAATGGGTAATACGGTCACGATCCCGCTGAAACGGCATCCGGATATCACAGCCATCGTCCTCTTCCTCAACCCTGCGCCCCAGCGAATTTTTATTGAGGGTCGCAAAAGGAGATAAAATCTCCTCCTCCCTGTCCTCCAACTGATACCGAATCGAGATTCCTACAATAGGTGTATAGGCCATGATGTATCTCTTAAGCATTAGGAAACAACTCACAGGGCAAATGCCCGGGGTCGCGGCATCCCATTCATTGAGGCACGCCCGGAAGAAAGCAGGCCTGGAGGATGAAGCACGACTGCTGCAAAGGCAACTTTTTCATCCTCCTCTTTACACATCCAGCCCTGTTCCTGCAAGGGGGAAAGAAATCGGGTACCTATCCTACAGCACCTCATCTGCTTCGTCATCGGCCTGCTCATGTACGAATCAGTACACTTCGCAGGCCTCTTTTTCGCATATGAGGCGCTGCTGGATAGTTAGTGCCTGTCCATAAATGTCCCTTTCGCCCGATCTCTGCGTCATGCTCAAAAAATAATGCTCGGAATATCGTACATATGCCTGTGCTTATTTTTCTCGCAGTCCTTGATCTCGAACGAAATGACCTATTTCTGGACAGACACTAGTTACGTGACATGTGTTTTGGCATTTTCCCGGCATTAAGCTGGATAGTTACAGAAATCGGAAGAGTTATTTCGTTACGGCCCCCAGCAATTCAGCCAGATGCAGGACGCGCACCCGGCTTCCCGCATGCTCTACTGCCAGACGCCACTGCATGAGACAACCGGAGCAGGTGCTGGTAATCACACCAGGGTTCAAGGCCAGAACCCTTGCTGCCAGCCGGTCACGAATTATCGCCGATATCTCCGGCGCGCCGACATGAAAAAGACCGCCCTGCCCGCAGCACCCGGGGCCGCCGGGAAGTGCAAGCAGCTCCAGATCCGGGTTGCGACCAAGCACCCGGCGCGGCTCTTCGATAATCCTCTGCCCCTTCAGCCCATGGCGAAAATGGCAGGGATCATGATAATAAACGCGTACCTTCTTTTTCCCGGCTAACTGGTCGGCAATTCCCGGCTGCGGATGCGCATCGAGAAAACAACTGAGCTCCACCAGACGCGCCCCTACTGCCTCGGCCTTGAGTCTCCAGGGCTCGTCATCTGCAAACATGTCCACGTATCCAAGCAGATGCGCATAACAGGAGGCGCAGGAAACGAGAATCGGCCCGCTGCTCTGCTCCAAGGCTCCAATATTCTTGCGGGCGCAGCTCCGGGCCTCGTGCCTGTCTCCTGCGGACAGGGCAGCCAGACCGCAACAGGAGAGTCCGTCGGGGACATGCAGGGCATAGCCGAGACCGGCGATGAGGGCATGACAGGACAGGCCAATTTCAGGAAAAAGGTAGCGGGCTGTGCACCCGGGAAAATAGGTCAGCACCTCTTTCGGCCGAGGGTCGGCAGGTGAGGCCTTTTTCTGAACCGGCAGAGCCGGCATGCCCCCCACATCCTGCTGAAACAGGGCCAGACGCAACCTGAGCCCGCTGTCTTCCGGCAGATATCTCGACAGAAATTCCGCCCCAGCCCTGCCCAGCACCCGCAAAGCAGCAAGAGTCTCAGGGTGGGCAAGCGCCTTGCGGGTCAGATACTTTTCATAGCCATGGGTGCCATAAACGGCAGGAAAGGCACCACGGGCGTCCACCACCGCCCGGCACACATCTATGCCCCGGGGACAGACAGCAGAACAGGCCCCGCAGAGCAGGCACTTGGAGAAGATGTCCTCAAACACCGTTCCTTTGGCAGGCAGCTCGGCAATTGAGGCCAGATGAATCTTGCCCCGGGCGGTATGGGGCTCACGACCCGTGACCCGATAGACCGGACAGACCACCGAACAGGCCCCGCATTTGGCACAGGCATTCACGGTTGACAAGCGGATGATCTCGCAGCGAAGTCTGCGAGACTTCGCAAATTCAACGTCACAACGGAGATGGCTAAGCGAAAAGGCCCAAAGACAAGGCGCACCAATCCTGAGGAATGAGTGCCGCTCTTCAACCATCCATGGAGCGAGCGACACTGGGGCGTCCCTGCCCTGCGCGTACTGTCGGCTACGCCGCAGTGACGAAGGACGCAGCGCAACGAAGTATTTGGCCTTTTCACAACAAAATTGGCTAAGCCAAAAGGCCCAAAGACGAGGCGCGCAAGTCCTGAGGAATGAGGCGTACTGTTGGGTACGCCGCAGTGACGAAGGACGCAGCGCAACGAAGTATTTGGGCCTTTTGGCGACGCCATCATTTTTCCCACAGCAAGTAGGCCTTGATAAAGGGATCCAGGTTGCCGTCAAGCACGGCATCCACATTGCCGACCTCAACGTCTGTACGATGATCCTTGATCAGACGATAGGGCTGCAGGACATAGGAGCGGATCTGACTGCCCCAGGAGATCCCTTTTTTGTCGCCGTGCAGATCATCCTTGGCCTCGTCCTGTTTTTCCTTGCCCAGTTCATAGAGACGGGAGGTCAGCATCTTCATGGCCGTATCCTTGTTCCGATGCTGGGAGCGCTCATTCTGACACTGCACCACGATACCCGTTGGCAGATGGGTAAGCCGGATGGCCGAATCCGTCTTATTGACATGCTGCCCGCCGGAACCGCTGGCCCGGTAGGTGTCAATACGCAGATCCTTATCCAGGATCTCCACCTCAATGGTCTCATCGAGTTCCGGCATGACCATGACCGAAGAAAAGGAGGTGTGACGCCGACCACTGGCATCAAAGGGCGAGATGCGCACCAGGCGATGGATCCCCACCTCCGAGCGCAGATAGCCATAGGCATTATGTCCCGTGACCATAAGGGTCACACCCTTGACCCCGGCCTCATCACCAGGCAGATAATCGAGGATATCGGTTTTGAGACCTTTCTGCTCGGCCCAGCGCAGATACATGCGCAGAAGAATACTGGCCCAATCCTGGGCCTCGGTGCCGCCGGCACCGGCATGGATATCGACGATCGCATTGCTGGCATCATGCTCGCCGCTGAGCATGCACTCCACCTCGGCAAGGGCAATACGTTCCTGCATGGGGTCAATCGTGGCGGCCACCTCATGCTCTATAGCGGAGTCATTCTCCTCCATGGCCATATCCAGGAGCATTTCCATCTCCTCCAGCTCTTCCCACTTTCCTTCCCAGCTTTTGATGATATCCTGGAGCTGCCCATGTTCTTTTTGCACCTTCTTGGCGACATTAGCATCGTTCCAGAAATTCGGCGCCAGGGTCTGCTGTTCAAGCCGTTCCAGTTGATCTTTTTTGTGATCTAAGTCAAAGATGCTCCTTGAGGGCCAGCAATCTCCCCTTCAGTTCCTGAATCTTTTGCCTGGATACCGCAGCTCCTGTTTCTGTTGACATGATCACTCCCTACAAAAAAAAAAGTTATAACGTACTGATTCACCATATAAACATATTCAACTAGTGTCTGTCCAGAAATAGGTCATTTCGTTCGAGATCAAGGATTGCGAGAAAAATAAGCACAGGCATATGTACGATATTCCGAGCATTATTTTTTGAGCATGACGCAGAGATCGGGCGAAAGGGACATTTATGAACAGACACCAACTAACCCCGATGAACGGGACACGTGCCTTTCGCGGATTATTTTCTGGCAAAAAAACAAGGAAATAATCTGTTAGGCACCTTCTCGTACTACGAAGAAATCCTCGCCCGGGGATTACGAAGGACAATCCAGATCAGGGGGACAATTGCCGCCCCCAGACAGAAGGGGGCGAAAAGATAGCCCCAGCGGACAAACCAGGTCTTTTCTTCCATGAGGACGACCTCGGCATTCCCGGCCCAGGGTTCAAACAGCGGAGACACCACCTGCACCCGACCCAGGGGATCAATAAATCCGGAAAAGCCGGTATTTGCCGCCCGTACCATACTGCGTCTGGTCTCCACTGATCGCAACACCGTCATGGCCAGACTGTGATGCGGGGCGCTGGACCAGCCATACCAGGCATCATTGGTCAGGTTAACCAGGACATTGGCATTCCCTCTCACCCATTTTCTGGCAATGTCGGGAAAGATGGATTCAAAACAGATTAATACCCCAATCCTGGCATTCTGACAAGCCAGGGCCTGTTCAATCGAGCCCGGACTGAAATCTCCCACGGCCTCAACCACAGGGGCCAGAAATGGCAGCATTTTTTTCAAGGGCACATATTCGCCAAACGGCACCAGATGGCTCTTGGAGTACCTGTCCGTGATCCGTCCGCCGGCATCAAAAAGAAGAGCGCTGTTATAATAGCGGGTCGCAACGTCCCGACCTGGGCCGCTTTCTCTGGCGCCATCAAGCCGCCGTCGGTCGTCGCCGCTGCCTCCGTGTTCAAACCAGGGCGCCCCCGTGAGCAGGGCAATCTGTCCCTGCACCGCGAGGTCACGCACCGGCTGCAGTAACGGATGGTCTACGGCCTGAAACGGCAGGGCTGTTTCAGGCCAGACCACAAGCAGGGGTCGATCGTCATTAATAAGCCCCCGGCTCTGGCCGATATAATTGACCAGGGTTTCCTCCTGCCGTCCGGGAGACCACTTCTGATCCTGGGAGATATTGCCCTGAACCACGCCGATACGCATGCTGTTACTGACCGGCAGCTGTCGTTCCAGCTGCTGCCAGCGCAGGAATGAATAGATCGCGACCCCGGCGCACAACAGAATAACCGGCACAATCAGGCCAAGCTGCCCTCTTTTTTGCCTGGTGGCCATGATCAACAGGGCCGCCAGGGTGTTGATCAAAACCAGCAGATAGGTCAGACCATAATGGCCCCACAGATCAGCCGACTGGATCAGCCACGGCACATGCGCCAGCGCGTACCCCGGATCCATCCAGGGAAAACCGGTAAAGAGAAAAGAGCGGCACCAGTCAAGGCCGACCCAGACTGCGGGGATAAGCCACAGGGCAAGGCGCAAAGGAACCCTGACTGCAAATAAGCGGGCGGCCAGCCCAAAAAGCCCGACAAACAGACTCATATAAAGGGCAAGAAGGAGGAGGGCCGGAACAGACAGATACGGCGGCAGACCGCCGTAACGTCCCAGCACAATAACAATCCAATAGAGCAGCAGCAGAAAATGGAACAGACCGGTCAGCAGCCCGCAGATCCCCGCCTGCCGCGCCGTTCCAGACCTCATCACAGCCAGCAAAAACGGGACAAGGGCAACGAAGAGCAGAGGCCAGAAACCGCCGCCGCCAGGAAAGGCCAGCCAGAGAAGGGACGCGGTCAAAAGCGGCACCAGCATCCTTGTCCCAAGGGCAATTGCAGCCCCCGTCAATGTTGTGGAATCATACCTCTTCATCACTCAACCGGGTAATATGTACCGCCTTGATGTGCCGCTTGCTTGCCGTCTTGACCAGAAAACGCAGGCCCCCCACATCCACCCGATCCCCTGGTACCGCCAGTCTGCCCAGGAGATGAACCACCAGTCCGCCTACGGATTCGTATGGGCCCTCCGGCATCTCCACACCAAACCACTCCTCGACCTCTTCTATATCGATCCGGGCCTGCACCAGAATGGCGTCCTGACCAAGCTCCTGAATCTCATTACTGTCATCGACATCATATTCATCTTCAATCTCGCCAACAATTTCCTCCAGGACATCCTCAATGGTGACAAGACCGCGAATGGAGCCAAACTCATCGGTGACGAGTGCCATATGGACCTTCCGTTTCTGGAATTCCACCAGCAGATCGACAATCAGTTTTTTTTCATCAATAAAATAGGGGGGAGTTAACAGCTCTGGAAGCGGAATATTTTTTGAGGCCGGCGAAAAGCTCTTCAACAGATTCTTGACATGGAGGATACCGACAATATGGTCCAGGGTATCCCGGTACACAGGAACCCTGGTAAACCCCTTGTCAATGAAGAGCTCTACCAGCTCCGCTCGAGAGGTGGACTCATCCACCGCCTCAATCTCCACCGCCGGGGTCATGATCTCGCCCACCCTGGTATCACGAAAATCAAAAATAGAGTTGATCATCCTCTCTTCCAGGCTGGTGATCAAGCCCTGCTCTTCCCCATCCTCAAGCAGTTCCTGAATTTCAAGCTCCAGGGACTCGGTGGTGTCAGGGGTCCTCCCTGGCAGCAGGGCTGCCAGCCGTTGAAAGACCCCTTTATGTTCTGTAGGTTCAGGGGGTTCTGATGGTTTTTCATTATTCATTGTTTTCTATCGTTATCCTGTTAAGGGGCTCTCAGCAAAAAAAAACCGTTGAACATTTCAATGAAAGATCAGAGAGAAAAATCCTTCCCGGCACCATTCATTCTCACCATGACCTTCAGTGATAACAAAAGGGAACAAAACAAAATACATTTTTTCTTTTCTAATTGCCATGATATGACTATAGTAATCTCTGTTTATTCTTTTGCAAAAAGAAAAAAGGGCTCTTTTGATTACGTATCATCCGTTTCCCAGACTCAACCTGCATCCATCAGCGCCTTCCAGGGACTCGGAAAATAATGATAACCCTAACTTACGCCCAGATTTGACGAGTCCGCAGTTGGGCGTCAACTGAAATTTTACCACATTAAGACAATATGAGTCACAGTTTACAAGGAAAGGTCCTCATTGCCAACCGGGGTGAGATAGCGATCCGCATCATGAACGCCTGCAAGGATCTGGGCCTGGAATATACGGTGGTCTATACCGATGCCGACAAGGACTCGGAGCACGTCCGGGGCAACAGAACCAGCGGCGACGACCAGAACGCCTGGCGAATCAGCAGCTACTCCGAGCCCAATGATATCTTTGCGGTTGCCGACCATACCCAGTGCACGGCGATCCATCCGGGCTATGGGTTCTTCTCTGAAGACTATCGTTTTGCCAGACGGGCAACCCTCCGCGATCGGCCCCTCATCTTTATCGGGCCCAACTGGGAGGTCATCAAAAGCCTTGGCGACAAGATCAACACCAAACGGGTCGCCAACAAGCTGGGAATCCCCACCATTCCCGGCACCGACAGCCCCATCTATAACGAGATGGAGGCGGAAGAGATCGCCCAGCGGCTCCTCGACAGTCAACTTGACCAGGACATCAATGCCCCTTCCATCCTAGTCAAGGCGGCGGCCGGCGGCGGCGGCATGGGCATTGAAGAGGTGACGGAAATCGAGCAGTTCCGCCGCATCTACCGTCAGGTCCAGAATTATGCCAAGCGCCAGTTCGGCGACGGCGGCGTCCTTATCGAACAATGCCTGCGCGACTATAACCACCTTGAAGTCCAGCTGGTCTGCTCACGCCACGGCGAGCGACTCCACTTTGGTTCACGGAACTGTACCATCCAGTCTACGGGTCGTCAGAAACGGGTGGAGGCGGCGCCGGGCTTCCATCGTTCCTGCTTCGCCTATGATTTCGACGAACAACAGGTTCTGGAACAGATCGTTGACTATTCACTGAAGCTGGCAGCTCATGTCCGCTACGACAACGTCGGCACCTGGGAATGGATTGTCAGCAGATCCGGTCAACCCTATCTGCTGGAGGTCAACACCAGAATCCAGGTGGAAAATGACGTCTCCGCCCGCATCAGCTATCTCAACAATCAGCACCCCAATCTGCTGCGCGAACAGATCAGACTGGGCCTGGGTGAGAAGATCGGCTACAAACAGAAGGCCGTCGAGTTCAAAGGGGCGTCCATTGAACTGCGCATTGTCGCCGAAGACACCCGCCGCGGATTTGCTCCCTGGATTGGCACCATCACCGACTTCCATTTTCCCGAGCACGACTGGTCAACCGTCTACACCCATGTCCCTTCCGACCGGGAATACCTGATTCCCAGTGATTTTGACCCGAACCTGGCTCTCGCCCTGGTATGGGGAGAGACCATGGAAGAGAGCAAAAACAAGGCGAGACAGTTTCTTGACGAAACAGTCATTCGCGGCAAAGACTCAAAAGGCAGACCGATTATCACCAACCTGGAATACCTGAAAGACAACCTGGGCCGCCTGCTGACTTTCTAGGAGATCGGGTTGCAACCCGACTACAAGGGGTGGATGGCAATCCCGGCATCGGGTTGCAACCCGGGCTACTGAAGGGTTACCAACTTGTTTCGCAACGGCCACTAAACACATCAATCAACTGCAACCTGTAACAGCACTCGCTATGAACGCATTACTCAAGCAGCTCCATAAAATTGAAGAACGCATCAACTACCTGATTCAGATCAAGGATTACTCCAACTGGGGGAACCTCGACGGATTCAAAAAGACATGCAATCACCTGAAGCAGACGATGTACGATCACAGCGAAGAGCAATTTTCCGGTGAGATCGACAAGCTGCACGAGGCCATCTACTTTCTCGAAGAGCGGGCAGAAGAACAGCTGACCCCTATGGAACGGGTACGAATCGTCCGCTCCATCCAGCGTTTCAGCCTCAAGGACATCCTGGAAAACGTCTACGAGGATTACACCGAGCTTGGCGGCGAGGGTGATGCCAATATCGATCCGGCCATGGTCTGCGCCAAGGCCACCATCGTCAGACGCATTAAAAACAAGCCCTACACCGCCTCGGTCATGGTCATTGGCCAGGAGACAGGCCATGGCGAGGAATTTCGTAATGGCGGTTCCTGCAAACCCGAAGGCAACGAAAAGGCCCTTCGTTATATGAAGGTCGCGGAGACCGAAGGCATCCCTATCCACTTCTACGTCTTTACCCCTGGCTCTTTTCCGGTGGAAGAGTATCCCGGGGCGGCGCAGCAGATCGCCCGCAACATCTACGCCATGTGCAAGCTGCGGGTCCCCATGATCTCCCTGATCTCTGAAGGCGGCTCAGGCGGAGCCGAGGCCATCGGACTCACCGACTTCCGGATGATGTGTTCCCATGGCTACTATTCCGTTATCTCGCCGGAAGGGGCCGCAGCCATCGAGGGCAAGGTGAAAGAGGGGAGCAAGGCACCCAAGGAACTCATCGAGGTCTGCGCCGAACGGCTCAAATTGACCGCCACGGACAATCTGGCCATGGGCACCATCGATCATATCATCCAGGAGCCACACCTTGGCGCCAGAAGAGACGACTTCGCCTTTTTTGCCCAGCTTCGGGCCGAGGTTATGCGGGCCACCGACAAGGTCGTCCTCGGCACCAAAAGCTTCAGGGCCTTCCGCTCCTATGAGATCAAACGGAAGAAGGCAAAACCAGAGTCCCAGGAGCTTCAGATTGACGTCTCCTGGGATCTCAACCAGGATGAGATCAAACGTCTTCTTATTGGCCGTTCCAGGAAATATCGGGAGATGTCGGCCCAAGGCTTCAGCGGTCTGCCCACCCCTACGGAAAAATTTCTCCGCCGGATTCAGGAAAAGACCGAAAAGGTCTATTATACCATGCGCTATGATATCCTGAAAAATAACCAGAAACAGGTACAGAAGGTCTTCAAGGATGTCTCCGGGGAAGGAACCGTCATCCTCAAACGGGTCACCTCACCTATTACCACCGCCATTGAATTCTTCTCCAACCACACGGATAAAAAATCCATTCGTCCGCAAATCAGCCACCCGGAAGGGACTCAGTCACATGGAAACAGTCAGGACCCACTGGAGCTGACTGACACCTATACCAGCCCGCTGGCCAACATGGATCGCACCATCACCTGTCCCGGCAGCGAGAAATACGGGTGCAAGGATCTCTGGGTACCAGACCTTTTCGGTGAATTCGCCGGGGTCTGCGAGACCTGCGGCCATCACTTTGCCCTCGAGCACAAATGGTACCTGAAAAACATCTTTGATCCTGATTCGATCCGCCTCTTCAATAGCAATATTACGGCCGGCAATCCCCTTGGCTACACAGGGTTTGACGAGCGGCTGCAATCATCAAAGAAATTAACAGGACGCAATGCCGGCAACATGACCTTCCATGCCCGGATCATGGACATCCACGTAGTGGTCAGTATGCTTTACTCCGATTTCCGAAACGGAACGGTAGGCTCGGCAGAAGGAGAAAAGTTCATTGAGGCCTGCGCCATAGCAAAACGAAAGAAACGGCCACTCATCTCCTACGTCCACACCACTGGCGGTATTCGCATTCAGGAGGGGACTCTGGGGGTCACCCAGATGCCCAAATGCACCATGGCCGTCCGTGAATATATCGATGCCGGCGGGCTCTACATTGTCGTCTATGACAACAATTCCTATGCCGGACCCGTTGCCAGTTTTCTCGGCTGTTCACCCTATCAGTTTGCCATCCGCTCAAGCCGGATAGGCTTTGCCGGCCACCGGGTCATCCGCGAGACAACGGGCATCGACATTCCCCCTGATTACCATTCCGCCAGAAACGCCCTCAAACGCGGCCACATTCAAGGAATATGGGATCGTCGGGAATTCAGACGCAACCTTTACAAATCCCTCCTGACCATGGGCAGCCCTCACCTCTATTACCGATAAAAAAGAGGCCCATCCACTTTCTTTGCCCCTACATCTTGACGAACGCACTCTCGTGTGATAGATAGTGTTTACTTTATTGCACTTGTTGCACTAATTTGTGGTCCTGGGCCGTTAGCTCAATTGGTAGAGCAACTGACTCTTAATCAGTAGGTCCCCGGTTCGATCCCGGGACGGCCCACCAGCAAAAAAATCAAGCACCTGGCTCACTTTGAGCCAGGTGCTTTTTTGTTTGTTTCAGGGGCGCGCATGATCGCAGGTAGCGCAGGCAATCATGCGGTATTCAAAAAAAAACCTTCGAACCATCAGAATGGTCCGAAGGTTTTTTTTTATGTCTCCAACTCACAGACAAACTGCCGGTCGGTCATCAGATCCTGACCCTTCAGGAAATGTTCGATGGATTCAGCCGCGACCTTGCCCTGAAAGACTGCCTTCGCCGCAGTCTGCGGTCCAAGTACATTATCCCCACCGGCAAACACCCAGTCGACAGATGTCTGCAGGGTCAAGGGATCCGTTTCGTAGGTGCCCCAGCTGGTCAGTTTGAACTCCAGACCATGATCAGCGGTATGATCAACATTCTGACTGATGGCAGGAATAATGGAATCCGCCTTGATAATAAAATTAGAGGCTTCCTGAACCACCGGCCTTCTTCTTCCGGAGGCATCCGGTTCACCAAGCTCCATGCGAACACATTCAACACCGACAAGTTTTCCGTCTTCCGCAAGAATCTTCACCGGAGCCGCCAGCATCTCAATGCGCACCCCCTCTTCCTCAAGATGATGCACCTCGGCCCGTGACGCCGGCATCTCATCCTTGGAGCGACGATAGAGGATAAAGACATCGACAGATCCGAGTCGCAGGGCTGTGCGGGCCACATCAATCGCCACATTACCGCCGCCGACCACGACCACCTTTCGGCCCAGATCTATCTTCTCGCCAAGATTTATACGGCGCAGATAATCCACACCATGCATGACCCCTCCGGTGTTCTCCTCATTTTCCAGACCGAGTTTCCGGCTGGCATGGGCCCCGACCCCGAGAAAAACGGCGTCAAAGCCCTCATTCTTGAGATCTGCCAGACTCTTGTCGCGGCCGATGGTGACACCTTTGAGGATGGTCACCCCACAGCTTTTCAGGGCATCAAATTCTGCCTGAATAATATCACGGGGCAGGCGGAAGGCAGGGATGCCGACGGTCAACATCCCGCCAAACTCGGAAAGAGCTTCAAAGACCGTACAGTCAATTCCCTTATGGGCCAGATAATAGGCAACGGACATCCCGGCAGGACCGGAACCGACAATGGCGACCTTCTTGCCAATCGGCAGGGCGCAGGATGTGGACATGTTCCTGCCTCCGGCAACCATCCAGTCTGCGATAAAGCGTTCCAGCATGCCGATAGAGACCGCCTGCCCCTTGCCCTTGCCGCGGATACAGGACCCTTCACACTGAAATTCATGGGGACAGACCCGCGAGCAGACCGCGGGCATGGAAGAGGTTTCCCGGATCTTCCAATAGGCCTGTTCAAACTCACCCTCACGCAGGAGACTGATAAAACCCGGAATATCATTATGAATGGGACACCCATCCCGGCACGCCGGTTTTTTGCACTGCAGGCAGCGATTGGCTTCAAGGATTGCCGTGTCTGTTGAGTAACCGGCAACTATTTCATTAAAATTGCTAATCCGTTCAGAAACGGGCAATTCAGCGGCCATCTGTCGGGCAATGGCCATTCGCTCTTGTGGTTTCATATCGTCCCTTGACATTGTCGTTTATGCTTGATTTTCATCGAAAGAAGTACCATAAAAAAAGGTCGTTCCCGTAAGGAACGACCTTTTTTTTACCATTCATCTTTCGATGAATCAAGACATTTTGGAGATCTTCATGCGGGCCAGCGCTCGCTGCAAGGCAGCCTCGGCCCTGGTTCTATTAATAAGTTCATCGTGCTGGGCAACCTGGGCAAGACGCTTCTCGGCGCGTTCCTTGGCCCGGATGGCCCGGTCAACATCAATCTGACGCCCAAACTCGGCACTTTCTACCAGAAAGGTGATCTTGTTATTGGAGACCTCGCAGAATCCACCACTGATCATAAGAGCCTCACGTTTCTTGCCCTGCTCGTAGGTCAACAGACCAGTCCTGATCGTCGAAAGAAAAGGAGCATGGTTGGCAAGAACACCAAAATCACCACCGTATCCGGGAGCGTTAACGATATCGACATCTTCACTGACGACGGCACCATTAGGGGTAACCACTTCAAGTCGTATTTGTTGAGCCATTGCTTTGACCTCTTAAGCCGTTATTCTAAAAATAACTGTAACAGTTTACTGCCGAGACCGGCACAAGAAGCCGTAACGAAAAGAGAAAAGTGCCATGCCTGTTTTCGCTACGGTTTCTCATCGAGATAAAATCATGCCTTCTCTTTGCTTACCTTGGCAAGGGCCTCTTCAATGGTGCCAACCATGTAGAAGGCATTCTCACCCAAATGATCATACTTGCCTTCGAGGATCTCTTTAAATCCCTGAATGGTATCAGCAACCTTTACGAACTTGCCTTCCATACCGGTAAAGACCTCAGCCACGGTAAAGGGTTGTGACAGAAAGCGCTGGATCTTACGGGCCCGGGCAACGAGGATCTGATCGTCTTCAGACAGCTCATCCATACCCAGGATAGCAATAATATCCTGAAGATCCTTATACTTCTGCAAGGTAATCTGCACACCGCGAGCCACATCATAATGCTCCTGACCCACTACGTTCGGATCAAGGATACGGGAGGTGGAGTCAAGCGGATCAACGGCGGGATAGATCCCCAGCTCGGCAATCTGGCGGGACAGAACAACGGTACCGTCAAGATGGGCAAAGGTGGTGGCCGGGGCAGGATCGGTCAAGTCATCCGCCGGAACATAGACACACTGGACCGCGGTAATGGAACCCTTGTTGGTTGAGGTAATACGCTCCTGCAGGGCACCAAGGTCAGTGGCCAGGGTCGGCTGATAGCCAACGGCGGAAGGGATACGACCAAGAAGGGCGGAGACCTCGGAACCAGCCTGGGTGAAACGGAAGATATTATCCACGAAGAAGAGCACGTCCTGACCCTCTTCGTCACGGAAATACTCGGCCGCGGTCAGACCGGTCAGGGCCACGCGCGAACGGGCACCTGGAGGCTCGGTCATCTGGCCGTAAACGAGGGCTGCTTTCGGCAGAACACCCGAGGCCTTCATCTCCTGATACAGATCATTTCCTTCACGCGTACGCTCACCGACACCGCAGAATACGGAGATACCACCATGATGCTGGGCGATATTATTAACCATCTCCATCATGATAACGGTCTTGCCGCAACCGGCGCCACCGAACAGACCCATCTTGCCGCCCATGGGGAAGGGAACGAGAAGGTCGATAACCTTGATCCCGGTTGCCAGAACCCGGACGTCTGTGTCCTGCTCGGTAAAAAGCGGGGCCTCACGATGAATCGACAAGGTCTTCTCTGAACTGATGGGACCCAGTCCATCAACCGGACGACCGACAACATTCATAATCCGGCCAAGTGCTGCCGGCCCTACAGGAATGGTGATTGGCTGGCCGCTGTCCCGTGCGTCCATGCCGCGGACCAGACCATCGGTGGCATCCATGGCGATACAACGACAGGCGTTATCACCAAGATGCAGGGCAACCTCTACCACCAGATTATCGGCAGCATCAGAGATGCCGGGATTACTGATAAAGAGCGCGTTCATGATATTTGGAAGCTTGCCGGGCTGAAATTCCACATCAACAACCGGGCCGATTACTTTAATAACTTTTCCTACGTTTTGCTCACTCATCGGGATTCACCCCTCCTCAAAGTCTTAAATTGGTAATGGTCTATCAGGAGCCGTTACGAACTAACCATTCCATTACTGACCATTTCGTTACGGCTCCTTATGCCGGTCGCGGACCATCAATGTTATGATTATTTTTGAACAACGGCTATCCCTTAAGGGCTTCAGCGCCACCAACGATATCCATCAACTCATTGGTAACCGCAGCCTGACGCGCCTTGTTATAAATCAGGGTCAGGTTATTTACAATATCACGACAGGCGGAAGTGGCGTTCTCCATAGCGGTCATCCGTGCGGCCTGCTCACTGGCACCGACCTCAAGCATGGCATGATACAAGATAACATTCAGATACAATGGCTGCATCACATCCATGATTTCCTCTGTGGAAGGCTCATAGATATAGTCCCCGCTGATCGCCTTTTTGCCAGTCCCTTCAACCTCGGCAACTGGCTGAACCGGCAGCATTTGCTGAACGGCGGGCCTTTGAATAGCCACAGACTTGAAATGACCATAGATAACTTCGACCTTATCTGCTCCGCCCTTGAGGAAATTCTCCGCCACATCCTGGGCAATTTCCCGGGCATGAAACATCTGAAAAGAGGCCATGATATCAGTATAGGCCTTCCGTACCTTGCCGGTCTTTTTCAAAGACTGGTTGCCCTTCTTGCCGACACAGACAAAGGTGACCTTTTTCCCTTCAGCTTCGTAGGCCTTCATCATCTTCAATGCAAGCTTGTTTATGTTTGCATTGAAGGATCCGCACAGACCGCGATCAGAGGTGACAACCACTATCTCTACAGTGGTAACATTTCTGATCTCCATCAGGGGAAATGAGGCTATATTGGCACCCCCGGACAGGTTGGACATCGCCTCTTCAAATTTAGAAGAGTAAGGCCGGAAGGCCTCCATCTTGGTCTGGGCACCGCGAAGCCTGGCAGAGGCGACCATGTTCATGGCCTTGGTTATCTGCGCGGTCTTCTTAACCCCAGCAATCTTGTTTTTAATGTCTTTTAAGCTCGCCATGGCAGGACTCTATCCTCTCTTAGTTGATACCTTTTGTTACCTTGAAGGTCTCACCGAAACTGGTCAGAGCTTTATTAAGTTTGGTCTTGATCTCCTCGGTAAAGTCTTCCTGCGCCTTGATATCGGCAAAGATTGAAGGATCATTTGACTCAATATAATCGAACATTTCGGCTTCATAATCCCTGAGGGTATTCACCGGCAGACTATCAAGGTATCCATTGGCACCGGCATAGAGAATAACAACCTGTTTCTGCATGGACAGGGGCTGATACTGTGGCTGTTTGAGAATCTCAACCAGACGCTCACCACGGGTCAACTGGGCCTGAGTGGCGGCATCAAGATCGGAACCAAAGGCGGCAAAGGCGGCAAGTTCACGATACTGGGCCAGATCAAGACGCAGGGTACCTGCCACCTGCTTCATGGCCTTTACCTGGGCGGAACCACCAACGCGGGAGACTGAAAGTCCGACATTGATTGCCGGCCGAACGCCGGCGAAAAAGAGATCCGGCTGCAGATAAACCTGGCCATCGGTAATGGAAATAACATTGGTAGGGATAAAGGCGGATACGTCACCGGCCTGGGTCTCAATGATGGGCAGGGCGGTGAGCGAGCCGGCGCCAAGTTCGTCATTGAGTTTAGCTGAGCGCTCAAGCAGACGGGAATGATTAAAAAAGATATCTCCAGGATAGGCCTCACGTCCTGGTGGACGCCTGAGCAGCAGGGAAAGCTCACGATAGGCAACGGCCTGTTTGGAGAGATCATCATAAATTATCAGGGCATGTTCACCTTTATCGCGATAATACTCACCCATGGAGGTCCCGGCGAAGGGGGCGATATACTGCATCGGCGCCGGATCAGAGGCACAGGCGGCGACCACTGTGGTATAGGACATGGCGCCATGCTTTCTCAAGGCCTCGACCACGAGTGCCACTGTTGATTTTTTCTGGCCAACGGCAACATAGATGCAATGGACGCCAGTCTCTTTCTGAGCGATGATGGCATCAACACAGAGGGCGGTTTTACCAATCTGACGATCACCGATGATCAGTTCGCGCTGTCCCTTTCCAACCGGGGTCATGGCATCAATGGCCTTGGCGCCGGTATAACAGGGCTGATGCACACCTTTACGGGCAATAACGCCTGGAGCCAAAACCTCAATCTTGGAGGTCTCGGTGGTATTGATTGGCCCCTGGCCATCAATAGGGTAACCGATACCGTCTACCACCCGTCCTTCCATGGCCGGACCGACAGGAACCTCGGCAATCTTACCGGTACGCTTGACCAGATCGCCCTCCTTGATCCCCCGGACACTGCCGAGGACGGCACAACCGACATTGTCTTCCTCAAGGTTCAAGGCCAGGCCCATAATACCACCTGGAAATTCAAGGAGCTCCATGGCCATACAATTCTGAACACCGTAGACACGGGCAATACCGTCACCAACAGAGATTACGGTTCCGGTCTCATTGAGGTCGATACTGGTCTCATACTCGCCAATCTGATCCTTGATAATCTGACTGATTTCTTCTGCTCTGATTTGCATTTCTATTCTCTCCCCTTAATGGAATCTTTTAAACTTGCAAGTTGTGTCCTGATACTTCCATCCAGCTCCAAATCCCCTACCTTGGCAATGATGCCACCGATGATTGCAGGATCGACGCTGGTGGTCAGATCCACCTTCTTGCCAGTAAGCTTTTCTAATGTTCCCCGGACCTTGGCTTTCAATTCTTCTGTTAACTCAATGGCTGAAACGACCGAACCGTGGCTGACGTTTTTTTCATTGTCAACCATGGCCTGATATTCTTCAGCGACCTCGGGAAGGATGTCGGCTCGTTTTTTCTCCACCAGCAGGTTAAGAAAATTAGCCATAATCTTTTCGACACCCATGGAGACAACCATGCCAGCCATCACCTTTTGACGGATATCGAGGGGGTAGAGCGGGTTAGTCAGGGCATCCGATACTTGTGGCTGCGAGAGATACAATTCCGCAACCCCCTGAAGCTCCTCATTATATCCCTCAAATTTTCCATCTTCCCTGCCAACAGCAAAGAGTGCTTTGGCATATCTTCGTGCGAGGATTGTCTGTTTCACTGGATGGCCCCTACCTTGTCTAAGTAATCTTCCACAATCTTGAACTGATCATCAGCAGTCAGATTATTAACGATTAAAGCCTCTGCCATGACCGCCGCTTTGTCAGCGATTTCGTTCTTCAACATACGTCTGGCACTGATCACCTCATTGGCAACAACCATCTGGGCCTGACGTTTAATGTCTTCAGCGGCCTTTTCAGCTCGCTCAATAATCTTGACTTTTTCGATCTCGGCCTGGGCTATCGCCTTCTCAACAATCTGCTCAACATCCTTCTCAATCGTGGCCAGTTTTGCAGAAAATTCATTATAGGAACGTTCGGCCGCCTGCTTTTTAGCCTCGATAGCGCTCAGGTCCTCTTTTACCTGCTTACGCCGGCCAGAAAGAGCAGCACCAATAGGCTTGGCACCAAACTTGATCAGGATGAACATCAGGACGGCAAAATTCATTGCCCTGAAGCCCAGGTCTTTCAGCTTCTCAGGTGAGAGACTGTCATAGGCCGCACCTCCAGCAGTGACCGCTTGAGCGGAATCAACTGCCCAGACACTTACTCCAGCAAAGATGAGCCAAAAAGCTGCTGTGACCAGAGTTTTTTTTCCGGCTGTTTGCTTCACCCTTTTCATCTCAGAGACTCCTTCCCAGAATTTTACCGGCCATGGCAGTCGCAAAACCATCCAGATTCGCCTGAAGTTCTTTGCCGGCACTGACAATCTGCGCCTTCACCTCTGCCAGTTGTGTATCCTTTTCACTATCGGCCTCGGCCTTGATCGCGGCGATTTTTTCATCACCGGCAGCCTGGGCTTCCGCCCTGGCGGAATCCAAAGCCGACTTGGCTTTCCCGGAGGCCAGGGCCATCTTTTTATCAACCTCTTCCTGACGACGGCTGGCATTATCCTGCAGCTTGGCGACATCATCATTCATGCCTTGAAACTTGGCGGCACGATCACGTAATATCTTACGCACAGGCTTATAGATAATTGCGTTCAGCAGAAACATCAGAACAAACATGTTTACTATCTGAATCACGAGGGTGATATCCATTGTAATCATTTTTATACGCTCCCGGTCAGCTAAAATACCTGAAATTTTCATCAAAAATGAATGACGATTCACAATACGAAGGTCGGTTGTACATCATATAATAAGGCATGTCAACTTTTTTTATGGTAAATATCAGCCCATTATTTCTACGCCGTCGCAACCAAATAAAACGTTTTTTCGAATTTTCCAACCGGAATAAAAGGCCGTTACGAAACAGGACCAAAGGCCGTCATTATTTCGCAAGGGCTGCTGCATACTGACGGCCTGATTTCTGGTGAACGGCAATAATGGAGATATGGACGGCCAGGAGCGACCCGCATGGTCGTCCCTGGCAATTCCGTCCAAACAAATATCCCGTTCCCGTCAGCCGGCCAGGATTTCCTGGACGCACTTCGGGACAGCAGCAATGGCCTCATTTAATTTATCGGTCATTGGCCCGCCGGCCTGAGCCATATCCGCCCTTCCTCCGCCCTTCCCGCCAACCATGGCGGCAACCCTGCCCACCAATAGTCCCGCCGGGATTCTGGTGGTAAGATCATTGGAGACAATGGCCAGCAGCGCCACCTTTTCCTTGATGACCCCGCCAAGCACCGCCACCCCCGAGCCCATATGATCCCGCACCCGATCACCTGCCTCCCTCAAGGTCTGCGGACTATCGAGGGCGATCTTCGCTGCCAGCACCTTGACCCCGTTCACCTCGACTGCCGCGGTAAACAGGTCTTCCAGATCAGTGGCAGCCAGCCTGGTGGCCAGATCAGCCACCTGTTTCTCCAGCTGTTTCTGGGCGGCGATCAGGGATTTAAACTTTTCATGGATCCCCTCCGGCCTGACATTCAGGGCCTGACAAAGCTCGTGCTCACGCTGCCCTGTCCCCTGGATAGAGGCAAAGGCCGTCCGTCCGGTCAGGGCCTCAATGCGCCTGACCCCCGAGGCAATGCCGCCTTCCGAGACAATCTTAAACAGGCCGATGGCCCCGGTCGCAGCCACATGGGTCCCGCCGCACAGCTCCCGGCTGAAATCTCCAGCAGCGACAACCCGTACCCGATCTCCGTACTTTTCACCAAAAAGGGCTGTGGCTCCCTGCTCTATGGCCTCATCCCTGGCCAGAATCCGGGTATCGACCACGATATTCTCCCGGATCTTTTCATTCACCCGCAGCTCGATCCTGCTTATCTCCTCCTGGCTGAGCGGCGTGAAATGGGTAAAGTCAAAACGCAGTCTCTCGGGGGTGACCAGCGAGCCTGCCTGTTTGATATGATCACCAAGGATCTCACGCATGGCCGCCTGGAGCAGATGGGTGGCCGTATGATTGGCGGCGGTGTCGCCCCGTGGCTCGCGGGCCACGGCAAGCTCTACCTCCTGGCCTATACGCAGCACCCCTTCTGCCACGCGCAGATGATGGAGGATAATCCCATCGGCCCCGGCAGCCGTACCAAGGATCGTGGCCCGCCCGCCCGGCCATTGTACCGTCCCCACATCGCCTGCCTGCCCGCCGGACTCGGCATAAAAAGGCGTGGCCAGGACAAACAGCCGCCCCTCGGCACCGCAGGCGATCTCAGGGACCTCCAGGCCACCGGGACCGAGCAGGGCCTTGACCCGAATCTTGAGATTCAGATGTTCATAACCGATAAATTCGGCGCGGACACCGGCTTCAACCAGATCCTTCACCCCCTGCTCCCGCAGCTTGACATTATCCCCCTTCCACGAGGCCCGCGACTTGGCCCGCTGCTCTGCCATGGCCTCATGAAATCCGGCCTCATCAAAACCGATCTTTTTTTCCAGCGAGATATCACGGACGATGTCCATGGGAAACCCAAAGGTGTCGTACAACTTGAAGATAAAGCCACCACCGATCACGGGATCACTGTCCTGACAGATCCGCTCAATCTCCTCATCAAGGAGGACCAGGCCATTCTCCAGGGTCTCGCGGAAACGTTCTTCCTCGTTGATCACCACTTTTTTCAATAATTCGACCGCATCGAGCAGGTGCGGATAGGCATGATTCATGGTAACGACCACGGTCGCCGTCACCTCGTCCATAAAGGGTTTATCGAGCCCGAGGTTACGACCAAAACGAACTGCCCGCCGCATTATCCTCCGCAGGACATAGCCCCTCCCCTCATTGGACGGGAGCACCCCGTCCGCCACCAGAAAGGTGGTGGCCCGGGAATGGTCGGCGATGACCCGCATGGCCGTGGTATCGGCCGGGTCCTGTCCATAGACACGTCCGGAGAGCTCCTCCAGCCTCCTGATGATCGGCGCAAAGAGATCCGAGTCATAGTTATTGATCTTGCCCTGGAGCACGGCCGCCACCCGCTCGAGCCCCATGCCGGTGTCAATGCTGGGCCTGGGCAGGCGGGTCATGACGCCGTCAGCCGTACGGTTGAACTGCATGAAGACCAGATTCCATAATTCAAGAAAACGATCACAGTCACAGCCGAGGGCACAGTCAGGCCGGCCGCAGCCCGCCGCAGCTCCCTGGTCGATATGGATCTCCGAACAGGGGCCGCAGGGGCCGGTATCGCCCATGGCCCAGAAGTTATCCTTCTCCCCCAGGCGGACAATGCGCCCCGGGAGCAGCCCCTCGACCTTTTCCCACAACAGAAAGGCCTCATCATCCTCTTCATAGACCGAGACCCACAGTTTTTCCGGAGGCAGGCCAAGTTCGGTGATAAGGAATTCCCAGGCATAACGGATGGCGTCTTCCTTGAAGTAATCACCAAAGGAAAAATTGCCCAGCATCTCAAAAAAGGTATGATGGCGCGCGGTGTAGCCGACATTCTCAAGATCGTTGTGCTTGCCGCCGGCCCGCACACAGCGCTGAGAACTGGTGGCCCGCACAAAATCACGCCGTTCCTCGCCCATAAAGACAGTCTTAAACTGCACCATACCGGCATTGGTAAAGAGCAGGGTCGGGTCGTCCGTGGGCACCAGGGACGAACTCTCGACCACGGTATGGCCATGCTTGGCGAAATATTCTAAAAATTTCAGACGAATCGTATTTCCGTTCATAATATAAGAGGGTGCAACGTGTTAAGGTGAACAATACAATCTATAATTGCTATTAATAATTCGTGCGGTTACGACATTTTTTCCCGCAGAGACGCTGAGAAGGACAAAGAAAAAATTTTCTCAGCGTCTCTGCGGGAGATCAATCCTGAAGTCCGTAAATAGCTGCATACTTACAATAACTTGATGGTTTCGTAAAAACTCAATTTCTGGGATGGCTAAGTAAAAAGCGTCAAATGCGAGGCGCGCAAATTTCGAGGAATGAGGCGTACTTGAGTACGCCGCAGTGACGAGATAATTCGGAGTCTCGCAAGCTCGCTTACCTGCAGCAACGAAGCAGTTGGCGACTTTTTACGACGCCATCAATAACTTAGACCACGTATGGCAGCATGGCCTTGAACTCCGGGGTTCCGGCCCGACCCAGCAACTCATAAATGATCATCTCGGCAGGTCCGACAATGGCCCCTGCCGCACTCAGGCGGGCCAACCCCAGTTCATGATTGGCCCTGGTGCGCGAAGAGACCGCGTCCGCCACCACCCAGGGGGTCAGCCCTCGTTCGAGGGCGCCCATGGCCGTCTGATAGAGACAGATGTGGGTCTCTACCCCTGCCAGGATCAGCGTGGTCACAGAATCCGGCAGCTTATCGACCAGGGCCCGTGTCTCGATGTTGGCCAAGGCATTAAACTCGGTTTTATCAGGGCGGGGAATGTCCGTCATCATCTCTTCCAGCGGAGGCACATACGAGCCCAATCCCTTCTTATACTGGGTGTTGGCCAAAACGGACATTTTGAGGATCCTGGCGCACTCAATCAGCCGGATGATATTGGCGGTCACCCGCTCAGCTTCATGGATATGGGCCATCAGGGCCTGTTGCGGATCTATAATATGCAGACAACAGTGTTCAGGTCGTACCAATAAAACGCTCATATCTTCTATCCCCCACGTCGTTTCCGCGCCATCCATGGCATCCATGGCCGTCGCCTGACCCTTCCCCTTCAGCGGAGAGGGTATTTTTTATCTTTTTACAAGAGGACCAATACTATAAACTTTGCGTCGCTATCGCTACCCTTTTTCTCTCAGAGATTCTATCTTTTCTTCGTAAATATTCGAGCCCAAACGGCTTACGCAGGACACATGCAAATAAGCCGTTGACATCACCACCTGCGGTTAGTATAAAGATTTTCTTTATCCTGCCGCATATGCGGCGGTTTTTATTCACAAAAAGTCAATAAAAAAAGGAGCAAGGCATGAACAACGCGCAGAAGTACTGGCAGGCAAACATCCGACTCGTTATCGGCTGCCTGATTGTCTGGTTTTTCGTTTCATTCGGCTGCGGCATCCTGTTTGTCGATCAGCTGAACGCCTTTCGCCTGGGCGGCTATCCGCTCGGTTTCTGGTTTGCCCAGCAAGGTTCAATCTACGTCTTTGTGGCCCTGATTTTCATCTACGCCTGGCGTATGAATCAGCTTGATCGTAAATTCAACGTCGAAGAAGCGTAAGGAGACCGGACATGACAAATCTAATGCTCACCACCTACATCGTAGTCGGGGGGACCTTTGCCCTCTATTTCTATATTGCCATTAAAACACGGGCCAAAAACACCGGCGAGTTCTACGTCGCCGGCAAGGGCGTCCATCCGGTCCTCAACGGCATGGCCACCGGCGCCGACTGGATGTCAGCCGCCTCCTTCATCTCCATGGCCGGTATGCTGGCCATGGGCGGCTATGACGCCTCTGCCTATCTGATGGGCTGGACCGGCGGCTACTGCCTGCTGGCCATGCTCCTGGCCCCCTATCTCCGCAAGTATGGCAAATTCACGGTCCCTGAGTTTATCGGCGACCGCTTCTACTCCCAGACCGCCCGCCTGGTCGCCGTTCTCTGCCTGATTGTTGCCTCCCTGACCTATGTTATCGGTCAGATGAAAGGGATCGGCGTCGCCTTTTCCCGTTTCCTTGAGATCCCCTTTCAGACCGGGCTGTTCATCGGCATGGGTATCGTCTTTTTCTATGCCGTTCTCGGCGGGATGAAGGGCGTCACCTACACCCAGATCGCCCAGTACGTGGTTCTGATCTTTGCCTACACCGTCCCTGCCATCTTCATCTCCCTGCAACTCACCGGCAATCCCATTCCTCAACTTGGCCTGGGTTCAACCATGAGCGACGGCAATGGGGTGTATCTGCTTGACAAGCTGGACCAGATCGTCGTCGATCTCGGTTTCAGCGCCTATACCGCCCAGAAGGGAAGCACCCTCAATATCTTCCTGCTGACCATGTCCCTGATGATCGGTACCGCCGGTCTGCCGCATGTGATAGCCCGATTTTTCACCGTACCCAAAGTCAAGGACGCCCGTTCTTCCGCCGGCTGGGCCCTTGTTTTCATTGCCCTTCTTTATACCACGGCCCCTGCGGTTGGAGCCATGGCCCGCATCAACCTGACCAATACCGTGCAGACCGGCGAGATCGGCGCAGCTGAAGGCAATGTTGCCATCGATGAACGTCCGCAGTGGATGCTCAACTGGGAGAAGACCGGACTTCTCGCCTTTGCCGACCAGAATGGCGACGGCCGGATCCAGTACTACAACGACGGCGGATTAACTGATGCCAGAATTGCCCTGGCCGGTGCCCAGGCAGCAGGTGGGGACGTAGCCGCCGCTCAGGCCAGGTTCGACGCTGCCGAGCTGAAACACGCCGGCACCAAGTTTGCCGGTTTTGGCTGGCAGGGAAACGAGATGACCAAGGTTGACAATGACATCATGGTGCTCGCCAACCCTGAGATCGCCAAGCTTCCCAACTGGGTCATTGCCCTGGTGGCAGCCGGTGGTATCGCCGCCGCCCTCTCTACTGCCGCCGGTCTGCTCCTGGCCATCTCTTCAGCCATATCCCATGATCTGGTGAAGGGCATGATCGCTAAAACTATAGATGACAAGACCGAGCTGCTGTGGGGTCGTATTTCCATGATCGGTGCCATTATTGTTGCCGGCTACCTCGGTCTCAACCCCCCGGGATTTGCCGCCCAGGTGGTTGCCCTGGCCTTTGGTCTTGCCGCCTCGTCCATCTTCCCGGCCCTGATGATGGGGATCTTTGTCAAACGGATGAACAATGTGGGTGCCATCTGCGGCATGCTGACAGGCCTTGGTTCCACCCTGCTCTATATCTTCTGGTACAAGGGATTCTTCTTTATCGCCTCTACCGCCATGGCACCGGACACTCCGGAGAACTGGCTATTCGGCATCTCCACCGGCTCGTTTGGCGCAGTGGGTGCCCTGCTGAATTTCATCGTCGCCTTTGTGGCTTCAAGCCTTAGCAAGGCGCCGCCGGAGCATATTCAGCTTCTCGTTGAGGACATCCGTGTCCCCATGGGCGCAGGAGCTGCCCAGAGCCACTGATCCAGCAAGGCAGGTTCGTACCTGCCTGAGCGCACAATAAAAAAAGGCCTCCGTAACAGAAGTTACGGAGGCCTTTTTTTATTCCCACCCCGTCACTGCGAGACGCGCAGCAAGGTGGCAGTCCAGAGGTGTGGGGCCATGGTCACTAAGACCTCCGGCGTTACTTCACCCCCGTTCGTACACACGGGCCGGGTCCCCTGGATTGCTTCGCTGCCGCTCGCAAAGACGGGCAGACCATGGTCACTAAGACCTCCGGCGTTACTTCACCACCGTTCGCACAGACGGGCCGCGATAGAATGCGGCCGTTGGCGCTCATTCTCCCGAGGGGGAGAACAAATTTACCGTGAGGTCCGCCCTTGATGGTTTCGTAAAAACTCAATTTCTGGGATGGCTAAGTAAAAAAGCGTCAAATGCGAGGCGCGCAAATTTCGAGGAATGAGGCGTACTTGAGTACGCCGCAGTGACGAGATAATTCGGAGTCTCGCAAGCTCGCTTACCTGCAGCAACGAAGCAGTTGGCGACTTTTTACGACGCCATCACCCTTACATGATTGCCTTCATTGCGCCCATATAGGAACGGAGCTCCTCACCGATCATCTCAACCCCGGTGAAACGGATCGCCTCGTTGACGGCAATCAACTGGACGTTATCAACACCGTTATCCTGCAAGGCCAGTCCCGCACCGATCACATCGGAATCAATATCCTTCATGAAATCAGCCAGCAGGGGTGCTGCTGCATGGGCAAAGAGGTAACTCCCATATTCAGCGGTATCAGAGATAACCACGTTCATCTCATAGAGCTTTTTACGGGCAACGGTATTGGCAATCAGCGGCAGCTCATGCAGGGACTCGTAATAGGCGGATTCCTCCTTGATACCGGTGGCAACCATAGTGTCAAAGGCCAGCTCCACCCCGGCCTTGACCATGGCGATCATGAGGATGCCGTGATCAAAATATTCCTGTTCGGGGATGACGGCCGTGGTCGAAAGCGCCTTCTCAAATCCTGTTTTTGCCGTCTGCGCCCGCCATTTCAGAAGATTGACATCATCTTTGGCCCAGTCCTTCATCATGGTCTTGGAAAAATGTCCGGACATGATATCATCCATATGTTTCTCAAAGAGAGGGCGCAGGAGAGCCTTCAATTCCTCGGAGAGGGTGAAGGCCATAATCTTGGCCGGGTTCGTCAGACGATCCATCATATTGGTGATACCGCCATGCTTCAGGGCCTCGGTAATGGTCTCCCAGCCGTTCTGAATCAGTTTGGAGGCATAGGCGGAGTCGATTCCCTTGTTGATCATCTTGTCGAAACAGAGCAGTGATCCGGCCTGGAGCATACCGCAGAGGATGGTCTGCTCGCCCATGAGATCAGATTTCACCTCGGCCACAAAAGAGGACTGGAGAACACCGGCACGATCCGCCCCGGTGCCGCAGGCATAGGCCTTGGCCAGTTCCCAGCCCTTGCCCTGCGGGTCATTTTCGCGATGAACAGCGATCAGGGTAGGCACCCCGAAACCACGCTTGTACTCTTCCCGCACCTCGGTGCCGGGAGACTTGGGGGCCACCATAATAACGGTGAGATCCTCACGGATCCGCATCCCCTCTTCGACGATATTAAAACCGTGAGAATAAGAGAGACAGGCACCCTTCTTCATCAGGGGCATGATGGAGTTAACCACCTTGGTATGTTGCTTGTCCGGAGTCAGATTGATGACCAGATCGGCCTTGGGGATCAGTTTTTCAATGGTGCCGACGGTAAAACCATTGGTGCTGGCATTTTTGAAAGACTGCCGCTTCTCGCTGATGGCCGCTTCCCGGAGGGCATAAGAGATATCAAGACCGCTGTCCCTGAGGTTCAGCCCCTGGTGCAACCCTTGAGCGCCACAGCCGACAATGACGATCTTCTTGCCGAGCAGGGCCTCGACCCCGTCAAACTCGGAAGCGTCCATAAACCGACACTGACCCAGCTCCTGAAGCTGCAGCCGTAACGGCAGGCTGTTGAAATAGTTTTGTCCCATTCTCTTCTCCTTATCTTTTTAAAGGTTAATTTTCAGTAAGTATTCAGCGTTCTATCTCGTTCTATCAATGAACCTGCAGGGGCGACGCCGCTGACGGAAGTATTGTATAATAGTCCTATTTTAGATGACGTCAAGTGAGTTATATCCTCCTGCCGACGAAACAGGGCCATCTCATGATCAATACCATAGGCTTCCCACCCTTCCCGCCTGGTAGATATCCTTCAGGGTCAGCAGCCCTCCCTTCCTGAATTTCTTGAGAAGAAAAAGAAAGAGATAGGCCGTCTGCATGGCATCCTCAAGGGCATCATGGGCCTTGAAGATGGGGAGATGATACTCCTTGGCCAGATCTTCAAGGGCATAGCTGTATGACTGGGTGTCTTTTTCATGAAAATGCCCCAGCAGCACCCGTCGATAGCCCTGGGCCATGCGGATGGTATCAATCCCCGGATTGGACAAGGTGCCGTCAAAGACCTTTCGCGCGGCCCTGTTCAAGAAATCCATATCAAGGGCCACATAGTGACCAACCATCAGACTGTTGCCGACAAACTCAATAAAGTCCGGCAGCACCTCCTCCAGGGGACGCGCCTTTATCAACTGCTGCGGGGTGATCCGGTGAATCAGGGTGGCCTGGGTATGCTTGGTATTGGCCGGCCTGATATACTGATGAAAAGTGGCGCTGAGATCGATCTGCAGATCTCTGATCATAACCGCGCCGATGGAGATAATCTCATCCCGTTTCCGGTCAAAACCGCTCAGTTCGGTGTCACAAACCACAAAGGTGTAGTCGGTAAGGGGCCTGGTTTGATCGAATCCGGCAAAGAAATCCCTGTTGCGCACAATGAGAGGATGAGGCGGGGGGAACCAGGTGGTCGGCTTCAGCAGATTAAACTTCATCATGGCACCGGATACATGGTGCCCAGCACCCCAAACAGCCTTTCAATGACGGTAAAGGCATCTTTCAGCATCCTGCGTTCCAGCTCGGAGAGATCCGCCGGGTCGATATGGTTGTCAGGCAAAATACCGGCCTCAATCTGCTTCAACTGATGCACCAACCGCTGCTGCATCTGCAGCTCATACGCCTGGCTTGCCACTGACCATAAATCCTCCTGGATATGCTCTGACTCCATCAGGGCCTTCAGGCGGGCCAGGGTATTGGTCTCTTTCACCCCGAATTTCAGGGCCAGTACCCGGGCAAAATTAACAAAAGGGGTCAGCCCCTGACGTTTGATATCGAGGCGATTTTTATGCTCCCCATCTTTTTCCATAATAAAATTATTGAAAAAAGAGAGGGGGACGCGGCTGTCCAGACACTGACGGGCCAGGTGGAACAGGAAAAGTTCCTTGCCCACTATCATCATGTTCAAATGCGTGCGCAGATCTTCAGCCAGCATCGTCTCGCCGAATCCGGCCCGGAAATCAAAAAAGATGGTGGCGTTCATCAGTTCCCGCGGATCGGGCTCGGCCACCCAGTGATCGAAATATTTCTTCCAGACCGACAGCGGCTGACACCAGAGCGGATTGGTGGCCATTATTTCACCGGGACAGAGCGGATATCCGCAGTTGACCAGATGATCAATGGCCTTGGCGGCAAAGGCCTTGAAGTAGGTCGCGGCCGCCTGCCTGCCGGTCTCATCAACAGGATCACCATAAATAATGGCATTATCCTGATCGGTCTTGAAGGTCTGCTCGCGGCGCCCCTCACTGCCGAGCAGCAGCCAGCAGTAGGGCACGGGAGGCGCCCCCAGCTCTTTTTCCAGCAGGGTCAGCATCCGCCCCAGGATGTGATCGTTGAGAATGGCGATCATCTGGGTGATATTCCCGGCCTTGGCCCCTTCCCCGATCAGTCCCCGGATCACCTCGGGGATCTTCTGGGCCAGGGGGTATAGGCCTGGAATCTGCTGCTGGGCACGAATCTCCTTTAACATATAATAGGGAGAATGTCCCTGCAGGAGCATGATATCATGGGAAGTGATCACCCCGACAATCAGGCCGCCGCGCTCCACCGCCAGATGATGGATGCCGGTAGTCATCATCTTCAACAGCACGTCAAAACAGAGCGTTTGCGACAGGACCGTCTGCACCGGGCTGCTCATGATGGCGGCAACCGGCTGCTTCGTGTCCAGCCCGGTCGCCACCACCTTGCCCCGGAGATCACGGTCGGTAATAATGCCGACTATCTTTTCTTCATCGAGAGCATCATGCACCAGCAGGCAGCCCACCCGGAACTCGGTCATGATGGCCGCGCCCTCCTGAATCGTCACCGTGGCCGCCACCTTGCGCAGGCTCTTCACCAGATCACCGACCCGGATGGAAAAAAGAAAGAGATCTTCAGTGCTGCGCCGCGACACCTTGTGATGACGCAGTTCGTTATAGGCGGAAGTGACAATCTTTTCGGAAAAGCTCTTGAGATAATAATGGGCAAAGGCGGCCTGTTTTTCAATAAGCTCAAGAAAGAGCTCACGGGGCAGGAGGAAACAGAAGGTATCCTCCACGGTCTCGATATTGAGATTGGCCAGCGTACCGCGGATAATGGCCAGGGCCCCGACAGAATCCCCTTCTCCCCGGAAGTCCTTGAGGGTCACCTCGCCGTTGTCATCTTCGAGGAAGGCCTTGACCCCGCCGCGCTGGATCAGGAAGAGATGGGTCAGTTCGGTGGTGTCAGCAGTGAGGATCCTGGTGCCCTTGGGGTAAAAATCAATGCGGCAATGACGGGCAAGAGACCTCAGCGTCTCCTCGTCCAGGGAGTTAAAGGGCATGATCCCCTTGAAAAAAGAGATCACCACATCAGGAGCGACCACATGGACATCGTTTCCCTTCAAGACTGCCATTTTCACACCCCCTGTTGACTATTGATACGTAAACGCCACGAGAACCGCATTTTATTCGCCGCCACCCGTCACTGCGAGGCGCGCAGCAACGTGGCAGTCCAGGGAGGTGGGGGCCACGGTCGCCAGGACCTCCGGCGTTACTTCACCCCCCTTCGTACAAACGGACCGCATCCTCTGGATTGCTTCGCTGCCGCTCGCAAAGACGGGCAGGCCACGGTCGCCATGACCTCCTGCGTTACTTCACCCCCCTTCGTACAAACGGACCGCATCCTCTGGATTGCTTCGCTGCCGCTCGCAAAGACGGGCAGGCCACGGTCGCCAGGACCTCCTGCGTTACTTCACCCCCCTTCGTACAAACGGACCGCATCCTCTGGATTGCTTCGCTGCCGCTCGCAAAGACGGGCAGGCCACGGTTGCCAGGACCTCCGGCGTTACTTCACCCCCCTTCGTACAAACGGACCGCATCCTCTGGATTGCTTCGCTGCCGCTCGCAAAGACGGGCAGGCCACGGTCGCCAGGACCTCCGGCGTTACTTCACCCCCTTCGTACAAACGGACCGCATCCTCTGGATTGCTTGATTTATCGTTCCCACGCTCCGGCGTGGGAATGCAGCCCCAGACGCTCCAGCGTCGCATTTCAAACAACAACTCCCCCTTATACGCCGGAGCATATCGGGCTGTGTTCCCACGCAGGAGCGTGGGAACAATGTAATGTACACGCGTGGGAACAATGTTTCCGGACCTCCGGCGTTACTTCTCCTGTCACTGCGAGGCGCGCAGCAACGTGGCAGTCCAGAAGTGTAAGGAGCCATGGTCACTAAGTCCTCCGGCGTTACTTCACCCCGCTCGCAAAGACGAATACTACTGAAGAGCCCTGAAACAGACAAGGCGGGGCCTCCTCACTGGAAAACCCCGCCTTGCCTCATCGATCTGCTAAAGTTTGGTGATTACTTCGCGGCCAGGGCCTTCTTGCCATTGATCAGATCATCGACCACGGACGGATCAGCCAGGGTCGAGGTGTCGCCAAAATTTTCAAAATCATTGGCGGCAATCTTTCTCAAGACCCGGCGCATGATCTTGCCGCTCCGGGTTTTTGGCAGTCCCGGCGCATACTGGATGGCATCCGGCGAGGCAATCGGCCCGATCTCGCTGCGCACATGGGCCCGTAATTCCACCAGCAGCTCAGGGGTCTGCTCGACATTGGATTTCAACGAGACAAAGGCATAAATGGCCTGACCCTTGATCGGATGCGGCATGCCGACCACGGCAGCCTCGGTAACCGCGGGGTGGGCCACCAGGGCCGACTCGATCTCGGCGGTACCCAGGCGGTGACCGGAGACGTTGATGACATCGTCGAGTCGTCCCATGATCCAGAAATAGCCGTCCTTGTCGCGCCGCGCCCCGTCTTCAGGGTCATAGGTATTTGCATAGCGACTGAAATAGGCCTTCTTGAACCGCTCCGGATTGCCGAATACCCCGCGCAGCATACCGGGCCAGGGTTTGCGGATGACCAGATGGCCGCCCTCGTTGGGACCGGCCTCGTGTCCTGCTTCGGTATAGATGGCGGCATCAATCCCGGGCAGCGGCAGGGTGGCGGAACCCGGTTTCAGCGGCGTGGCATAGGGCAGCGGCGAGATCATGATGCCGCCGGTCTCGGTCTGCCACCAGGTGTCGACGATCGGCAGTTTCCCCTTGCCGATATTGACATGATACCACATCCAGGCCTCGGGATTGATCGGCTCGCCGACCGAACCAAGGATCCGCAGACTGGAGAGGTCATAGCGCTGAGTGGGCTCCTCGCCATCGCGCATCAGGGCCCTGATCACCGTGGGGGCGGTATAGAAGATGTTGACCTGGAACTTCTCGACAATCTTCCAGAAACGATCAGGGCCGGGATAGGAAGGCACGCCCTCAAACATCAGGGAGGTTCCGCCCATGCCCAGTGGGCCATAGAGGATATAGGAATGACCGGTCACCCAGCCGATATCGGCGGTACACCAGTAGACATCATCATCCTTCATGTCAAAGACCCACTGACAGGTGTGCATGACATAGGTCAGATAGCCGCCGGTGGTGTGGACCACGCCCTTGGGCTTGCCGGTCGAGCCGGAGGTATAGAGGATGAAGAGGGTGTCCTCGGCATCCATGGACTCAGGGGCGCAGGTGCTGGCGATATCAGCGGCCGTCACCTCCTCATGCCACCAGGTATCCCTCCCTTCCTGCATCGTGATCTCGTTGCCGGCCCGCCTGACCACAATGACATCCTTGACACCTTCAGACTCTTCCAGCGCCAGGTCGGCATTGGGTTTCAAGGGGATGGTTTTTCCGGCACGGAGCACGGCATCGGCGGTGATCAGCACCTTGGCCTCACAGTCCTGAACCCGGCTCTTGAGGGCCACGGCCGAAAACCCGGCAAAGACTACGGAATGAATGGCGCCAATGCGGGCACAGGCCAGGAGCGAAATGGCCAGCTCAGGGATCATGGGCAGATAGATGGCAACCCGATCGCCCTTCTTCACACCCTTTTTCTTCAGGACATTGGCCATCCGACAGACTTCGGTATACAACATCTGATAGGTATAGACCCGGACATCCTCTTCCGGTTCCCCCTGCCAGATAATAGCCGCCTTGTTGCGCCGTCCGTTGGTCAGATGACGGTCAAGGCAGTTATAGGAGATATTGAGCTTGCCGCCCTGGAACCATTTGATCTCGGGCTTGCTGTAATCATACTCCAGGACCTTGTCCCATTTCTTGTCCCAGGTGACCAGCTCTTCGGCACGCTCCGCCCAGTATCCTTCAGGATCATCCATGGAGCGTTTGTATGCAGCCTGATAGGCCTCCATGCTTCCCACATGGGCGACATCACGTCCTTCCCGGGGGGGTTCAAGGGTACGGCCTTCACTCAACAGACTGGTAATTTTATCATCAGCACTCATTTGAATCTCCTGTATCGTTATTATTTATTGGTAAAAAGAGGCACGCTCTCAGAGAGCGTTCAGTAAACAGACAGGATTGTTAATATACCTTAAACCGTAGTCACCTTTCAAATAAAAAGATAACAGGAGCCATTATCGGCCATCAATAATCATCCCCTAGGCAAAATCGAGGCACTGGCCTGGGGCGTGTATTCGGGAATCACCCGGCCCAGTTCCCCCTTGATCCCCTCCCCGTCATGGACTACGGCCAACTCCTTAAGATTGTCCAGCGAGGCCCGCAGGTATTCCAGGGAGGCGCCCTGGCCGCGCAGCACCATGATCTTCTCGTGACCGGTGGCCACGATTCCCTCGCCCTCGGTGATCAGCTCCTCGTACATCTTCTCCCCCGGCCTTAAGCCCGTATAGATGATCTCGATCTCGGTATCCGGCTCCTTGCCGCAGAGTTTGATCAGATCGCGGGCCATCTGGCCGATCCGCACCGGCGTTCCCATCTCGAGGATGAAGATCTCCCCGCCCTCGCCCATGGATGCGGCCTGGAGAATCAGCTGGCTGGCCTCCTCGATGGACATGAAGTAGCGGGTCATATCCGGGTCGGTGACGGTGACCGGGCCGCCCAGCTCGATCTGCCGCTTGAACAGGGGAATGACCGATCCCGAGGAACCGATGACATTGCCGAAGCGCACCGCCATGAACCGGGTTCCGCCACCTGCCGACTCGACCTGCTCGCAGAAGCCCTGCATGAGGAGCTCGGTCATCCGCTTGGTGGCACCCATGACATTGGTGGGCCGCACCGCCTTGTCGGTGGAGATCAGGACGAAGCGCTCCACCCCATGGCGCACAGAAACCTCCATCAACCGTTTGGCGGCAAAGATATTATTGTACACGCCCTCCCAGGGGTTGCGCTCGACCATGGGCACATGCTTGTAGGCCGCCGCATGAAAGACCACCGTCGGCTGATAGTGTCCAAACAGCGACTCCAGCAAGCCTTTGTCCTGCACCTTGCCCAGCACGGGCACATACCGGTTGAAGTCATGTTCGTGGAGCAGCTCCATCTCGATCTTGTACAGGTTCTCCTCACCGGCGTCCATGAGGATGAGGTTGGCTGGGTGAAAGCGGATAATCTGACGGCAGAGCTCGGAGCCGATGGAACCCCCGGCGCCGGTGACCAGCACCGTCTTTCCTCCCAGGATGCCGCTGATCTCTTCCAGCTCAAGGCGCACCGGCGGCCGCCCCAGGAGATCCTTAAGTGAAACATCGCGGATGGCCTTGATGGAGACCTTGTCGCTGATCAGCTCCCCCAGGCCCGGCAGGGTCTTGAAGGGGATCCCGCAGGTCCGGCAGAGCTCAACAATCCGCTGCATCTGATCCCGGGTGGCCGAGGGAATGGCAATGAGGATCTCCTGGGCCTTGACCTTAAAGGCATACTCGGCCAGATCGCCAATGGGGCCGAGGACCGGAATGCCGTGGATCTGCTGACCGATCTTGGCACTACGATCATCGAGAAAGCCGGCCACCATATAGGGCAGGCCCTTGTTGTCATTGATCTCCCGGGTCAGTTTCTCGGCCGCATCGCCGGCGCCGATGATGAGCAGACGCTTGCGGCGCTGCCGCCTGCCGGGATCCTCTCCGAAAAAAGGAAGACAGAAAGTAGTCTGACAGGCGAGCCTGAGGCTGACACGGAACCCGCCGATAAAGAGGAAGGTCAAGAGGGCATCGAGGACAAAGACCGAGCGGGAAAATCCTTCAAAACGATTGAGCAGCAGGATAGCGCCCAGGGCAATAAAGCCGGAAACCACACAGGCCTTGAAGAGATTCAGCAGATCCGCCAGGGAGGTGTAGCGCCACATACCGCGGTACACCCCGAACAGATGAAAGACCAGCAGCTTGGCGGGAAGTAAAAAAACGAGAACGGCAGAGATGCTGTCCCACTGATCGCGGGGCACGACACCGTCAAAACGGATAACATAAGCCAGCAGATGGGCGGCAACCAGCAGCAGCAGGTCAACCCCGAGTATGAACCAAAAATTCTTTTTTCGCAGCTGGTATTTCATACAATTTCCAGTAGTTTTTTTGATAGTTAGTCCAGAGGCTCCCCTCGCGCCAATTTCATTGCCGGGGAAAAGAGTCCAGTGAAGAAGAGAACTCGACAAACAGCCCTGGAGACCAAATCGTTATAGTTGATCCACCTGACGTTTCACCGAACCATAGATATACAATTTTTCACTTTTTATCATGGAAATTCCACCGCCATGATTACCGGCCGGTTAATTCGCTGGCGCTCGCAAAGACGGACAGGCCATGGTAGCCAGGATCTCCCGGGTTACCATGGCCGTCACTGCGAGGCGCGCCAGCAACGCGGCAGTCCAGGGGTGTGCGGCCATGGTCGCCAATACCTCCCCCCTTACTTCACCCCTCTTGGCACAGACCAGCCGCATCCTCTGGATTGCTTCGCTGCCGCTCGCAAAGACGGCAGCTTACATCTTGAAGTTGAATGGCCTGGGGGGTGTATTCTTAAGCGATTGAGTTGCTTTTTCACACTCGGCGGAGATAACATCGATCAGATAGGTCCAGAACGCTTCCTTTTCAATGGTTTGCTCAACGATGCGGACAGGCAGAAATCGCCTCATTTCTTGAATAAAATCATGACGCAACGAAGGATCGCGTTGTAATTTTGCTTTGCGTTCATTCAACAAATCCAGAAATTCAGCCGTATCTCGATGTCGATCAAGGATCTTGTTCGGGAGCAGAGTCAGCGCCGCTTCGACTCCTTGCTGTTTAAGCCAGCCGATATCCCAAAGATCACGATTTTTTAAGCGGTTTGCCCGTAACGCCAGGGCCACAAGTTTATCCACCAGGATTTCTTCACGACTCTGTGCCTGAATGATCAGACCGGAAGTCCCCATCTCAACGCCATAATGGTTGCGCAGCATCATCGGTCGCGGGTCATAACTGGGTATGGTACAGATATCGATATTGATTTTTTGTGAGGCTGCCGCGTGCTCTTCCGGGCGGGTGACAACTTTTATCTTCCAGGTATCGACATTCCCCGTTTCCTTCCGCGGTGCCCCCACCGTAACCTTCAGCCCATACTTCGCTTCCAGCCTGCCTACGAGTACAGCAGCCAATTCGTCCAAGGTCTCGCGGTTGAAGTCCTTTCCCCCGGTAAAATCCAGATCCTCACTCAGTCGATGCGAGCCGTAACAGGCCCGCAGGCAGGTGCCGCCAATAAAGGTCAGGGTCTCGAGAAGGCCGGCTATACTCATTTCCCGAAGAATATCGTGATGAAGGAGTTCTTTCTCAACCACCACACGCAACGGTGCAAGCTCGGATTTGTTTTTCATTGCCTCAAGGACAAGTCGATCAAATAAGTTCATTGACGGCACTCCAGTCGATCAGATCGGTACTCCGTCTGGTGGCCACCATATCCTTTATCGCCAGGGCAACGGAGGCCCGCCACAAACGACAAGCTGAATCGTAGATCAGATACTCTGTCAAATTCTCCGGCCGTTTCTTGGTGTGAACAAACTCAATACGGCCAAAATCACCGCAATTGACGATATGACTGCGACCGGAAGACATCAGGGTGATCCAGTTTATAGGAATCTGCGAAATCACCCCGGCATCACTTAATGCCGTCTCCAGACTGATATAATTAAACTCACCGGCCCGCAATCTCGCCGCCGCGTGAAAGAGCACCAGTCCACCGACATATTCCACCGCGGGATAGAGGTACAACCCGCGACAGATACGCTTCAGCAAACCATCCTTGACCCCTCTGCAGACCAAGGCCTTGAATCCGCCCAGACTTTGTTCGGGCATGGCGCCCTTCAAGTCGGCGAGGGAAAACAGATAATGTTCCTCATCCGCAAGCGCAGCGAGGATTTTGGCGAGTTGTTTGATTGGTTGCACAGAAGCACTCCAGTCTACATAAGATTACGATTAATACACCTTCATGTAGACCAAAGAACACAGAATGTCAAGACGAATGAGGCCAGGGTCACCAGGACCTTCTGGGTTATTTCACCGCCCTTCGCCCCACCACCGTCACTGCGAGGAGCGCCACCACCGTCACTGCGAGGCGCGCCAGCAACGCGGCAGTCCAGAAATGTGCGGCCAAGGACGGTGGTATTTCCTGGATTGCTTCGCTGCCGCTCGCAAAGACGGTGTCACTTGCCCCTTTCACTACACTTCCCCCACTACCGTCACTGCGAGGCGCGCAGCAACGCGGCAGTCCAGAAATGTGCGGCCAAGGACGGTGGTATTTCCTGGATTGCTTCGCTGCCGCTCGCAAAGACGGATGCACTAGCATCTTCTCAGCCATCCGTCACCACATCTGGTTCCCATGCGGCGCATGGGAACGAGGAGAAAGTAACCTGGATGGAGCGGCTGCGGAATCCCCGGCCGGTGGCGGTCTCTACCACGCCCTGCCCCGGATTCCATTGCATTTCATCCAGGCTACTTGCCTGATACTCTGATAGAGACGATTTACCCCCTCACTTACCCCCTCACTTACTCCCTCACCCTGCCCGAAGGTCACTCATACACCGCAGCCCATCTCTTCCACAGCAAAGATAATCTCCGGGTATGTCTCCAGTTCCTTGCGGGTACGGATAAAGCCGCTGGCGTCTTTCTCAATGTTTGTAACTATTAAGCATAACGGGGTGAGTCGGGCTTTAGCTCGAAAACAGGGGGTCGTAGCAAGCCCTGCGTCGGGTTGCAACCCGACCTACACATATAACATTTTGTTTTATTATATTTTTTATCAGGATATGAAGTTTATCGCGTAATCGAGACCAGTGATCCGTCCCTATTTCTATTACCTTCTCCCTGCTCAAGCCACGTCCGGTCGTTGGTCTCCAATCGTCGAGACACAATAGAGTGGGAGGAATTGGAGTTTCTGGTCAGATAGTTTTTTGCTCGTACCGCTATAAAGAACCAGTCCTTGCGGGCAATTATAATACTTTTCAAGCATAAGGCGCAGACTTCGCAGACTCCCGCCTGCTCCCGATTTAACCTCTACCGGGTAAATATTTCCTTGCCGGACAACGAGAAAATCAACCTCAGCACTACTGCCACGGGCCTCCCGTGCCCAATAAAATAACTCTGAACTATGCCAGGCCAGTAGTTCCTGGGCAACAAATTGTTCCGCCATTTTTCCACGGTAGATCGCCAGAAGGTTTTCCTGCTGCAATTCCAGTTCAACCGGCACCTGACAGAGTCTCTGCATAAGCCCTATGTCGAGCATGGATGCCTTGAATTTCTTTGGGTTGGCTTTTGCGCCTAACGGCAAACCACTTGGGTCACAGGCCGGAATTTTATGAACGACCTTCGCCTTGACCAGCAGCTCAAACGCCTTACGATTCATCTGGCTTGAATACCCATCATTTAAACGTGTATATTTTAATTGTTCTCCAATACTTTTTGCCACGTTCAAAAAAACTGTGTCCAGGCAGATCGTATTGATATGAGGGGTGTATTTGGAAAAGTCATCGCGATACGAGTCCAGAATTTCTGATTGGACCTGAAAGGTTTCAACCATGGAACCGGTGTCACGATAGGTCTTGACACATTCAGGCATGCCGCCAACAAAGAAATAGCTCCGTAATTCCCTGAGGATGATTTCCTGGATAGACCCTGCAACGTTGTCCGGCTGCTCCAGAGTGTATTCGGCCATCTGCTCTTTATCCATTGCCAGCAGATATTCGTAAAATGTCATCGGATGCATGTGCAGATACTGCACGCGACCGACAGGAATGGATATCTCGCCAAAGGCAAATTCCAGCAATGACCCGGCGGCAATAACATGAAGTTCCGGCATCTCTTCATGAAAGTAGCGTAATGCCATGAGGGCGCGCGGACAGGCCTGGATCTCATCAAAGAAAAGAAGCGTCTCACCGGGTATGATTCGACCAGTGGTCAATTCCAGATGCTTCAGTATCGACTGAGGCTCAAGATTCCCGGAGAAATGAGGGTGCAGATCGCGGCGTTTTTCCAGATCTATTTTAACAAAGCTATGAAATTGCTTTGCCAGAACATTCTCGACAAGCCATGTTTTCCCAACCTGGCGAGCCCCACGAATTATCAGTGGTTTACGACGCGGCGAATCTTTCCAACCTGCAATCTGTTTTTCAGCCAATCGTTGCATGCATGATTCTCCCTTGCTTCAGACTTGGTTGGTACAGAGTGTATAGCAAACTGCAACTAACCCCAATGAACGGGATAAGTGCCTTTCACGGCTTATTTTCTTACAAAAAGTAACTATCCAGCAAAGGGCAAAAAACTTGAAAAACCCTGGACAGTTACGCAAAAAACAAGAAAATAAGCTGTAATGCACTAAATATTACGTCCGAGTAACATAAAAAGTCAAGGGTATTTCTACTATTCTAAAGTCAAAAGTCAAGGATATTTGTTTTCTTGTGGCAGGCTGAGTGAGAAATTGCGCCCCCTTTTCCGTTCCTTTTTTGTACTTTCATCAAATACCAACTTCGATAGGTGCCGCCGAGATCGTCAGCTCTCCGCAGCCATCACCACCACCACTACCCTGCACGTCTTCTCGATTTCTTCATACGTCAAGGTCCAGGGTGAACCAAAAACATCAAACTGGTCCCCCCTTCACCCTTCACACCTCACTCCTCGCCCCCCGTCACTGCGAAGAGTCCCGCGACGCGGCACTCCAGAGACGAAAAGTATCCCGCCACAGGGGGAAATCCTTTTTTTCACCCCAAAGACATTCTTTACAATACCCACTTGAGGGGTGCAAAGATTTCGGGCCTTTATACTCTCTGTGTCTCTGTGTCTCTGTGGTGAACAGGAACCATGCATCACATAGGCCATCTTATTTCACTGCTGTCCGGTTAACGAAATAGAAGAGGCCTGAATCGAGCCAAAGTTGTATAATGAGTTTACCGCTAAACCATTAACAACAAAGGAGATTCAGGCCATGGCTCATTGTAACACCAGTCGTTCCCTATTTGGCCATCTGCCCAACAATTTGATATCACTGGTGGCCGGTTTTATGTTTTTCCAGTGGCTATCCGGTGCTGATGGCGTCCCATCGCCACTTTTGTTGGCCAAACTGGCCGAAACATAGTCGATTTTGTCGTTTTTGGGCAATACTACCCATTGCAGCCGTCGGTGGAAGCCGACAGGCAGCTGATCTTTGACAAAGTATCCCCCCAGCCAGTTGCCGCTGCCTGTTATTCCAGTTGCCGCAAGGGCTTGCCCCGGCCGACCATGTGGAGCAGGATCGCCTCCATGGATGGACAGTCAAGGAGCTCGAATCGGCTTCTGATCCCCGACCAGAGTCGCCGTTTGCGTTTTCGGACAACCAGCGCCTCCCTGAACAGCGGGCAGCAGAGTTGCTGGACCTGGTCCACCAGAAAGGCCAGCACCGTCAGATAAACAAAGGCGGCGGAAAGGTGCTTTTTGCCCAGGCCATAGTTGTGGTCCAGGTTGTAGCCCTGGTTCTTCAGGGTGTTGAAGGTCTCATTTTCAATCCGCCACCTGGCCGGTGTTGAAAGCCTCATCCATCTGCTCGAAGAGATGACCATGATCTCCCGGCTTGGCCCCCAGGATGAAATGGTGACCGTCTTGGCGCAGATCCTCGATATGGGGGTGCGTTGGAGCTGAAACCATCTTCGATAACCACGCACTTGAGGTGAGGATGTTCCCGCCGGAAATCGGCCAGAAAGCGCCGGGCTGCCTTGCGCTCGCAATCCTGCTTCTTGCTGCCGTCCTGCTGCACAATCATCTCCGGGCAGAGCGGGATTACTTCCCGCTGGTCGGGATGAACGATGGCCGCCCCCAGCATCTGCTGGTAGTATTCCACCTGCCCGTTACGCTTGCGCTTCTTGAGGCAGTATGGCGAGCCCACCTTCTCCGAGGAGTAGATACCGGTGCCGTCCAGGGCCAGCAGATAGTGGCCGTCCAAAGGGCATCGAAATTCAAGTGTTTACGCTGGCTGATTTTATCCTGACGACGGTTGGCGAGCTGCTTTTGGCGAATAATCTGGTGGAGATTCATCGCGACCTCCTTGTGTTGTAGATAGTTGATTTTCCTACAAAAATCGCGATCACCCTCTTTGGGGCTTGTCAAGTTTAAAATCGCCTCCGGCGTTAATTTATCATATTGTTTTAGCGTTATTGTTGCTTTATATCCATACCAGACAAACACGCTTGTCGAGGTACATCGTGCCATGGTTAAAAAGTTTACGAAAGACAGAAAATTACATAACGTAAAATCAACGAGTTATATCAAAACGGGAACTGCTGCATTGACATCCTCATTAATTAAAGTTAGATACTTATAATTATAATTCTTACTACCAAGTTTACAACTCAGGGAGGATCAAACCATGGCCAAGCCGGAAGAGATGTATCAGTGTCAAACCTCAAACTGCGGCTACGTTTATGACCCCGACCGGGGCGACCGTAAAGGCAAAATCCCCCCAGGAACCAAATTTGCAGACTTGCCCGAGGACTGGCGTTGTCCGATTTGCGGGGGCACCAAAAAATGCTTTCGTCCTTTGGCCGGGCCCGGCTCAACCAAGGAAGCCAAGTGTGAGCTGCCCAACGAAAACTAACGAGCCGGCCTGACGAGTGCAGAAAACACTGCCCTCTAAACCGGGCGGGGCCGAAACAGAGCCCGAAACAGGGTCAGGTCTTGAAAAGTAAGCTTCCACTTTCATATTTCAAGACCTGACCCTGACTTTGCTCCTGACTTTGCTTGAGCAATCAGGCGATTTCTACTCATCACACTCCGGCTTGGCTCTGGTGGGGTTGTGTATGAATAAATACACCAACTTGGCCAAAATGGTGGGCCGGGAAGTCGGGGTGCTGGCATCGGGCACCTCTCATCCTGATTTGTGAAATTATTGGGGTCAGAGTAAATTTACTTTATTGATGAACAAGTTTATTTTTACTCTGACCCCAATAATTCACGACACGAGCAAGGCATCACAGGACCACCCCTTGAACCTTGCGTCTTGAACCTTGAGCCTCCTCCCCCGTCACTGCGAGGCGCGCCAGCAACGCGGCAGTCCAGAAACGTGCGGCCGAGGACGGTGTTATTTCCTGGATTGCTTCGCTGCCGCTCGCAAAGACGGTGTCACTTGCATCCTTTCACGCTCCCCCCCCACCACCGTCACTGCGAGGCGCGAAGCAACGCGGCAGTCCAGAAACGTGCGGCCGAGGACGGTGTTATTTCCTGGATTGCTTCGCTGCCGCTCGCAAAGACGGGCGGGCCGCCTAATCCGTCGCCTCACTCCACCCATCCGTTGCTCTTTACGGTTTAAGGGCGGCGATAGGGATCACAGAAACGCCGTCGTCGCGCAGGTAGCCATAACCAGTGCCGGTGATTACTGCCAGCAGTGAGGGGGGGCCGCACTTGTCGGTATCCACGCGGGCGGCAAATTTCAATAAAGAGGCAACGCCTTGCTCCACCATCCCCGTCCCCAGTTTTATTTCAAACGCCCCCCAGCGACCATCGGCGCACTGAATCACGGCATCCACCTCCAGCCCCGTATTATCCCGATATTGCAACACTTCGGCATCCACGACCTGGGCGTAAACCCGCAGGTCACGAACGACCAGCGATTCAAAGAGAAAACCCAGCAGGTTCATATCGTTAAGCAATCCTTCCGGGGTGGCCCGCAATGCCGCAACCGCCAGGGAGGGATCCACGAAATGACGCTTGGCCGCGCTTCTGAGCCGTGACCGTGAACGTAAATGCGGTGCCCAGGCCGGTTGATCCTCCACAATCATCAGACGTTCCAAACTTGCCAGATACTCCAGTACGGTCTGAACCGTAATGCCGCCGATATCCTCCGCCATGCCGGTTGCAGACGCATAGGTGCCGGCATTGCGGGCCAGCGAGCGCAGCAACCGGCCGACTTTGTCGGGATCACGGCGAACCCCGTCCACCCGGCTGATATCCACCCGCCTGATTTCCTCCAGATAGTCCCGGTTGGCCCGCAGGGCTTGTTGAGAGGTCAGGCGCAGATGACCTGGCCAACCACCGACGGCAATCAGCTCCGTCAGTTCCGGAATATTCAGACCGGGATCGGGACAGGCAGGACGGCCGCCATTCAGTAACTCCGCCAGTGACACGGTCCCTGCGCTTCGCTCAAGCTCAAACAACGTCATGGGACGCAGTCGCAGCCGTGTCAAACGTCCGGCCCCGGTATGCCGGGTAATATCATCGGCGGGCGCCGCGGAACCGGTCAGGATGAACTGGCCCGGCGCGTCGCGCTCGTCAACCGTGCGCCGGATATGATTCCAGATGGCGGGTTCAATCTGCCACTCATCGATAAGACGCGGAGTATCGCCCGCCAATACCAGGCGGGGATCAACCGCTACTGCCTGACGGGCGTTCTCATCGACATCAAGCAATACTTCACTGGCGGCCAGATTCCGGGCTGTTGCCGTCTTGCCGCAAGCTTTCGGCCCTTCAATCACAACAGCGCCGGTGGATGACAGGCGCTGCCGCAATTCATTGTCCACCACTCTTGAACGATAACGCATCTCAGCCCCGTTAAACCCAAACTGTTAAGAACAACAATAGCAATAGTCTTATGCCAACAAATGTAACAGAATCAACACAACAAATGCAACAACATTGTCGGGAGTTTTCAGCTTTGCAAAAACTGAAAACAGATGGGGTGTACGAGAAAGTTTGAGAGTTTCAACTTGCCAACTTGGAAGCCTCCCCATGATAGACCGTCTCGCACTCCCACCACCGTCACTGCGAGGACCGAAGCAACGCGGCAGTCCAGAAACGTGGAGTCAAGGACGGTGGTATTTCCTGGATTGCTTCGCTGCCGCTCGCAAAGACGGATGTACTTGCACCTTCGCATCCCGTGGCCCACGACCGTCACTGCGAGGCGCGTCAGCAACGCGGCAGTCCAGAAACGTGGAGTCAAGGACGGTGGTATTTCCTGGATTGCTTCGCTGCGCTCGCAAAGACGGATGTGCTTGCATCCTTTCGCCCTTCCCCCCACCCACGTCACTGCGAGGCGCGCAGCAACGCGGCAGTCCAGAAACGTGGAGTCAAGGACGGTGGTATTTCCTGGATTGCTTCGCTGCGCTCGCAAAGACGGATGTGCTTGCATCCTTTCGCCCTTCCCCCCACCCACGTCACTGCGAGG
>JAHYIV010000072.1 GCA_019429465.1 Desulfoarculaceae bacterium
AAAAGCCTGCATCAGCATCTGGCCCTGGTCGATCAGGAAACCTTTCTTTTTAACGACACCCTGGCCAATAATATCCGCTATAGTTTTCCTGACGCGCCCCTGGAAGCGGTTAAGGAGGCAGCCAGGCAGGCCTATGCCAGCGACTTTATCGAGCAATTGCCGGATGGTTTTGATACCATCATCGGAGATCGTGGCGTACGTCTTTCCGGGGGGCAACGCCAGCGTATCTGTATCGCGCGGGCGATTTTGCGCACCGCACCCATTCTGCTGCTGGATGAGGCAACCAGCGCCCTGGACACGGAAAGTGAAGTCATGGTGCAACGGGCGTTAGCTAATCTGATGAAGAACCGTACCACCTTTGTTATCGCCCATCGCCTTTCTACCATCATGCATGCCGATCGTATCCTGGTTCTTGAGGGTGGGCGTGTCGTAGAACAGGGAACCCATCAGGAATTGCTGGGGAAGCATGGTCTTTATCTGCGCCTTTACGAAGCACAATTCAGGAATGATGACAGATGAAGTTCAGGGATAAGCTACTTGCCGCTGTGGTCCCCTGGATTGGTTCCTTGCTGATTCGCACCATCTATCTGAGCCAGCGGGTCAGTATCCATGGTGAAGAGGCACTAAGGGAAGAGTGGGCGGCTGGTCGCCATCTGATCTTCTGTTTCTGGCACGATCAATTGTTGCTGATGATCAAAGGTTATCGCGGTCCGGGAACCAAGATTCTCATCAGTGCCTCCAAAGATGGAGAGTTGATCGCCCGAACCATGGAACACTTTGGTCATGGCAGCGTGCGAGGTTCATCGTCCCGGGGCGCGCGCCAAGCCTTTCGCGAACTGATGACACTGACGGCCGACAAGGTTGATCTGGCGGTGACGCCGGATGGCCCTAAAGGGCCGCGTCATCAACTCAAGGATGGCGTCATCCAGCTGGCGCGCATCAGTGGGCGGCCGGTTGTGCCTATGGCTTATGTGTGCAGTCGCGGGTATCGTTTTCGCTCCTGGGATCGCTTTCTTCTGCCGGCCCCCTTTGCCCGGGCGGTGTACAGTTATGCTCCACCGCTGTTTTTTTCACGTGATGAACCCCTGGACGACTGTCGTCAGCGTCTTGAACAAGCGATGGCAGAAAACCAGCAGCGGGCCGAAGCCCATTTGGAGTCAGCCGGTGTATCTGCTGTATAACCTGGTTCTTTTTATTTCCGGGCTGGTGCT
>JAHYIV010000020.1 GCA_019429465.1 Desulfoarculaceae bacterium
GAAGCATATAGCAAACGCGACCCTTAATGCTAAAAAATCTTCCAGAGATCAGATAGAACATGAAAAAAAGGCCGCATGATCTGACACCTTTTATAACCAGTTCGTATTATTTCCCATTTTGGCTTTATAAAATGGAAAATAATACGAACTCAGCAAACGAGCGAAGCGGAGTGCGGTAGTAATGAAAAGCTACCTTTGTTATGGTGCAACAAAAGCGACATCTTTATTGACAACGACCGAGGTTAATTTTTTTAAAAAAGATATTTGTTGCCCAATGAGCTCTCCAAAGCATTGAAATGAAAAATAGCTTAATTAGTTTATAATTAACGTCAGAAAACTCCCAACCATTTTTCATTTCTTTCGGGTTCGAGTCTCTGAGTAAGGCACAAGCATAAGAATCTACATCGCTGAACTGTTTTTCATGTTCATCGCATAAAAAATAGTCATAAAATCCATTTGGTTGTCTTTTTGGATGTTCATCATCAAAAGGTGACAATAATTTTGCTATATTTCCGTTTTCGTCTACTAGTTGCCAGTAAAATCCTAAAGGAATAATGTGCGATTCAACAAGCTTCGCCTGTTTATTACAAAATTTGCATATCCCATCCATCAATATTTCTCTTCAACAAATTATTTGAATGCGAACGTTGAGCTAAGCAGCCAGCGGCCACCGGGGATGTTTGAAAATCGGCTGATTCCCGCTGGTCTGCTTTAGCGTATTGGTTGGGCGAATTTTTTGTAAAAATGGGAGTCTGGTGCCGAAACACCAGACTCCCAAGGTACTACTTTACCAGAGCAATAATTTTTAGTTGTGCTAAACAGTATCTAATGGTGCCAAACTATCCCTTGACAAGCAAAAACAGACCCTCTATATGTTAACTCATTAATTCATTATCTTATGAAGAAAAGAGGTATCCCATGAAAAGGCTCTTAATTATTCTCATTTCTTTTGTCCTTCTTATTGGTTGTTCTGCTGCCCGCTTTACAATTAATGAAAGTGTTGATCCCGTTACATCTCAAAAAGTTTTTTATACATCGGGTAATTATTTAGACCCAGAGCATTCCTTTCTTTTATCTTTAAACATACAGGTAGATGACAAAGATACCCCCAAACAAAAAATATTTTTGGTATTAGAATATTCATGGGCAGGTTGGGCTTTTATAAAGGCTGGTGAATCTCTTATATTTAATGTTGACGGAGAAGTTATAAAATTTGATTCAGACGAAGGTAGTGCTAATCAAAGAGATGTCAATACAGGAAAGTATGTGATAAATACGGTCACCGAGTATGCTATGTATAACTTCGACCGAAAAAAAATGGAGAAAATTATTGCAGGTAAAAATGTAATCGGCAAAGTAGTTGGTTCAAAATTTGAGTTACCCTTCACGGTTACACCAACAAATCAGAATAACTTTAAAACGATGTTAGAAGCAATAAAAGATTGAAATATAGTCAATCTTTCTATCAGTAATCCTCAGTTCTGATGACTGGCCGCCACCAAACAGTAGTAGGTGTAGTCAGCGATTCCACCTTTTTTACGATTTTGAAAATCAGGAAGCAGTTTTTTTGAGCACTGCTTCCTGAAAGAGAGCTTTGCGCAATTTTGCGACTGTCCCCGATAGAAGGCCATTTGAGGTGCATATGGCCTAATTTTTTCCACCAAGATCTTTCTCTCCCGCTCGGGAGGAACGGACCCGGGCGGTAAAGGGGTCAGAACCATTTTTGCCACGCCTGCCCCCCCTATTCTGGCGAATGGCTATCTTAACCATTTAAGCAAAACCGCAAGTAAAGACTATTCCTGAGCATCTTCGCTCTGGCCAAAGGTAAGAACTTCCCGAGATAGATTCGGATTTACAAAATTCTAATCTGTCAGGCTACACTTTTACTCAGTTGATATCGGTCGTCCATATCAGCCGGGTCAAGTGGCTGGCGGCTTGGGTGCTGGCGGGAAGTGGGATTAGTTGGAGGTGGGATCGTTTCGTTTTTTCGTCTTTGTCAACTCCAGGGGCGGGCCTTTTTACTCGTGGCTCGCCCCTGGTCTCTATCGCATTCTTGGGAATCAGCCTGGCGGCCAATGGAACTGGCGACCGCCCAGGATGTGGAGGTGGATGTGAAAAACGGTCTGTCCGGCTCCTTCACCATTGTTGAAGACCAGACGGAAACCGTCAACGAGGCCGAGATCGGCGGCAAGTCGTGCCCCGGTGCGCATCATCCTGCCAACAAGCTGTTCGTCCTCCGCCTCAAGGAAGGCCGGTCCGGCAATATGTTTTTTGGGGATGACCAGAAAATGGACAGGCGCCTGCGGTGCGATATCCCGGAAGGCCAGGACGTCATCATCTTCATAGAGCTTGTCCACCGGGATCTCCCCGGCAATTATCTTACAAAAAAGACAGTGTGTGTTCATTGTTGTTTCTCTTAGAGTTTCAACCAGAGGATACTTGCACCTACTGAGGGCCAAAAGAATCCTCAAAAAGTTTGTTGATGGCCTCACGGCCGGCATCGCTGAGATATCTGGTGCCTGAGCCGACAAAGGTGTCATATTCAATGATCGGGCTGTCCTCCTGCCACTGATTATCCTTCCAGGTAAACCATTGTTTTTTGGGCTGATCAAAGACATGGAGGGGACGGTTGAACAGTTTGGCCAGTTCCACGGCCCAGCCGGTGCCGCCCTTGACGGAATTGTCTTCGAGGATGGTGCCGATGACAAAGACCTGATGGCCATTGTTGACCATATGAAAGATGGTCTGCAGCACTTTCCTGATCTTGGTGGTCTCGTAATAGGTGCGGTTGAGCATCTTTGAGGCCAGTTCCATACTGATATCGCCCCGTTCCAGCTCCTGCTGGCTGAGGTAGACAGTATTGTTTTCCCTATGCAGTTTGTGCCCTTCAAAGGTATAGATAACCTCTTTTACGCCCCATTGTTCTGCCGATTCACCAAAGCTTGCCTCGGCCCCTTTCAGGCCACCGCTGCAGAGGGTGCATGTTTTTTGGTCCATTATATGTGCTCCTTGTTAAAAAAAAACATCAGACTGTCATCAAAAAGCCGCTGGAAAAATATTAAGATAACCACCTGAGTAGCCAACAGAAGGAATCGCTCGTTTTCCTGCACCGTTCTAGGCGCCTGCGAGACTTGGATCATATCTGGCCTGCAGTGAAAAGTCGACACGTTGTTTTGTCATGGCTGCTCAGTCCTTACGTCGCCCTCTTCTGCTCTGGTCACTTTACTATTTTCAATTTTATACCATACCTGCATTCAAAGGCAAGTTTTGCCCCGGTTTTTTCTCGCTCGTCAGGAGGAACTTCCTTTTTTTGAGCCCCGCAGAAAGACGCGATGCGGGGCCGGGTAGCCTTCCACGGTCAGCGTTGGGTCTTGCGGGTCAATAAAATCTCGGTATGATTCAAAGGTCATCCATTCGGTGGATCGCTGTTCATCTTCGCTCATGGGGTGCTGGCAGAAGAGCTCGACCTGGTCAAAGCCCGCCTTTTCCATCCACAGCCGCAGGCAATGGCCGGTGGGGATAAAATAGGTACCGGGCACCTTGGCATAGGTCTTGTCCGGAAAGAGGGCTATGGGCGCCTCTCCGGGGATGGCCTGGGATTCGAGCAGCAGGGTGCCGCCGGGTCGCAGCGCCTGATAGATGTCGCGCAGCACGTCAATGGGCGAGGCGCGGTGGTAGATGATGCCCATGAGGAAGAGGACGTCAAAGCAGTCAGGAAAGAGAGAGAGATGCTCGACGCCGAGCAGGTCAATGTGGAGAGCCTCCTGTCCGGCCATGTGGTTCAAGGCCTTGAAGCAGTAATAGTGCTGCATGGAGGGCTCGAGCCCCAGCACCAGTTTGGGGTGATAGGGGGCCATGCGGAACATGTAGTAGCCGTTGTTGCAGCCGATGTCGGCAATAATCTTGCCCTCCAGATCGGGCAGCATGGGCAGCAGGCGCTGCCATTTGCGTTCGCTGCGCCACTCGGCATCGATATCGATGCCGAAGACCGAAAAAGGGCCTTTGCGCCAGGGCATGAAGGCGCGCATGGCCGCTTTGACCAGGTCCTGATCGCCGGCGCTCAGTTCGTCGGCACGGCCGATGATGACGCTGTCACCACTGCAGTCGACGCTTCTGGCCACAAAGGGGGCGAGCGATTCAAAGGGCGTACGGTAGCGGAGAAATCCTTTCTTGGGCTGGTTGACCCATTGCTGCCGCTCCCGGTGGAGGGTCAAGATCTCCTGCCGGCGGGCTGAGTCCGGCAGCAGGGCGAGATAATCGCAGGATGATGGTGTCTGGCTCACTCTGGGTTCACTCTGGTTTGATGGCAATAAAGGAGACGAAATTAAACCACTGGAAGAAGGTCTCCACGCTTGCGAATCCGGCGGCCAGCAGAAGTTCCCGGTTTTCTTCAATGGAAAAAGGGATCAGGATATTTTCCAGGGCCTCTCTTTTCTTGGCAATCTCCAGCTCCGAATAACCGCGTTCCAGCTTGAACTGATGGTAGATGTCGATATATCTGCGGTTGAGCAGCGGGTCGTGGGAGATCTTTTTTTCACTGAGGATCAGGATGCCGCCGGGCCGCAGGTTGGCGAAGAGTCGGCGGATAAACTCCTTCCGTCTGAGGGGCCGGATGAACTGGAGGGTGTAGTTGAGGAGAAAGGCCCCGGTATCGGCCTGCTCCAGATCAATGATGTCCTGGGCCACAAAGGAGACCTGGTCCTGTTTCGAGAACATCTCGGCCTTCAGGCGGGCCTTGTGGAGCATGGCCGGGGAGCTGTCGATGCCGGTGAATTGCAGCCCCTTATCCGGCAGGAGTCGGGCCAGTTGCAGCAGGGTGGTGCCGGTGGAGCAGCCCAGGTCAATGACCGTGTCGTTGTGGCGGAGAAAGATGTCGAGGAGTTTCGCGGTCCCGGTGATGACCTCCTGGTAAAAAGGAATGGAGCGGTCCAGCATGTCATCGAAGACCTGGGCGACCCGCTCGCTGAAGACAAAATCTTCCTGGATCTGGTTGACGGCAAAAAGGGTATCTCTGGGAGTGGGCAACATGGCGACAATAAAGAAATCAGGAGGGAACGGGATTGTGCTGATTGATTGATCAACTGTAAGGTATAGTTTGTATACTCTTTAAAATACTATTTTACCATTATTGACTGGGAGAGAAACCAGAAAAGGGTAAAAGCAGCACTGAGCAGGATAGATAATTGTATCAGAACGGCCAGGGAATCATGAAAAAATAATCATTCCTAACATATTTCGATTTCTCCAAGCAAGCTGTCTTTTTTTCTCCTAAAGCGAGTGTTATGCAGAAAAACATCTCGAGGCTTAGGGTAGTCCACAACATAATGCAGCCCGCGTGATTCCTTCCTCAGCAGGGCTGACTGAATTATCAGTAAAGCAACCAAGGCGATATTACGCAACTCTATCATATTAGAAGAGACAAGATAATCTCTGTAATGCTGTTCTATCTCCTGAAAAATGCCCTCCACCTGTTTCTTTGCCAGTTTCAGCCGCTTTACCGTTCTCACGATTCCTACATAGTTCCACATCACACGCCTGATAATGTCCCAGTTATGATTAATCAAAATCTCTTCGTATAATATCTGGGCATCTCCCGTCTTCCATGGCTCTATTTGAGGAGCAACCATTTGCGAAATAGCCGGCCAATGATCAGCACAATACTCATAAGCCCTTTCCGCAAAAACAACTGCTTCAAGCAAGGAGTTACTGGCCAGTCGATTCCCTCCATGTAGCCCGGTACAGGCGGTCTCTCCAAGTGCCAATAAGCCGTCAACGGATGATCTTCCCCATGTATCCGTCTCTACCCCCCCGCACATATAATGAGCCGCCGGCACTACAGGAATATATTCTCTAGTAATATCAATACCATACTCCAGACAACGTGCGTAAATTGTCGGAAAACGCTCCTTCACAAAACCTTTGTCTTTGTGAGTAATATCAAGAAAGACACAATCGGCACCACTCTCCTTCATTTCTTTATCTATTGCCCTGGCCACAGCATCCCTGGTGGCAAGGTCTTTGCGACTATCATATTTTTCCATAAATGGTATCCCTTTCTGATCCACAAGAATAGCGCCCTCGCCCCGTACTGCCTCAGAAATTAAAAAATTCTTGGCCTTAGGATGATAAAGACAGGTGGGATGAAACTGCATAAATTCCATATTTGCCATCACAGCTCCAGCCCTGAAGGCCATGGCCATCCCATCACCTGTTGAAATATCAGGATTGGTCGTGTACAGATATACCTTACCGGTTCCTCCGGTACAGAGAGTGGTTACCTTAGCCTTATACACATCAATCGTCATTTTTTCATTCAGGACGTAGGCTCCCGCGCAATAAGGTGCGCCCCTCCCTGTCTTCCCGCTTTCCTCATTGACCATAAGCAGGTCTACTGCTGTATGATTTTCCAGGATTTGAATCTGAGGGTTTTGCCTCACCTGTTCCAGCAAGGCTCGCTCTATCTCCCTGCCAGTGAAATCATGGGCATGAGCAACCCTTCTCTGGGAATGTCCTCCCTCTTGACCTAAGCTCAACCCTGACGAATCTCGAGCATCTTTAACAAAATCAACCCCCAGGGCCATCAAGTCTTTGACCCGTTCCGGCCCCTCATCTACCACCAAATGGACAACCTCTTCCTTACACAGACCAGCACCGCTTATAAGAGTGTCACGAATATGATTTTCCTTGGAATCACTCTCCGACAAAACAGCAGCAATTCCTCCCTGAGCAAGGTTGGTGGCACTATCAACCTTGTTTTTTTTGGTTATCACAACAACCGACCCTAGTTGCGCCACACGTAGCGCAAAGGACAAGCCGGCTATTCCACTGCCTATAATCAAAAAATCACATTCCATATCCACACCAGGCGCCTCTAACATGTTTCACGTGAAACATTCAGTTAATAAAAAGAGAGACAACAATGGCTATCTCTCGGGAACAAAAACACTCTACATGATCAATCAAAGCCCATGTAAACATAAATAACAAGCGAACAAAGCCTCAAACTTGGTCTTTTTTTATTGTCCGAGAATAAAAACTGGGATACAACCAGTAATGGTAGTAGTATTCCTCAAAACATGTATACGGGTGTGACGATGGAACAAAAAAACAAAGCAAAGATAATAGCTGTAGCCAACCAGAAAGGTGGGGTGGGGAAAACAACCTCTGCGGTAAATTTAGCCGCCGCCCTGGCCAAAAAAAGGAAAAAGGTGCTCCTTGTAGACTCTGACCCGCAGGGAAATGCCTCAAGCGGCTTGGGAATCCATACGGGTTCCCTCAAGGAACACCTCTATCACAGCTATACCGGAGGTGTGCCGCTGGCTGATGTTCTTATTGAAACAAAGGTAAACAATCTCTCTCTAGCACCATCGAACATAAACCTGGTGGCAGCAGAGATAGAACTCATTCCCATGGTGGACAGAGAATTTCAACTCCAAAAACTACTCCAGACCGTACAAAACAGCTTTGACTATATACTGATCGATTGCCCACCATCTCTTGGCCTACTGACAATTAACGGACTAACAGCAGCCCATTCGATTCTCATCCCCATGCAATGCGAATTTTACGCCTTGGAAGGACTTTCTCAATTGGTCAAGACTATCAGGTCTGTTAAAAAGGCATTTAATAAAGAACTTTTTATTGAAGGCCTTTTGCTCACAATGTATGATAAACGCAACAAACTGACTCATCAGGTCGCAGAAGAGGTGGCGAAACACTTTGGTGATCAGGTCTTCAAGACAGTTATCCCTAGAAATGTACGACTCAGTGAATGTCCAAGTCACGGCCAAACCATTATCGAGTACGATATCCGCTCAACCGGGGCAACGGCTTATATGAACCTGGCCAGTGAGTTTCTTAAACAACAGAGGCTATGTTTATGTCCATAAAAAAAACAGCATTAGGGCAGGGTGTCGGGCTCCTTTTTGTTAATGAAAACGAAGATGAAACATACCTTGAGTGTGATATTGAAAAAATTATCCCCAACAAACACCAACCCAGAAGCTACTTTGAAGAAGAAGGACTCAATGAACTCACACTGTCCATTGAAGAACATGGCGTACTTCAACCCCTCCTAGTTGCGAACCAAAAAGATGGTTATTATCAATTAATTGCTGGCGAACGAAGATTGAGGGCATCTCTGCGCGCAGGATTAAAAAAAGTACCTGTGATTGTCCGTGCTGTTGGCAATGATGATACCCTTTTGGAACTTGCTCTTATTGAAAATATTCAACGAAAAGACCTTAATGTTATTGAAGAAGCAGAGGCCTATAACAAACTCATTGAAAAATTTGATTATACCCAGGAACAGGCAGCGCAAAGAGTTGGGAAAAAACGTTCTACAATAACTAACATACTAAGATTATTACAACTTCCAGAGTATGTCAAACATGACCTAGAACAAGGAAGGCTCACCGAGGGACACGCCAGAGTCCTCCTACGGATCCTCGACAGCCCTTCGGACCTTCAGGAATTACGCAATCAAATTATTAAAAAAAATCTGTCGGTGCGACAGACCGAGCAAAGTATACGCAAAGCAAAAGGAACAGGGAAGACGTCCATCATCAGCAATCAAGAATCTCATCTTCTTGAAATCCCTCATTCTTACTGCATCTCACTCAGCAATCAGCTTACAAGTGCCTTGCACTCAAAAGTAAATATCACTCAAAATGGAAGTCGTGGCAAAATTGAAATCGACTACTACTCCCTGGATGATCTGGAAAGGGTTATAGGGTTGATCGTCTCGGAACCTGCGCTCACTTGAAAAAAAGCTATACGACATCAAGTTCCCCATGGCAACTCTCGCTTGAACTGGTCCACCACAGCCGAAGAACAACTTTCCGGCTGTGTTACAGAGGGCTTGAGAGTGTCTTCAGTCGCCATTTCTGCAAAACAACCTGTCCCTTGCGTGCTTTTACGAACCTTTTTATGAAATAAGTGTACTCAGCAGCATCTGAAAAACCGAATGGTACCGCGCATGCGCATGGCACCCTTCTCCAGGTATTGCCGGATAATCAATTCAATAGAAAAGTTAAGAGTGTGCTGAATACGCATTCTGCGCATACGTTGTATGAGGGAGTCGTGTAAAGCTTAAACCCATATCTCATCAATGTACAGGCGCCTTCTTCTCCCAGTCCAAAAAAAACCAAGGGCACAAAGTATACGGCAATCATCAGAAAATCAGTGCGCCTACCAGGTGTAGGCCAGAAACGACTATTACACACTTAAAGGGGACCTGAAAATGTTCTCCAAATCTTATTGTTAGGTAAAGTATCAATGCCAATCAAAATAAAAACTACAATCTTGGCTACGAGTCTCTTTCTTGTCGTTTTAAATACATCCGCATTTGCTGAAATGAGAAGCATAAGTGGTGAAAAGGTTAATCTGCGGAGCGGTCCTGGAGAAGAATATAGCGTGAAGTGGGAGTATGGGAATGGTTTTCCGGTAAAGACCCTCACCAAAAAAGGAAAATGGGTTCAGATTCAAGATTTTGAAAACGACAAGGGCTGGATATACAGTTCACTGCTGAACCAAAAACCCTACGTCATTGTTAAAGTAAATAAAGGAAAAAACAAACAAATCAACATACGTAGCGGCCCTGGAACAAACTATAATGTTGTGGGGAAAGCCTATTATGGTGTTGTCTTTGAAAAAAAGAAGCAGCAACAACAATGGATCAACGTCAAACACGAGTCAGGGCTAGAAGGATGGATCGAAAAATCACTGCTGTGGGGTTGGTAGAGACTGGAAATATTTCTTCCTTGCCAAACGGAAAAGAATATCGAATACTCACATAATCAGCCCCACCTTATTAACAATGGACAGAAAAAACAAAACCCCTTTTAAGAAAAAATCTTAAAAGGGGTTACTTGGCATTGGCGGAGAAGGAGGGATTCGAACCCTCGGTGGAGTTTAACCCCCACACTCGCTTAGCAGGCGAGCACCATCGGCCTCTCGGTCACCTCTCCAGAATAAATGGCGGAGGAAGTAGGATTCGAACCCACGGTACTTTCGTACAACGGTTTTCAAGACCGCCGCCTTAAACCACTCGGCCATTCCTCCATCATTCAGAGTTCTTTACCATTTGCACCAAAAACTGTCAACACCTGCCCGAAACAAGCTCTCATTTAAAAAAAAACAAATTTGTAATATTCGATCGAGAAACATTGCATTTTCTGGTATAAGTATCTCCATCTAACTTTAGAGCCTTACAGATTATTTTCTTGTTTTTAAGAAAATAATCTGCGAAAGGCACTTATCCCCTTCATCGGGGTTAGGTATAAATTTGCCCCTCAACAATCAATCGAAAAATATTCACCATGGCTGAGCATAAGGATATTTCAAAGGAACTCCAAGATTTAACCTGCCTTTATGAAATAACCAAGGCGCTTGCCTCAGCACTTAACCTGAGTGATTGTCTGGGAAAAATCATGAAAACCCTGGCTGACCTGAAATCGATGGAAAACGGGACCATCACTATTATCAACCCCTTTAGCGGAAAACTGGAGATTGAAGTTGCGCACGGCCTCACCCCAGAGGGTAAAAAACGCGGACAATACGTGCTGGGCGAGGGCATCACCGGAGGGGTAGTTGCCTCAGGAGAACCAATCATAGTGCCTCACATTGCCAACGAACCCCGTTTTCTCAACAGAACAGGCGCCAGAGGAGATGATGTCCATAAAAACAAATCATTCCTCTGTGTCCCCATCAGAGATGAACAACAAATAATTGGTTCACTGAGTGTTGACAGGATGTACAAAGACGGTCTGAATCACCAGGCAGATGCAGATCTGCGTTTTTTAATCGTGCTCAGCGGTCTCATTGGCCAAACCACCCGAAGAATTCAGACCGTAAACCGGGAACAAGAGGGCTTACGTTTAGAAAACATGAAACTTAAACGCGAACTCTCAGAAAAAAACAGATTTGATGACATCATAGGAAACTCAAGCAGGATGAAAGAGGTCTATGACATGGTGCACAGGGTAGTGGATTCCAACGCCACGGTACTCCTGCGTGGTGAGTCCGGTACAGGAAAAACCCTGGTTGCCAAATCCCTGCACTACAACAGTCATCGGAGAAAGAACTCGTTTCTGGTGGTCAACTGTTCCGCCCTGCCGGAAACGCTTTTGGAAAGTGAACTGTTCGGACACGAAAAAGGAGCCTTCACCGGGGCTACAGAGCGCAGGATCGGACGCTTTGAACAGGCAGAGGGTGGTACACTGTTTCTTGATGAAATTGGTGAAATAAGCCCATCTGCGCAGATAAAACTCCTGCACGTAGTCCAGGAAAGAAATTTTCAGCGCCTGGGGTCAACTAAAACCATCCAATGCGATGTAAGGCTGGTTGCCGCCACCAATAAGGATCTGGAAAAGGCGGTCCAAGAAAGAAGTTTCAGGGAGGATCTTTATTATCGCCTCAACGTCTTCCCTGTTTACATGCCACCCTTACGGGAAAGACGTACCGATATTCTCCTGCTGGCGGAATATTTTCTAGAAAAATATGCGCGAGCAAATAAAAAAATCATTCAACGCATCTCCACTTCGGCCATAGATATGCTGGTGCAGTATCACTGGCCAGGTAACGTGCGGGAGTTGCAGAACTGTATGGAAAGGGCCGTTCTTGTCTGTGATCATGAAGCCATAAAAGCTGTTCACCTGCCACCAACCCTGCAGACATCAAATACAGGAAAGGTAACTAACATGTTGTCACTTGCCGGATCTGTGGAAAATTTTGAAAAAGAGCTGATTATTGAAGGCCTGAAGCTCAACAAGGGCAACCAGACAAAAACAGCGGACTCGTTAAACACCAGTTTACGGATTATCAATTATAAAATTCATCAATACAAGATCGACCCTAAAAAATTCAAGATACCGACAAAATGAAAATCTTCCTTCATATCTGTTGCGGACCATGCGCCATATACCCGTTAACACAATTACAAAACAAGGGGCTGGAGGTCCATGGATATTTTTACAACCCGAACATTCACCCATACCGTGAGTTCAAAAAACGAATAGAAGGGCTTGAGCAACTCGCTCAGATAGTTCACCTGGAGGTAGATATTGACAGAGAATATGGCCTTACCGAGTATTTACGGAAGGTGGTTTTTCATGAGCAGGAACGATGTCCAGTTTGTTATACCATGCGTTTGAAAACAGTAGCGCGACTGGCTAAGGAGAGGGGAGACGATGCTTTCTCAACCACTCTTTTATACAGTAAATACCAGGATCATGACCGCATTCGTAAAATCTGTGAAGATCTAGCCCGCAAATATCAGATTGATTTTTATTATCAGGACTTCAGAGAAGGGTGGCAGGAAGGGATCGACAGATCTCTGGAGATGGAATTATATCGACAGCCATACTGTGGTTGTATATATAGTGAACAGGAACGATACGACAAGTCACTCAACAAGAAAGTTCAAAAAAAAACTTTATTATAAGGGACTCGGAAAATACCGATGTACCTGAATTGCGACTGGATTTGGGTCGGATTTGGTTGCACCGATTGAGTAAAACCGCAGATGTAGTTGCGCTACATCGAGGATTTTGCGATTGAAGTGCGGTCAAAGATGGCCCGAAGACAGGAAGCAAGATGGTGTATCAGTATTTTCCGAGTCCCCAGGAAGAGAAAAGCACATGGTTACCATACTGATCCTGGCCACAACGAATCAAAACAAGGTTAAAGAGTTTCAGGAAATACTCAAAGATTTTCCAATTGAAATCCGCTCTCTAGCTGATTTTGGCCCCCTTCCCGAAGCCATTGAAGACGGTGGAACATTTGATGAAAACGCCTATAAAAAGGCCATCCATACCGCTAAAATACTCGGTTTTCCGGCAATCGCGGATGACTCCGGTCTTGAAGTTGAGGCCCTCGATGGTGCCCCCGGGGTTTACTCAGCAAGATATGCCGGCGACAAGGCAACAGATAAGGACAATGTTGATAAATTATTACAAGAGATGAAAGGGGTAAAAAATCGCAAGGCTGCCTTTCGATGCGTACTTTCCATTGCAGTTCCGTCCGGTCCGGCGCTGACCTATGAAGGCAGTTGCGAAGGGGTTATCCTGGAAGAGCGAAGAGGTGAGAGTGGTTTTGGCTATGATCCGGTCTTCTATTTTAAGGATCTGGGAAAAACATTTGCTGAATGCACAATGGCAGAAAAAAACAAAGTAAGCCATCGTGGTAATGCCCTGGCCGAACTGAAAGCAGAATTTCCCCAGGTGCTCAAGTGGCTTGATCAGCGACTAGCGGAAGAAAAGCCACCGAAACCCGACCATCGTGAATTTGAAGACAACGACTGGTCAAAATAGGGGCCAGAAGACTGTATTACTCGATTTTCATTTCTCTCGTCAGCAGATCAAGTACAGCAACTGAACAGTCCTTATCTTGATACAATATCTGATAGACCTGCTCCAGGATAGGCATATCAACCTTGAGACGCATGGCGAGATCATGGACAGATAATGTTGTCTTGACCCCTTCTGCCACCATTTCCATCTCATCAAGGATGACAGAGAGCTTCTTTCCCTGTCCCAGCTTGATACCTACCGTTCGATTCCGACTCAAATCCCCGGTACAGGTGAGGACCAGATCTCCAAGTCCACTGAGTCCAAAAAAGGTAAGGGGATCAGCGCCCATTTTAACCCCAAGTCTTTTTATTTCGGCAAGTCCCCTGGTTATAAGCGCTGCCCGACTGTTGAGTCCATAACCGAGACCATCACTGATTCCAGCGGCAATAGCCACTATATTTTTCAGGGCCGCGCTTACCTCAAGTCCCGTCACATCACTGCTGGCATACACCCGGAAACGTTCTGTGCCGAATATACTCTGCAATTCTTGCGCCTTTTCTATTTGGCTGCAACCTATGGTAACAGCAGTAGGCATGTCGAGTGCCACCTCCTTGGCAAAAGAAGGACCGGAGAGAACAGCCAGTGATATCTCTTTTTCCTGCAATCCTGAGCCCAGGATCTCGGACATAACCTGAGTCATGGTCATAAGGGTCTTATTTTCAATTCCCTTGACGGCCGAGACAACCCGGCATCCCTTTTCCAAAAAAGGAGCAACCGCTTCAAAGACCAGACGAAAGCCATGAGACGGGACAACCATACAGACCGTTGCACACCCCTTGACTGCAGCAGCCAGATCCGTGGTAGGGTGCAGGGATTCAGGAAAGTGATATCCAGGGAGATATTTTTTGTTTTCCCGATCACGACTAAGGGCAGCCACATGATCGGGATTATGCCCCCACAGAGTCGTTTCCAGGCCCTTGCCGGAAAGAACACCGGCAAGGGCGGTTCCCCAGGAACCAGCACCAATAACAGCTATTTTTTTACTGTTACTCATTACCAAGCTCACCGCCTGTTACTTCCTCATTCTCTTCGTCGTCTGATGATTCATCGCGTGCCACCTGATCCATGGCGACAACCTTTTCTCCCTCTTCCAGGTTAATCAGTCGAACCCCCTGGGTTGTTCGGCCAATAATCCGGAGATTTTCAAGGGGTATCCGAATCATTTTTCCTGAATCAGCGATCAGAATAACCTCGCTACTATCATCTACCTGCATGGCGCCAATGACCGCACCGTTACGTTCACTGGCCTTGATGGCAAAGATTCCCTTTCCACCCCTTCTCTGGATACGATACGCATCTACCGGACTTCTTTTTCCATACCCGTTTTCAGTAACCGTCAGGATAGAGGTGTCAGATGAAATAACGATTGCCCCAACAACAAAATCATCTTCTGCCAGATTAATCCCATTTACCCCGGCAGCGATCCGGCCCATAGTGCGAACATCTGACTCATGAAAACGAATAGATATTCCCTTGGAAGAGATAAGGAGAACCGTATCATTGCCACTCAGGATATAGGCACCTATAATCTCATCACCTTCTTTGAAGGTAAGCGCCCTTTTCCCTTTTTTCAAAGGTCTGCTGAACTCCTGGAGACTTGTTTTTTTCACCCGTCCAAATCGGGTAACCATCAGAACAGTTTTATCCGCACTCTTGTCCTGGATATTAGTGATAGGCAGGATAGCTGCAACCTTCTCTCCTTCTGCCAGATTAAGAAGATTGACAATGGCCTTGCCTCTGGCTGTTCGACTTGCCTGAGGTAACTGATAGACCTTGCGCCAAAATATTTTTCCATGATTGGTAAAAAAGAGAAAGGTGTCCAGGGTAGAAGCTACATAAAGATTAGTGACAAAATCCTCATCAATGTTAGTGACGCCACGAACCCCTTTTCCTCCTCTGTGCTGTGACCGGTACAGGCTGACAGGATTACGTTTGATGTATCCTGAAAGAGTAACAGTAACAGCCATCTCTTCCGGGATAATCATGTCTTCAAGAAGAATTTCATCCACAGCATCAATAATTTCAGTTCGTCTGTCGTCTCCATAGGTCTCTTTTATCTCAAGAAATTCATCACGAATAATCTTAATGACCAGTGATTCATCACCTAATATTCCAGCCAGTCTTTCAATTTCTACCATGACTTCGTTATAGTCACTTATAATTTTCTCTCGTTCCAGGCCGGTAAGACGTTGCAGGCGCATATCCAGAATCGATTGGGCCTGAATATCTGAAAAATCGAAGCGTCTGATAAGCTCCTCTTTGGCCTCAACAGGATTTCTGGAACCACGTATCAGTTGAACAACATCATCAAGATGAGTAATGGCAACCTTGAGTCCCTCCAGTAAATGAGCCCTTTCCCTGGCTTTGTTCAGCTCAAAAACCGTTCGTCTATAGACAATGGTTCGCCGATGCAGGACAAAGTGTTCCAGTATTTGTTTAAGATTTAAAACCTCTGGTCTGTTATTGACGATAGCTAATAAATTAATACCGAATGACCGCTGCAGGGGTGTCATTTTATGGAGCTGATTAATGACAATATCGGCGATCTCATCCTTCTTCAGTTCCAGAACAATGCGCATGCCATGTCTGTCAGACTCATCCCGGACCTCGGCAATAGAGGTTATTTTTTTCTCTTTCACCAGAATGGCAATTTTTTCAACAAGGGTTGCCTTATTCTGCTGATAGGGAATTTCAGAAATTATAATCGCCTCCCGTTTCCCATCCTTCATCTTTTCAATATGGGTCAGCGAGCGCATCATGACGCTGCCACGGCCTGTTTCATAGGCCTCTCTGATGCCTGAACGACCACAGATAAGACCACCGGTGGGAAAGTCCGGTCCACTTATATGGGTGATCAATTCATGAACGGTAATATTAGGGTTATCCACCAGGGCAATTAATCCATTCATCACTTCGGTTAGATTATGGGGCGGTATATTCGTTGCCATACCGACAGCAATACCTGAGGAACCATTTATCAAAAGTGTAGGAATTTTACTGGGCATAACAGAAGGTTCTGTCATGGAGTTATCATAGGTTGGGATAAAATCAACTGTTTCCTTTTCCAGATCGGCGACGATTTCCTTGTCTATCTTCGTCATCCTAGCTTCGGTATAACGCATGGCTGCTGGTGAATCACCATCCATCGAACCGAAGTTCCCCTGTCCATCCACCAGGGGATAGCGCATGGAAAAATCCTGGGCCATGCGGACAATGGTATCATAGGCAGCTGTATCACCATGAGGGTGATATTTACCGATAACATCACCGACTATACGGGCCGATTTTACATACGGCCTGTTATAAAAAATTCCAAGTTCCCGCATGGCAAAAAGGGCACGACGATGCACGGGTTTAAGCCCATCTCGTATATCCGGCAGGGCCCGACCAATAATGACGCTCATGGCATAATCAAGATAGGATTTCTGCAGCTCCTTTTCGATGGATATGGTCGGGTTTTTTTCCTGGTCTGTTTCTGTATTCATAAAAAACTCTATTTATTAACCATTAATGGATTCACATCAAATGTGAACTTGATGTATTATCAATACGATAACTATTTAAATTTTATCAAAAAGAATAAATAATTTAAATATCCAGAGAAGTTACTTCCAAGGCATGATTCTGAATAAATTCTCTTCGTGGTTCTACCTTGTCTCCCATAAGGGTGGTAAACATATCATCGGCCTGTTCCGCATCGTTGATCGTTACCTGGACCAGAACTCTATTTTCCGGATTCATTGTCGTATCCCAGAGTTGCTCCGGATTCATTTCTCCAAGACCCTTATAACGCTGAAGATGACTTCCTTTAAAGGTTTCATTGCGAACCTTTTCTATCATTTCACTCCAGTCTTTCGCTTCAATCCCTTTTTCCTGACCGCTGCTTGATTTCTTTATAAGAGTAAAAGATTTCTTCAAATATTCACGGATAGAGGGAAAAATTCCAAGTGCATTTCTATACTCATTAATAAGGGGAATATGGGGTCCCAATGTTATAAAAAGATGGGCCTTTCCCTTGATGGAAATATCAACCTCATAACACGTTGGTCGCCACCTGCAGGATCGAATGGGGCCTATTACCAGTTTTTCACTGGATAACTGGGCAATGAGATCCTTTAAAAAAATTTCATCAGTAAATTGATCTGCGGAATGCACATCCTTTTCAAGGAGAAAATAAAGCATTTCTTCCCAAATATTCATCCTATCAAGATAAGAGACAATTTGTTTATAAACTGAAAGTTTTCTTAATTTTTCCACCAGGATATCACCTGAAAGATTATTTTCCTCAGTCCCTTCTGTTTTGATCTCAATAAGTTGGCTTGCTTCATTAAAGAGATGATCATTCAAGTCTTTTTCTTCGAGAAAATATTTTTCCTTTTTTCCCCTGCCAAGTCTATACAAAGGTGGTTGCCCTATATAGACAAATCCTCCTTCAACAAGAGGCAACATTTGCCGATAAAAAAATGTAAGAAGAAGGGTTCGGATATGAGCACCATCCACATCCGCATCGGTCATAATTATTACCTTGTGATACCGTAATTTTTCAACGTCAAATTCATCCTTTCCAATACCACAACCCAAGGCACCGATAAGATTTTTTATCTCTTCACTACCCAATATCCGGTCAAAACGGGCTTTTTCGACATTCATGATCTTACCGCGTAAAGGAAGAATAGCTTGAACAGATCTATCCCTTCCCTGTTTTGCTGAACCGCCTGCCGAATCACCCTCAACAATAAAAATTTCCCTTTTACTTGGATCTTTTTCCTGACATTCTGACAGTTTTCCGGCCATCAACAGGCTCGTTGATCCCTTTTTTCTTGAGAGGTCACGGGCGCGCTTAGCTGCCTCTCTGGCCCGTGAAGCCTCAACGACCTTAATGAGAATTTTTTTGGCCTCTTGGGGATTTTGTTCCAGATAGATGGTTAATTTTTCAGAACATACAGATTCTACTATTGATTTTACCTCGGAATTTCCCAGTTTTGTTTTGGTTTGTCCTTCAAACTGGGGATCGGGTACTCGAACAGAGATGACGCAGGTAAGACCTTCCCGCATATCCTCTCCACTCATTTTTTCTTTTAAATTTTTAGGAATGATATCATCGCTGGCATAACGATTAATACATTTTGTGAGTGCTGCCCTGAATCCAGCAACATGTGTTCCACCTTCTCTTGTATTTATGTTATTTACAAAAGAAAAAAGTCTTTCGGTATAACCATCAAAATATTGAAAGGCTAATTCAACCTGAACCATATCTTTTTCACCAAAAACAAAGATAGGTTCAGGGGTTATTGGAGTTCTTTTTCTGTTCAGATATTCTACATACGATTTTATACCGCCTTCAGCATAAAATTTATCCTCGGCCCCTGATCTTTCATCTTTTATATAGATCTTAACTTCTTTATTTAGATAAGAGAGTTCCCGGAGTCTATTTATAATAGTTTCATAATTATAAATAGTTGTTTCAGTGAATATTTCGGGATCAGGTTTAAAAGTTATGCGAGTGCCCGTTGCACTGCTTTCACCTATTATTTCCAGTTCGCCAACCTTGGCCCCATATTGGTATGTCTGCCTATAAATTTTACCATTCCGCTTTATCTCGGCACTGGCTTCCATAGAAAGGGCATTAACAACAGAAACACCAACACCATGCAGTCCACCTGAAACCTTGTAGGATGAATGATCAAATTTTCCTCCGGCATGGAGTGTGGTCATGACCAGTTCCAGGGCCGACATTTTTTCTGTCGGATGCATATCTACAGGTATGCCACGCCCATCATCTTCAACCGATATTGAATTGTCTTCATGAATCTCAACATGAATTTTTTTGCAGTAACCGGCCAATGCCTCATCTATACTGTTATCGACGACTTCCCATATAAGATGATGAAGTCCGGATTCAGCCGTATTACCAATGTACATAGAGGGTCTTTTGCGGACTGCTTCCAAACCATCGAGAACTTTTATCTGTTCCGCACCGTATGCTTTATTTTTTTCTGTCACTCTGTATCCTTTATCTTAATTAAAATAAAAATATCCATTCATGAAGTATGAATGGATATTTTTAATATTAACAATATGTTATAAAAAACAATTAAAGTTGCATCGGCATAATAATACTTAAAAAACCTTCATCAAAGTCTGATTTTAACAGACAGGGACTGTTGTTAGAATTTATATAGGCATCTACTGTCTCACTTTCCATAACCTGTAATGTTTCGATAAAAAAACGGCAATTAAAGCCAAGGAGAAGGGGCTTACCATCATAGATTATTGTTTGCTCATCTTTGGCATTCCCTATATCAGCATTTTGCGAAGATAGAATCATTTTTTCATCCGATATTTCCAGTTGGATGGTATGAAAAATATCTTCTGTAAATAGATTGATACGTTTGAGAGATTCTAAAAAAGGGAGTCTATCAATTTTAATCTTATTCTGAAGTTGTATGGCATCTATAATAGCCCGATAAGGAGGAAATTCTCCTTGTTTCAGACGGATAACCATAACGGAATTTTCATCTTTAACGATGAGTTGTTTTTCTTCGAAACTTATCTGGACACTGTCACGGTTTTCACAAAACTTTTTTAACTCCTGGATTCCTTTTTTAGGGATAAGGGTCATTTCATTTAAAATAAGGTTGTCTACATCCGTTGCTACATCTTTTTCCATAACAGAGAGACGATGGCCATCAGAGGAAATCATCCGTATATAAGATCTGTTGTCTCTTTTTTCTTTTTCAAAGAGAACACTGGTCAAAACATAATTATTCTCCTGCTCATTGGCTATGGAATAAATTATTTTTTCAATGATATCGGTAAAGACATGGGCATTAAAAGAGACAAATGTGTCGTCATTAAATTGAGGAAATTGTGGAAATTCATCGTCGGGCATTCCGGCAAGGTTATAGGTACTCAGTCCTGCATGGATAATAACCCAGCTATTTTCTGTTTCTTCTATATTTATGGTCGAGGAACCTGATTCTCTTACGATTTCGAATATTTTTTTGCTGGGAAGGGTTAAACTGCCAGCTTCTTTTATTTCCGCGGGGATTTTAATTTTAAGGCCGACTTCAAGATCAGTAGCCGTGAGAAGTATGGTATCGCCATCTGTTTCAATCAGAATATTTGAAAGAATAGCCAATGTCCCTCTTTTATTGGTAATATTTTGAAGCGCGTTGAGTCCTTCTAAAAAAATATGTTTTGATATATTGCAATTGAGAGCCATGGAAGAAACCTTTATTATGTATTTTTTTTATTATTGTTATTAAGAGGGTTTATTTGTTGAGATACAGTCTAACTATTGAATATAAAAATAATAAAAACGAACAAAAAATTGTTTACCATTCCTTGAATTTTGTTTATTTCACGTTATCAACAGGAGAGTAAACGCTTTATTAAGAAAATATTAACTTTGATCTGTTGATAACAACTTGAAAAGAAAAATAACAACATGATATGTTTGTCTTTTTAAGATAATTTAAATAGGCATAAATTACAATAAAATAATAAAAAAATACAGTGATATCTTTAAATAAAAGCGCCTTAAGTCAAAGACTTTATGCTATTTTTACAAATGCCCTGGAGAACAACAATTTCCCCGGCGCTGCAGTTGGAATTTCGCTATGGAATGGGAAAAAATATGACGGAAATATCTATTATTATGGTTTAGCTCAATCTTGTCCGGAAAGAGTTCAACTTACCCGTGATACTTTTTTTGATCTGGCCTCTTTAACAAAACCATTGGCCACAGTTCCAGCTTTATTGTCTTTAATGGAAGAGGGGAGAATAACATGGAATATGAATCTTGGTAATATCTTTCCCGCGGAAATTCCGGAAGATAAAATTTCTATTACGATAAAGCAGTTGATGTCGCACTGTTCAGGTTTACCAGCCCATAAGGAATATTTTAATAAATTACTAACCCCGATGAACGGGATAAGTGCCTTTCGCAGATTATTTTCTTGTCAAAAAAACAAGAAAATAATCTGTAAGGCACTAAAATTGACGGGCGGTGAAAAAAAAACAGTGTTCAAATGGATAGTAAATGAAGAATTATCCTATCCACCAGGAGAGGATAATTTATACAGTGACCTGGGTTTTATCCTGTTGGGTTTTATAATAGAAAAAATATCAGGGGAAAACCTTGATGAGTATGTAAAGAAAAAAATTTATACACCCTTAAACTTGCAAAACAGCCTTTTTTATGCAGAAAAGGCAAAACTGGGGTTTGCGTATGCGGCGACGGAAAAATGTCCATGGGCGGGTGAAATACTATCTGGAAGGGTCCATGATGATAATTGCCGAGCCCTGGGGGGAGTTGCCGGACATGCAGGGCTTTTCGGAACAATAGATGGCGTGGTTCAATGGTGCGAACATTTACTTTCTCAAGTGAAAGGAAGAAGTAAACATCCTTCCTATGGGAATGAACTCGTAAGAATGGCAGTGACGAAAGAGGGTCTCTCCGGCTGGACACCTGGGTTTGATACGCCTTCTGCAACAGGCTCAAGCAGTGGCCGCTTTTTTTCATCATCCAGTTTCGGTCACCTTGGCTTTACCGGGACATCCTTCTGGATTGATCCTCAAAAAGAACTGATCATCGTCTTATTAACCAACAGGGTACATCCGAATAGGAATAATGAATTAATTAGAAAATTCAGACCATTATTTCATGATACCGTTATGCGTTGCTTATCTGCAGGGCAATAAATAAAAAGCCCCTGTATCAACGATACAGGGGCTTTTTATTTAACTGTATAAGTATAAAAAATACAGAGGTAATTACCACCAGCAGACAGTTTGATCGGCGGCTATAATTTTAGCAACCAGCATGTCATAGTCTGGATTTTCAACATTCAAATTGAATTCATCCGCCTCACGATCTCTGTTTAATATTCCAACCAGTGTTTTTATATCGTTATTGGGTTCTGAACGATACACTTGTAAAATTTTCATTGAGATAGCTCCGTTAGTTATGCAGCACAGGAAAGTGGTGGTTCATTGGTTTGTTTAGGAAGACCATAAGGAATAATATAATCAGCATCCCGCAGAGCCTCTCCCAGCTCTTCTAAAGAAATTTCCTCGATCAATTTATCACCTTCTTCATCCACGCAAGTATCAGGAGATGGCGCACCACAGGAATAAACCGATCCCTCCATATCCTTAACCCAGGCAATATTGTCCTTCATGTAGGTTGAGAAAGGAGGAAATGCGCCGTTCATAATAACAGGAAAGGCATAATGATTTTCAACAGCCAATCCCAGACCCGAGCGAACACCATCACCGTACATGCGGTTAGCTATCAGAAAATATACTTTTAATGATTCCATCTTTTAAGCTCCTTATAAAACGATATAATTGCCGCACTCTTCTAGCTGAGCGCCATGGAAAGCCTGAGTTCTCATCTGCTTGTTTGATAAGCCAGCCGGAATATCAGCAACGGAATCATATCCTTCGCAGGTATAACTATCGGCACAGATAGCTATATTTTCTTCTCCGCACATATCTGCAAGAGCTTTGAAGCGAGAATCTTTGGTGAGATGAATTGCCTTATAGGTGAAAAAAATCATAGGTTGTTTGCCAGCCTTTACCGCAGCATTGGCAATACCAACAACGTGGCGCATATTTTGGGGCGAGTTTACAAAAATAGCAAATTTATTTGGATCGGCAGCCATTGACTTTATCCTCCATTAGGGAAATAGGCGAAAATAAAAAAAATTAACCTTTTTTAATGTAGAAGCTGATGTAACCAGCCTGCTCTTTCTCGCCCAGATATTCGTGTCCTCCACGGGCACACCAGCCAGGAATATCATTACGGGAACCGGGATCGGTGCCGTCCATCTGCAATATCTCACCCGAGGCAAGCTTTCCGATTTCTTTTTTGGTACGAAGCAGAGGCATTGGACAGCTTAATCCCTTGGCGTCAAGTGTAGCGGTTACTACTAGTCCCTCTGGTGCAATCTTGAAGTCACTCATTTTATTTTCCTCCTAAAAAAGTATCATCGGTAGGTATAAAATATTTTTATACCTGATATTAAATACATATTCAGATATTATTATTAATCTGAATAATAAAAAAACAATTAATATATTTTATACGTTAGCCGATTTTATCTGTCAAGGGGAAACTCGATTGCTGTTAAATTGTGCTCTTGTTTATAACAATTTGTTTTTATATAAAATATTTACAAAGATATATACATATTCCCTCTTCTTCACTCTTAGATCCTTGACAAAAAATATCTGTGAGGGTAAACAAAATTTAAGAATTGTATCATTTTCAGTTATTTTTGATAAAAAAAAGGGGGGGACATGAGTGAAGAGAATGTGATGGGTGGTAAAGTTAAGGAACTTTATAAAACCCTGTGTCAGTCTGAATGGAACGCCACGATAACGGGCGTCTTGGTTGCTTTTTTGTCTGTCTTGATCATGGCGTGGTGGCGGCCCTGGGGGGCGGTTGGCGCAGTTAGAAACTGGGGAGACTGGATGATGTATGGAATAACCAGTCTTACAGGATCAAGTGCCGGTATTTTCAGTTATTATGTGGATGCCCCCAGGTCGGCCCTGATCGATTCCGGTTCTGTCATTGGTCTTTGTTTTGTTATCGGTGCCTTTATTTCCGCCTGCCTTGGTAAAGATTTTGCTTTTCGGATTCCTCCTTACCGGGAGATGGTCAAGGCTGTTATTGCCGGAATATTAATGGGGATTGGGGCAACACTGGCGGGTGGTTGTAATATTGGTGGCTTTTATAATGCCATTGGCAACCTTGCAGCCAATGGTTTTACCATGTGGATAGGTCTGGTGGCAGGGGTTCTTTTGGGCTTGAAACTGCTTTATGTGGAAATGGAGCATGTTACCTGGGGTGATGGTGGTTCTGCCACCATAGAGCTGCCTCGGCCACTTCTTTATCTGCTTGGTGTGGCCGGCCTGGCTGGTCTTTTCTGGGCGGCCTACAGCTATGCCGGAAACAGCGAAGATGGGTATATGGTCTCCCTGAGTGGAATTATTCTTATTGCTGCCGCCTTGGGATACGTCATGCAGCGTGGTCGGTGGTGCATGGTTCAGGGGATTCGTGAACCACACATGACTGGAAATTGTACTCTTGCAAAATCTGTGGCCCTTTCCATTCTGCTTGTAGCTATTGGGGCGGCTGTTTTAAAATATTCAGTGCCGATGCGGGTTGAAGGTGTCGCAGTGCTCGATCCCGCCAACTATGTACGTGGAACCTTTGGTTGGGGTTCGATTGTCGGTGGTTTTATCTTTGGTCTGGGCGCGATGCTGGCCGGTGGCTGTGGTACCGGAACCTTGTGGCGGGTAGGGGAAGGACAGGTAAAGTTAATGCTGGTTGTGCCTTTCTTTGCTGTCTCCAATTCGATTATGACGGCCTGGTTCAGGGATAAGAATTTTGAGGCAGATGGAGTTCTTGGTTCCTATGTTTATCTTCCCGATGTTATGGGTTATGGTGGTACCTTGTTTTTTATTGCTGCTATGATGGGGATCTGGTACCTGGTGGTAACCTGGAATGAAGAAACTAATAAATTAATCCTGCCCATGTGATGTTGTTATTATAAAATGGTCCATCTAGATCGCAACTCCCGGGCAAACCGGGGTTGCGATTTTTTTTTTTGATAAAAGGTGCGGATTTGGACGTTTCCCCTTTCTTGCGAAAAACAACTCTTCTGGCCCGGGATGGTCTGCCTCCTCGCAAACGTCGAGCCATGAGTTATGAGATTGCTCAAAAAATTCTCCTCCTCCTTGAAGAGCTAATCACCGGGAGAACGATTTTTATTTATGTTGATTTTAGGTCCGAGGTCGAGACCCGTTTCCTTATCAGTGAGCTTCTCAGGCGGGGTAAGCGGGTGGTGGTGCCAGTCACCCTGGTCAAGGAAAAGAAATTGCTTCCTGTGCAGGTTCGAGATTTAGAAAAAGATCTGGTGCCCGGCTATTGTACCATACCGGAACCACGAGTGGAGATAAGACAAAGTCGAATGATTGCCGCCAGTGAGATTGAGACTATTATTGTGCCCGGATCTGTTTTTGATGAACGGGGTGGCAGATTGGGGTATGGTGGTGGTTATTATGACCGCTTCATGGCCTATGAGGCGCCGGAGGCCAGACGAATAGGTCTGGCCTTTGATCTGCAGGTGGTGGGCCGCCTTCCCTTGCAACCCCACGATCAGGTGCTGGATCTGGTCGTTACCGAACAAAGAAGTATTCAAGGGAGCCGATAAGAAGGTTGTATAGGAGGGATAGAGATGCGAAAAACAGCCATTTTCACCGATCCTCTGTTTCTGGAACATGATCCCGGCTTTGATCATCCCGAATCACCAGAGCGGTTAAGGGGTGTTTATAAACTCCTTGCAGAGAAGGCATTGCGTGATTGTTTTCTGAAACCGAAATTCTCCCCTGCCTCTCATGAAATTATCGCCCTGAACCACTCGGCAGCACTCATTCGGCGGGTTGCCGAGACCGCCGGCAAGGTCTTTGATCTCCTTGACCAGGATACGAAGACCTCGTCTGCTTCCTATGGTGCCGCCTGCCTGGCAGCAGGAGCCCTTATCAAGGGAGTAGATCTGTTGACGGCCGGTGACATTGATAACGGGTTTGCCCTGGTTCGCCCTCCTGGCCATCATGCGGAAAGAGACAAGTCGATGGGTTTTTGTCTCTTTAACAATGTGGCCATTGCCGCCAGGTATGCCACAGAGATCCTTGGTCTGGACAGGGTGATGATCGTCGACTGGGACCTGCATCATGGCAATGGGACCCAGCATTCTTTTTATGAGAGCGAAAAGGTTCTCTATATCTCCACCCATCAGTATCCCTATTATCCAGGAACCGGCTCTCTGCGGGAAACCGGTCAGGGGAAAGGAGAGGGATTTACGGTGAATATTCCTTTACCCGGATACCAGGGAGATGTGGATTATGCAACGATCTTCGATGATCTGGTCGTCCCCATTGGTCGCGAATATAACCCTCAACTCATTTTAGTCTCCGCCGGATTTGATATTTACCGTGGTGATCCCCTTGGGACCATGGAGGTGACAGCTCAAGGTTTTGCCTATATGACCAGAATCCTGGTCCGCTTGGCTGAAGAGGTTTCTCAGGGAAGGCTGCTGGTGACCCTTGAGGGAGGGTATCATCCTGACGGGCAGCGGGATGGGATCCTGGCGGTTCTGGGAGAGCTTTGTGGTCAGGAGCTGGATACTGAGTACCACATCCATCTGGATAATGAAACCGCTAGGCGTCTGGGCCGTGAAAAATCACACCATCCGGCGATCAAGGAGGCATGCGAGGTTGCAAAAAAATATTGGAAAATGTAAAGTCTGCGGCGAATGTTTTTGTTTGTGAAATTCCAGCGAGGAATGTGAATTGGAAGGACGAAAGGCCAAAATATTACTTGCAGATGATGACCTCACTGTTTGCACTACCGTATCAACGGTGCTCGAGATGTTTGGTCATGTGGTCACAACCGTTGCCGATGGTAGGGATGTTATTGATATTGTTGATGATTCGTATGATGTGATTATCCTCGATATCAATATGCGGGATATGGGTGGGTTTGAAACAATCAAGGTGCTCAACTCCCGTCGGTCTGATATTCCGGTCTTGTTTCTGACTGGCGCCGGTTCCATGGATTATGTTGTGCAGGCGATCAACCTGGGAGGCTATGATTTTTTAACCAAACCTATTGAAGATCTTGATATCTTTAATGTGAAGATCAGGCGGGCCATAGAGAAGAGATCATTTGTTCTTCGGGAGAGGCAGTATAAAACCTCTCTGGAAGATGATGTTCGCAGTAAGACCCAGGAGTTGGAAGAGACCAATAAGCTTTTGCTCAGGTATAGTCATAGTCTCGAGAACGCAACGGTCCAGTTAATGAGTAGTCTCCAGAATGCGATGGAGGAGAAGGATTTCTATACTGCCGGTCATACCATGCGCGTGACGGAGTATGCCTTGATGCTTGGACTGGCCATGGATTTACCGGAAAAAGAACTGGTGGTGTTGCGAAGGGCGGCTCAGTTTCACGATATCGGTAAGCTGGTGATCGATCTTTCCTGTATTCAAAAGCCGGGGACATTAACCGATGAAGAGTGGGTCCTTATCCGAAAACATCCGGTTGTCGGTGCCAATATTATTCACCCACTGGGGTTTATGGAGCGGGAGCAGTTTATCATCAGGCATCATCATGAACGGATGGATGGAAAAGGATATCCGGATGGCCTGAAGAGTGACGATCTTGATCAGTTGACCAAGATTCTTATTGTGGCTGATAGTTATGACGCCATGACCTCCAGGCGTAATTATCGTAGCAACCTGAATATGGAAGAAGCTATCTGTGAGCTGCAGCTCTTTTCCGGCTCTCAGTTTGATGGAGAAACAGTGGATGTTTTTTCCGGTGCTGTTCGGGACTTTGTCTTAACTTTTGATGTTGCATCGTAACTGCGATCTTAAGGTTTAAAGGGAATGAAGATAACAAAAGAAGAAGTTGAGAGGGTGGCACATCTGGCCCGGTTGAATCTGAGTGCAGAGGAGCTGGAGACCATGACCAGTCAGCTGGACACCATCCTCTCCTATGTGGCCAAGTTAGAAGAACTGGACACCACCGGCGTCCAACCAATGACCCATGCCTTTGCCGAAGCCAATGCCTTTCGTGAAGACAGGGTGACCGGTTCGCTGGCCAGGGAAGAGGCCCTGGCCAATGGCCCTTGCCAGAACGGCGAGGCCTTTGTCGTGCCGAAGATTATTTAGAGGCCGTTATGAAACAAGCAAGGTTTTTTTCTTGCTTGTTTCATTTACGGACTCTTATGCCGCATCCAGGAAACAGCAATCTGTTCTGCTGTTTCCTGGTGTGGCGACTGGCAGATTACATCTGCCGTAGGTCATACAAGGTGCCATTATGAAATAAATTGTCTCTTTGTGACTATTTATTAATGGCTCATTCATGCCATTTTGGCCATAGGTGCCCAAGTTGTTTCCAATTATTGATGGCGTCGTAAAAAGTCGCCAACTGCTTCGTTGCTGCAGGTAAGCGAGGTCACGAGACTCCGAATTATCTCGTCACTGCGGCGTACTCAAGTACGCCTCATTCCTCGAAATTTGCGCGCCTCGCATTTGACGCTTTTTACTTAGCCATCCCAGAAATTGAGTTTTTACGAAACCATCAATTATTTATTTATAATGGCTTGGAAATTGATGGATAAGGTTTAGAGAGCAGAGCGATTATTTTTTGAGGTACCAATGAATCCCTATGAATTGACCATGGCCCAGGCAACAGAGCAGATGGCTGGCGGCAGTCTCTCTTCCCGTGAATTGACGCAAAGCTGTCTTGAGCGCATCGAGGCGGTTGATGACAAGGTGAAGGCTTTTCTGGTGGTTGAGCCGGGACAGGCCTTGCTGCAGGCTGACGAGGCGGATACGATCCGGGCTCGGGGTGATGCCGGGCCCTTGTGTGGCATACCGCTCTCCTTAAAGGATCTGCTCTGTACCAAAGGGACAGTGACCACCTGTGGTTCCCGGATGCTGGAAAATTTTGTTCCCCCCTACGATGCAACGGTTGTTGAAAAGCTGAAAAGTCAGGGGGCGGTAATCCTTGGCAAGGTTGCCATGGATGAATTTGCCATGGGCTCCACCTCGGAGAGCTGTGCCTTTCGGGTTCCTGAAAATCCATGGAAACTTGGGTTTGTCAGCGGCGGCTCCTCCGGTGGTGCTGCCGCCTCGGTGGCGGCCCTGGAGTGCCCGGCTTCTCTTGGCTCTGATACGGGCGGCTCCATCCGACAACCGGCCTCTCTCTGCGGGATTGTGGGGATGAAGCCAACCTATGGCCTGGTCTCCCGCTATGGCCTGGTGGCCTTTGCCTCATCTCTTGATCAGATCGGCCCCCTGACCCGCGATGTTACTGACAGTGCCCTGATGATGAATGCGATCAGCGGCCATGACCCCAGGGATTCGACATCGGTCAGCCGCAAGATTCCGGATTTCTGTTCATCCCTGACCGGGGGGCTGCAAGGGATGCGGGTGGGTGTCCCCCGTGAATATTTTGGCGAGGGCCTGGATCCGGAGGTGCGGGCGGTTGTCACCCATGGCATTGAGGTGCTGAGGGATGGCGGCGCCGAGATTGTCGAGGTGTCGCTGCCGCGCACGGATTATTGTGTGGCCGTTTATTATCTCATTGCCACGGCTGAGGCCAGCTCCAATCTGGCTCGATATGATGGCGTCGCCTATGGTTTTCGTAACCTGGAGGTCCAGTCACTCATGGAGATGTACAAGGAGACGCGTTCACAGGGCTTTGGCGCAGAAGTGAAACGTCGGATCCTGATTGGCACCTATGCCCTGTCTGCCGGCTATTATGATGCCTATTATAAAAAAGCCTCTCAGGTGCGCACCCTGATCCTGGATGATTTTAAGCGTGCCTTTGAGCAGTGTGATGTCCTGGTCTCGCCGGTTGTGCCCACTCCGGCCTGGAAATTAGGGGAGAAGGCTGATAATCCGCTGGCCATGTATCTCTCGGATGTGTTGACCATCTCTGCCAATCTTGCCGGCATTCCAGGGATCTCGGTTCCCGGCGGTTTCAGTCGGGGTGGATTGCCCATCGGCATCCAGCTCCAGGGGGCTCACTTCAGGGAGGATCTGTTGTTGAAGGTTGCCTATAATCTGGAACAAGGTCTGAACCTGCCGCCACAACGGCCTGCCCTTGTCCAGGGTATTGAATGATCAGTGCCCGATGGGGGGTATGGGTTAGATCGTGTTTTTCGAGATTGTTTAATTTTTAGGGTGAAGAGGTAGTGATGAAGATCCAGGTTCCTGATAATGTTGCATCTATCGTACCGTATCCACCAGGTAAACCGCTGGAGGAACTGGAAAGGGAATATGGGGTCAGGAATTCAATCAAGATGGCTTCCAATGAAAATCCATGGGGGCCCTCACCCAAGGCCATCCAGGCCATCCGCGGGGCCCTTGAAAACCTGCATCGTTATCCGGACGGGTCTGGCTATTATCTGGTCCATGCCCTGGCCGAAAAACTGGGCTTTTCGCCTGACGAGATCGTGCTGGGCAATGGGTCTAATGAAATCATTGAGATGCTGGTCAAGGCCTATGTCCAGAACGGTGACGAGGTGATTACCAGCCATCCCTCCTTTCTCATGTATCAGAAGATTGTCCAGGTCCGGGGCGGGGTGAATATCGTCATCCCTTTGACGACTGGGATGCACCATGATCTGGCCACCATTCTGTCCGTCATCACCGACCAAACCAGGCTCATTTTTCTTGACAATCCCAACAATCCTACCGGCTGCCCGATCAAACCGACGGATCTTTATTCCTTCCTCAGTGCGATCCCCGAATCGGTACTTGTGGTGCTTGATGAGGCCTATGTCGATTTCATGGACAGTGAGCTGCAGGTGGATATCTTTTCCCTGATCCGCAACACCAAGCGAAGGTGCGGGGTGGTATCCCTGCGTACGTTTTCCAAGGCATACGGCCTGGCCGGCTTGCGCATCGGCTATGGTCTCATGCCGTCTCAGGTGGCAGGGAATCTGCATCGGGTGCGGCAGCCCTTTAATGTCAATCAGCTGGCCCAGGTTGGTGCCCTGGCCGCCCTGGAGGATGAGGACTTTTATCAGCATACCCTGCGCCGTACCCGCGAGGGGTTGAACTATCTGCGGTCTGAAGTTGATAAAATGGGGTGTAAAAGCTATCCGTCACAGACCAATTTTTTTCTGATTGATGTCCGGGGCGATGCGACGCTCCTCTATGAGGCCATGCTTCATAAGGGGGTTATTATCCGTTCCATGAAACCCTATGGCTATAGTGATATGGTACGTATTACCGTGGGCAATGAAGAGGAAAACCAGCGTTTTCTGGCCGCGCTCTCTTCCTGTCTGCATGAGCTGGCCTATGTCTGAGCAGCGCGAGATTGTCACCATCGATGGACCATCCGGGGTGGGGAAATCTACCCTGAGCCGGAGGGTGGCGGCCGCCCTTGGCTATACCTATCTGGATACGGGGGCCATGTATCGGGCGGTAGCCCTGTACCTCCAGCAACTACAGATAGATCTTGACGATGAAGAAAAGGTGCGTTCTACCCTTTCTTCCCTGGATTTACAGTTGTTACCGGCTGATGGGGAAGATGGCGATGTCGGGGTGGTGGTGGGTGGCCAGGATGTGAGCCGCACTATTCGTACCCCTGAAATGGGGATGCTGGCCTCACGGGTATCAGCGATTCCGGCGGTACGGGAGAAGCTGACCGAGATGCAGCAGGCGATCGGCCGGGCGGGAAAGATCGTGGCCGAAGGAAGAGATACCGGCACAGTGGTCTTTCCTGATGCCTGCTGGAAATTTTATCTTGAGGCCGACCCTGAAGAGCGGGGCCGCAGACGGGTGGAGCAGCTTCGAGCTTCAGGGCAGGAGGTTGATGCCCGGGAGTTGCTGGCCATGATTGTCAAGCGGGATCGCGATGACCAGGAGCGAACCTTGTCCCCCTTGCAAAAAGCAGAAGATGCCCTGGTCATTGATACTACCTCAATTGATATTCAAGAGGTGTGCAGAAAGATACTGGAGTTTGTTCGGGAAAAAAAATCTTGTTGAAACAGGGACAGACACACAGGGCAATCAAGAAAGGGAACATACTGGCTGGTTCTGTCCCCTTTCTTGATCAGCAAGGCACAAAGTTAATCAATAACAAAATCATCGCGTCTGTTGTATTGATAACTGTTTTCATCCTGTCCCTCGAAGAGCGGTCTTTCTTCGCCATAGCTGATGGTGCGGATTCGGGTGCTGTCAATGCCGAGATCAACCAGATAGCGTTTGGCACTGATAGCGCGTCTTTCGCCTAAAGCCAGGTTGTACTCGTTGGTGCCTCGTTCGTCAGTGTTGCCTTCAATAATGATGGACTCAGATGAGGTCTTCATGTATTCGGCATTGGCGATCATATTGTTGATCATATCCTGGCGGATACTTGATTCATCAAAATTAAAATAGACGGGTTGAAACTGGGCAGAAGAACGGCCATGCTGGCGTTTGTACTCATCGCCTTGTTCTCCCTGACCAAAACTGCCATATTGTTGATTGGCGGTATCGTCCAGCGTGCCCTCGGTGCTGCCGGTGGTGTCGGGATAGCTAAAACTGTTGCCGCCAGAGAGGTCTCCAGCAGATGTTGGAGGGGCGATCTCTTTTTTGCTGCAACCTCCGGCAACAAAGGTGAGTGAGCCAATCAGGGTGAGAAACAGAAGGGTGTGCAGGGTCTTTTTTTTCATGACGATCACTTTAAGAAAAAGGAGGATGTGTTGTCTCCGGTCAAGTAGACACCTACCAGAGACAAGATGCTATAATTTGCTGCAAACTTTACTATACCTGCAATAGGGTGGACGTCAAGCAAATTTGGAGAATGAACAGCGGTGGTGATAAAATTCTTGATCCACCCCCTGAAGAATGGTAACCAAATGGTTCGCATGGGTAAATCTTAATCAAGATGGATACGGTTCAGGTGGAAAAACAGGCCGTGGAGCTTGTGGTCTGGAGAATAAGGCCATTGACGGTTGCCAACCATTCGTTATCTCTCTCCATGAGAGAATTCGCGCCTTTTTAGTGACTTACAGATTATTTTCTTGTTTTTTTTGCAAGAAAATAATCTGCGAAAGGCACTTATCCCGTTCATCGGGGTTAGAATAGATCAACCAGAATCTGTTCGAGGGAGGCTTTTTTTGTCAACAGAGCCGTAAACAAGGGTAATTATTGCCATGGATATCAGCTTTACGACCCCGGCCCTGATTTTCCCGGCCGTAACCTTTCTCCTGATCGCCTACACCAATCGTTTTCTGGCTCTTGGTTCCAGGATCCGTAACCTGCATGATCGCTATCGGGTAAATCCTGATGATGTTCTGCTGGGACAGATTAAGAGTCTGCGTCATCGGGTGGTACTGATCAGGAACATGCAGGCCTGCGGGGTTGCCGGTCTTTTCTGCTGTGTGATCTGCATGCTGCTCCTGTTTTCCGGCTGGCAGCTTGCTGGTAAGATCTTCTTTGTGATCAGTTTACTCCTGGTGCTTGCCTCTCTGGGCATCTCGTTTCGGGAAATTTTACTCTCTGTTGAGGCCCTGACCCTTGAATTGAGCTCCATGGAGAACAAGGGAAAAACTCCCCTCTCTGCTTTGCTCTGTTCATGTTCAACATAAGGGACGCGGAAAATACTCATCTATCCATCTTGTTTCCCGTCTTCGGGCCAGTTTTGACTGCACCTCAATCGCAAAATCCTCGATGGAGCGTAACTACATCTGCGGTTTTACTCAATCGGTGCAGCCAAAACTGGCCACAATCCATTTGCAATTCAGGTACATCACTATTTCCGAGTCTCTGACCGCAGGTTGACCCGCGCACGCGGGCACAGCTTTACAACCCCTTTACTGAGCGGTTGCTAGATACTCCAACCTGCAACCGCAGAATTTACCCCTTGCATTTGTGGTCCGTGGCGGAGTTTCGCAGAGGAGAGAAGAGCATCGTTTCTCGTTTCATGTGATGTGCAATATGGTAAACAAAGAGTATCATGGCTTGACTTTCACTTGAAAATGTAAACTAATTATTGAAGAATAATACCTGAATCCTGCAATTGGTTGAGCATTGAGGCTGTTGAGACGGATGCAGAGGCAAGGCGGCAAGCCATTTTCAGCGCAGGCGTTGCGGGCCTAAGTTTAGGCATGAAAATGGTGAAGCCAATGCAGCCTATGTGCCCGTATCGATAGTCGAAGACCAAGCAGTTGCAGGATTCAGATAATAATAAAAATATATGAGTTTTTCATAGGAAAAATAATGATTATGTACAGAATATCAATTGCTTTGTCAGTTGTTTTGATGGCCTGTCTTGCTCCTGTTCTGGTTGTTGCAGGAGATCCCGAGGCAGCGCGGCCGACCGTCTGGACAGCCCGTCAGGCCGTAGAATTTTCGCTGGCCAACAGCCCGGACAGTCAGGTGGCCCTCCAGAGGATAGAGGCGGCCAGGGCTATTGTGGATCAGGTCAAGGCAGGTTATTATCCGCAGATCGGCCTTAATGCTGAATATACCCAGACCAATAACCCGATGTACTCCTTTGGCAATATCCTTAATCAGGGACAGTTTGATGCTCAGTCCATTGATTTTAACAATCCAGGCCGGACCGATAATCTGAATCTGCGGGCGGCCCTGCAATACCGGTTCTATAATGGCGGGCGTGATCAGGCCGGGGTCGAGGCGGCTGAGGCCGGCGTTGTGGTATCGGAGCTGGAGCAGGTGGCGGTACAGTCCCGGCTTGGTTTTGAGGTGGTACGCACCTTTCATGCCATTGCCCAAGCTATGGAGATGCTGGATGCCCATCAGGCGTCCGTCAAGGCGATAGGCGCCTCCCTGGTCGTGGCCCGGGCGCGCTTTGAGGCCGGTGATCTGCTGAAGGCAGACCTGCTGAATATCGAGGTGCAGGAGTCGATGGCCAGGGAGAATCTGATCCTGGCGGAGCATAGCCTGGAGCTTTCCCGCAAGGCCTTTCTTCATCTTCTGGGTTTGCGAGAAGGACAGGTATTTATTGATTCCTTCCAGGAGAGCGAGCAGATGCTTCCGGAAGAGCGCAGTTATGTGAACCGGCCGGAGCTCAAGGCTATTGATGGTCAGATTGAGGCGGCAGAGGCGGAGTTACGCGTGGCCCGGGGGGGACTCTATCCCACGGTTGATGGTCTGGCCCATTATCAGATTGACGGCGGCCTGGTTTTGAATGGCTCCGGAAACTCCTGGATGGGAGGACTACGGGTGAATTACCCCCTGTTTACCGGGGGTAAGATTGAGGCTGACATTGCCAATGCCAAGGCGATCATTGCCAGATTGACGTCCGAAAGGAAGAAACTGGAACTGACCCTGGATTTTGAGGTAAAGCAGGCGGAACTTGCCTGCAAACAGGCGGAACAGCGGTTGCATGTTACCGAAAAGATGTCTGAACAGGCGCTGGAGAGCGCCCGCCTGAGCCGGATACGTTTCAAGGAGGGAGTGATTCTTGCAGCTGATCTTATGGATATTGAAACACGGCTGACCGAGGCTCAGGTGCGACAGACGGTCGCTCGAACAGCCATCCGGGTGGCTGTTGCCGATCTACGCCGGGCCACAGGGGTGCCGCAGTTTTAGAGGCCGTTATGAAACAAGCAAGGTCTTTTTCTTGCTTGTTTCATTTATGGACTCTTATGCCGCCTCCAGGAAACAGCAATCTGTTCCGCTGTTTCCTGGAGTGGCGACTGGTAAATTACATCAGCCGTAAATCATACAAGGTGCCGTTATGAAAAAAGCAGTGCTTTTCTGCTTTTTTTATTACGGCATCTTATGCCGCTTCAAAGAAACAGCCAATCTTTTCCGGCTGTTTCTTTGAGTGACGTCTGGCAGATACACCTAACCCCGATGAACGGGATAAGTGCCTTTCGCAGATTATTTTCTTGCAAAAAAAAACAAGAAAATAATCTGTAAAGCACTCAATATATATTTTTTATACGTAGAGAAGGGGAAGGCAGACTATGAGATTTGGACATCTATTGGTGGCAGGGCTTGTGGCGCTGGCAGGGTGCAAAGGGGGGTATGAAGGCCAACCCGCACCTGAACTCCCGATGGTGTCGGTGAGAGTGCAGGAGGTGAGGGTGGAGAGTGTCAGGCCTCAGATTGAGGTGGTGGGAACGATACGTGCGGCCGAGCAGGCCTCCATTGCCGCCCGGATAAGCGGGCAGATTATTGAGATGCCGGTGGTGCTGGGGTCGCAGGTGCAAAAGGGTGATCTCCTGGTCAGGATAAGTGCCGGTGAGCTAACAGCCCAGGTTCTCCAGGCCAGGGCCCAGCTTGAACAGGCCAGACGTAATCTGGCTCGGGAGCAGAGGCTGCATAAAGAAGGTGCTTCAACCCTTGAGACCGTAAAATCGCTGCAGGAGCAGGCCAGGATTGCCGAGGCCGCCCATAAAGAGGTGACAACCATCCTTGGATATGCGACCATTACTGCCCCCTTTTCCGGGACGATCACCCGGAAAATCGTCAGTGTCGGTGATCTGGCCTCGCCTGGTGTCGTCTTGCTGGAACTGGAAAACGAAAAAGTCTTACAGGTGGTAGCCCAAGTACCTGAAGGGTTGATTCTCAAAATGCGCAAAGGAGATATCCTGCCGGTCTCTGTGCCGGTCGCCGGATTAAGGCTGAGCGGAGAGGTGGCCGAGGTGGCCCCGGCGTCAGACCCTTTCTCTCGGACCGCGCCGGTGAAGATCAACATAGCGGCTGACACTGATCTCAGGTCAGGCCAGTTTGCCCGGGTGACACTGAGCGGCCCTGAAGAGAAATCTCTGGCGATCAGCGAGCAGGCGGTCTTCTCTTTTGGCCAGATGGAGCAGGTCTTTCTTATTGAAGACACAGGAGCAAGCAGGATTGCCCGTCTGCGGCTGGTGCGCACAGGAGCGCGCACCAACGGACAGGTCGAGATCCTGGCGGGCCTGGAGCCTGGTGATCGGGTGGTGGTGACAGGGGTCGAAAGGCTGCAGGACGGCCAGCCCCTGGATGTGCAGCCGGAGCCAGCGATGGAAGGCCCAGTGCCGACCGTTCCAGGGATGGAGAAAGGGTGACCATGAACAGCAATAATATTGATAATCCAGGTTTTGCCGGTCGGATAGCCGCACTCTTTGTCAATTCCCGGTTGACGCCGGTGGGTATCCTGGCCTCGCTGCTGTTGGGGCTGATTGCCATTGTCGTGCTGCCCAGGGAGGAAGAACCGCAGATCAAGGTGCCCATGATTGATGTCATGGTCTCCATGCCCGGGGCCACCCCCAAGGAGGTGGAGCAGCGGCTCTCCATCCCCATGGAAAAGCTGCTCTATGAACTGCCCGGGGTGGAATATATCTACTCCACCTCCCTGGCCGGTCAGTCGATGCTGGTGGTGCGGTTTTATGTGGGTGAAGATCTGGAGAACTCTATTGTCCGCTTGAACCAGAAGCTGGCCACCAATTTTGACCGGATCCCGCATGGGGTTTCCCCGCCGCTGGTCAAACCGTATATTATTGATGATGTGCCCATCCTGGCCCTGACATTTCACAGCAAGAACTATGACCATTATACCCTGCGGAGGATGGCGGCCCAGGTGAATAATGAGATCAAGAGTATCCATCGGGTGGCGGCAACCACCTTGATTGGCGGGACCAGACGTCAGGTCAGGGTCCTTTTTGATCCTCTGCTCCTGGCCGCGCGTAATCTGACGGTGGCCGAGCTGGTGCCTTCGATTCAGCAGGGTAACCGTCAGGATTATTCCGGCCGGCTGCAGGCTGGCAATCAGGAGATCCTGCTGCAGACCGGTACATTTTTCAGCAGCGCCGAGGAGATTGGTCGCCTGGTAGTGGGGATTCATAATGGCAGCCCGGTCTATCTTGACGAGGTTGCCCAGGTTGTTGACGGCCCTGAAGAGCCTGATAATTATGTCCTCTTCGGTGAGACGGGTGTCCATGGCCAGGAGGCCGCGGTGACCCTCTCTGTTGCCAAGCGGCCAGGGGCCAATGCCGTGAGTGTGGTGGAAGAGGTGCTGCGTAAGGTGGAGAACCTGAAGGGTACCCTGATCCCGGCTGACCTTGAGGTCACGGTGACCCGTAATTACGGGGCCACGGCGGCGGAAAAGTCCAATGAACTGCTGTTGCACATGGGCATCGCTGTCTTCGGCGTGGCCCTGCTCATCCTCTTTTTTCTGGGCTGGCGGGAATCGATGATCGTCATGCTGGCCATCCCCTCCACCCTGGGCCTGACCCTGCTGGTTTTTTATCTCTACGGCTATACCTTGAACCGCATCACCCTCTTTGCCCTGATCTTTTCCATCGGCATCCTGGTGGATGACGCCATTGTGGTGGTTGAAAATATTGTCCGCCACCTGCGTCTGCCGGCCAGCCGTGACCGGTCGCTCGTTGAGGTGGCGGTGGAGGCGGTGATCGAGGTGGGGAATCCCACGATCCTTGCCACCTTGGCGGTTATTGCCGCCATCCTGCCCATGGCCTTTGTCGGCGGGCTCATGGGCCCCTATATGCGGCCTATTCCCATTGGCTCATCGGCGGCCATGATTTTTTCGCTGATCATCGCCTTTACCGTGACCCCCTGGGCCGCAACCCGTATCCTGAAGAAGAAATGCAGCCCCGCTGAGTGTGCGGTCGATGATGGTCACACGCAAGACCATGCCCCGGATGATTTTTTTACCAGGCTCTATCACCGCATCATGGATCCTCTGCTGGCAAGTGGATCCTGGCGTCTGATCTTCTTTGCGGTCATTATATCCCTGCTGCTGGCGACCTGTTCCATGCTCTATTTCGGCCTGGTCAAGGTGAAGATGCTGCCCTTTGACAATAAGAGTGAATTTCAGGTGATTCTCAATATGCCCGAGGGCTCGACCCTGGAGCAGACCAGCCGGGTGGCGCTCGAGATGGCTGAGGTGATCAAGAAGGATCCGGCCGTGGTCAATTATCAGATTTATACCGGCACGGCAGCACCCTATAATTTTAATGGCCTGGTCCGGCACTATTTTCTGCGCAGCGGTCCTACTGTGGCCGATATCCAGGTGAACCTGCGGCCCAAGGATCAGCGAGACGAGCAGAGTCATGAGATTGCAGTGCGGGTGCGACCTGGTGTGGCGGCCATTGCTGAAAAATATGGGGCAGCGGTGGCAGTGGCGGAGGTGCCGCCCGGACCCCCTGTGCTGCAGACCCTGGTGGCCGAGATCTACGGTCCGACCGAGGCCGACCGGGTGCGGTTGGCTTCGGCGGTCAAGACCATCTTTGAGGGCACCGAAGGTGTGGTGGATATTGACTGGTACCGGGAGACTGAGCGCCAGCGGCTGGTGCTGACCGTTGATAAGGAAAAGGCTGCCTTGAACGGAATATCCGAGGGCGAGATCACCCGCACCGTGCAGCTGGCCATGCAGGGGATGTCCATTGATCTCTTTCATCAGCCAGGTGATAAGGAAGAGATCGAGATAGTGCTGGAACTGCCCCGGCAGCTCAGGGCGCACGTCGACGGACTCCTGAACATCTCCCTGCGCTCAGCCACGAATCCGCGGGCGCCGCTGGTGCCGCTCAGGGAGATGGTGCAGGTGAGTGAGGTTACCGTTGAACAACCCATCTACCGGAAAAATCTCAAACCGGTGATCTATGTGACGGGCGATGTGGCCGGCACGGTAGAGAGTCCGGTCTATGCCATCCTTGATATGAACAAGAAACTGGCGGCACTCAAGGGTGGCGATTATGGCGGATTACAGGACAAGGTGCGAATCTATAATCTGAATCAGCCCTTTTCCGGCGCTGAACCCGCCATGAAGTGGGACGGAGAGTGGCATATCACCCTGGAGGTCTTTCGAGACCTGGGGCTGGCCTTCTGCGTGGTCATGATCCTTATTTATATGTTGATGGTCGGCTGGTTCAAGGACTATTTCACGCCCCTGGTGGTCATGGCGGCCATCCCTTTTTCCCTGATCGGTATCCTGCCGGCCCACTGGGGTTTCGGCGCCTTTTTCACCGCCACCTCCATGATCGGTTTTATGGCAGGCGCCGGAATTGTGGTGCGCAATTCCATCATCCTGGTGGACTTCATCGAGCTGCGGATCAGTCATGGCCTGCCCCTGGCCGAGGCGGTGGTCGAGGCCGGGGCCATCCGTTTCCGGCCCATGCTGCTCACGGCCCTGGCGGTGGTGGTGAGCGCCTCGGTGATCCTGGCCGATCCGATCTTCCAGGGTCTGGCCATCTCGCTCATGTTCGGCGAGATCGCCTCGCTCCTGATCAGCCGCATGGCGGTGCCGGTCCTCTATTTCATGCTGAAAAATAAACAGAAGGCGCATGCCTGAAAGGCAGTAATTTATGAAATCCCAACAACAGACCGCTCTTCATCCATCCCTGGAGCGAGCGGCACTCGGGCGTCCATGCCCGTCGTACACCCTGATCGCCACCTGCGCCGCCGGTCTCGAAGAGCTTGTCCGTGAGGAGATTATCTCTTTTGGCGGCAGCGAGATCGTCCGGGACAGGGGGGTTCTCACCTGGCAGGGGGATCTGGCCAGCGGCTATCGGGCCTGTCTCTGGTCCCGTTTCGCCTCGCGCATCCTCCTGCAGCTGGCGGAATTTCCGGCGGCCGATGACACGGAGCTCTACGATCAGTGCGGGCTCATCAACTGGCAGGACCATATGGAAAACAGCTCCACCTTTGCCGTTGATTGCGCCCTGAGCAATTCCGCCATCACCCACAGTCAGTATGCCGCGCTCAGGGTCAAGGACGCCCTGGTCGATCAGTTTCGGGACCGGAGCGGCGAACGTCCCTCGGTGCAGGTGGAACGGCCGGATCTGCAGATCCGGCTCCATATCCATAATGATGTGGCCAGCCTGGCCCTTGATCTCTCAGGGGAAAGCCTGCATCGTCGGGGCTACCGGGTGGCAGGCACCCTTGCCCCCTTGAAGGAAAGTCTGGCCGCGGGAATTGTGGCCCTGGCCGGCTGGAACAGGGAGGTTGCAGCCGATACCCTTTTTCTCGACCCCATGTGCGGCTCCGGCACCCTGCTCATTGAGGCGGCCCTGCTCTATGGCGATTCCGCGCCCGGCCTCTGGCGCAGCTATTTCGGTTTCATGGGCTGGACGGGTCATGATGAAGCCCTCTGGTCCCGGCTTGTTGACGAGGCGGTAGCGCGGGAAGAGGCAGGGATGGATCGGGTCTGGCCCATGATTCTTGGCTATGATGCCGATCCGGTGGTGGTGGCAGCGGCCCGCAAGAATATCGAAAAGGCGGGGCTGACCGAGAAGATCCGGGTCAAGCAGGGCCAGCTTGCCAATCTGAAACGGCCGGCGGACAAGGGGTTTCTGGTCTGCAATCCGCCCTATGGCGAGCGGCTGGGTGAAATGGATGAGGCGGTCCAGCTCTATCGGGCCCTGGGGAGGATTATACGGCAGGAGTTTGTGGGCTGGCAGGTGGGGATCTTTATCGCCAGTCCCGATTTTGCGGATCGGATCGGGCTTCCGTGGCAGGCCAGCCATCGCCTCTTTAACGGCCCTATTGCCTGTCGCCTGTTGTGCGCTGAGGTGGCGGAGCAGCCTCGGGAGCCGGAGTTCCAATGGCAGGTCGCAGCGGAGACCTTTGAGGGCGAGGGGTCGGAATTTGCCAACCGTTTCGCCAAGAACCTGAAGAAGATGCTCAAATGGGCGGAACGGGAAGGGATCAGCTGTCTGCGCGTCTATGATCGCGATCTGCCTGAATATAATGTGACCATTGATCTCTACGGCAAGTGGATTCATGTCCAGGAGTATGCCCCGCCGGCCACCATTGATCCGACCCTGGCCGCGGCGCGTTTCAGTATGGCCCTGGCCATGATCCGTGAGGTCCTGGGGGTGCGGAGGGACCGGATCTTCATCAAGACCCGCAAGAAGCAGAAGGGCAAGGAGCAGTATCAGAAACAGTCCAGCCGCCACAAGATGTATGAGGTGCGGGAGGGCAACTGCTTTTTTCTGGTCAATTTTACCGATTACCTGGACACCGGCCTCTTTCTCGATCATCGGATCACCAGGGATCGTATCGGCAAGCTGGCTGCCGGCAAGCGCTTTCTCAACCTCTTCGGCTATACCGGAACGGCGACCATCCACGCGGCCCGGGGCGGGGCGGAATCCACCACCACCGTGGACCTCTCGGCCACCTATCTCAGCTGGGCCAGGATGAATCTGGCCCTGAACGGCTATGGCGGCCCCGCCCACCTCACCATCCAGGAGGATTGTCTGCAGTGGCTGGAAGGTGCAGGGCATGGACGGGCCAGTGTCGCAGCAGGCGCCAAGGACGGCGCAAGAGCGACTTCCAGAGGTCGGTACGACCTGATCTTTGTTGATCCGCCCACCTTTTCCAATACCAAAAAAGAAAATCGGGTCTTTGATGTGCAGCGGGATCACACACGGCTGCTGGATCTTGCCATGCGTCATCTGGCACCTGGTGGTCTGCTGATATTTTCCACCAATTTTCGCAAGTTTGTCCTTGATGAATCCTTAAGGGCGCGTTTTGCCATCCGCGATATCAGCCGTGAGACCATCCCCCTCGACTTTGAACGTCACAGCCGGATTCATCAGTGCTGGGAGTTCAGGGACGCGGAAAATACTAAAACCTGAATCCTGCAATCATCCCGCATTCGGTCGTCATTACAGACACATCTGCTGCGCCGGCTGCGCTGAAATCCGTTTGCCTCCTTGCATCCGTACCTGTCTTAACGCCGTCTATGCTCGAACGATTGATGGTTTCGTAAAAACTCAATTTCTGGGATGGCTAAGTAAAAATCGTCAAATGCGAGGCGCGCAAATTTCGAGGAATGAGGCGTACTTGAGTACGCCGCAGTGACGAGATAATTTGCAGCAACGAAGCAGTTGGCGACTTTTTACGACGCCATCAACGATTGCAGGAATCAGGAATATACCATCTTGTTTTCCGGCTTCGGGCCATCTTTGACCACCGCACCTCAATCGCAAAATCCTCGATGGAGTGCAACGACATCTGCGGTTTTTTTTCTCAATCGGCGCAGCCAAATATGGCCAAAATCCAGTCATAATTCAGGCACATCAGTATTTTTCGAGTCCCCAGACTCTCCCGTTTATTTTCCCGGTGTCGAGCCGGGCTGGGGCACCTTTCCTCTCTGGTTGATCTCTTTATTGTTGACATATTTGCACAATATGTTATTGTACAAATGTATTTTTATGGCAGCACGACTCCGCAGGAGTATAAGGAAACAGGGAAATGGATGAGATAGGCGAACCACAGCCGCTACAAGAACAGGAAAATGGTCCACGGTTTATCCGCTCTCAAGCCGTTCTTCAGGATTTTCGTATCATCTTTCGCTCAATTCAGGAGCACTCCCGTTGGGTGGAAAAAGAATCGGGGATTTCTGCTGCTCAGTTGTGGATGCTCTGGGAGTTGTTTAATGAGCCCGGTCTGACAGTGTCTGCTCTGGCCAGGGTGCTTTCCATCCATCAATCCACCTGCAGTAATATGCTTGACAAGATCCAGAAGAAGGGGCTGGTGCTCCGCGATCGTTCCATTGATGATCAAAGGGTTGTTCGTCTCTATCTCACGGAAAAAGGATCTTCCTTGCTGGCAAAGGCACCGCGTCCAGCCCAGGGGGCCTTATGTGACGTCTTGCTTCGTCTGCCGGTCAAGGTCTTATGCGAGTTGGAATCAGGTCTTAACCAGTTGATTGATGCCTTGAAGATTGTCGACGAAAAGGCAGCTATGTTGCCGATTATCGCAGAAAAACAAAATTTATAAATAGCTTGATGATGGCCACCGGCCGTGATTGTGCTTGTCGAAGAGGCCTCAAGCCAGGGAAACAGCCTCGGGTGTATTTTTTCTCCATCATGGGCTGACTGATCCCTTGGTATTTGCGCGCTTATTGATAGTTGCCACTTCGTGCCGTATGGAATGTCTGCCGCTGGTCTATGGTACAGATCTGGATCGACTTTTTTGAGATTGATTAAAGAGGTAGGAAATGCAGTCCCAGCTTAAAATTTCTCTTGCATGCTTCATCGTCCTTCTGCTCTTTGCCCCTCTGTTGTCTGACGCCAAAATGGTCAGCATTATCAAGGAAGGGGTCAATATCCGTTCCGGACCCTCAACAAGCTCCCAGGTACAGTGGCAGGTGAATAAAGGTTTCCCTCTTCAGGTTATTGGCAGCAGAGGTAAATGGTACCAGGTTCGGGATTTTGAAAATGATAAGGGATGGGTATATGCACCGCTTACCACCCGTAAAAGTCATCTGGTGGTCAAGAGACCGGTGGTAAATATCCGTAGCGGGGCCGGTACCAACTACCCCGTTGTCTCCCGGGCAAAATACGGTGTGGTCTTCCGTCTCCTGACAGGGGGTGGGGACTGGGTTGAGGTCCGGCATGAGAGTGGTGTCACCGGCTGGGTGGCCAGGAGACTTCTCTGGGGCGGCTGATTCCCGACTGTAAAGTTTGATAGAGATTGCCGTTCTCTGAGAGTGGCGTCTGCAGAGGTGTTGTCACCTCACAGCTCCAACCACCCCGATACAAAAATTGATCCAGAAGAGGATCTGTTGAATCAAGATCGTTGCCAAGCCCACCCCTGAAAATAAACGCCAGATGTCCAGTAATCAGCTCATGGTTGATTCTTATTCTGCCTCTGCCAATAAGCCGCTGTAAAAAAAATAACATGGCCATCTAAGTGCCCGGAGCGGCATAAGGAGCCGGTCGCTCCTACGCCGTCCATGGCGATCGCGACACTGGGCCATCCCTGCCTGCGTAACGAAATAGATATAAATGGCCATGTTATTTCGTAACGGCTCCTAAGCTGTGTGTCCATATCTCAGTCAATTTGGATCTTTCAGGGACGCGGAAAATACTACTATACCATCTTGCTTCCCGTCTTCGGGCCATTTTTGATCGAACCTCAAGCAAAAAATCCTCGATGGAGCCCAACGACATCTGCGGTTTTACTCAATCGGTGCAGCCAGATCCGGCCCAAATCCAGTCGCAATTCAGGTAAATCAGTATTTTCCGAGTCCCTTACGCAACATGACTATAACTGTAACTAATAACCAAACTTTTTCAGACGGAATATAACATGCGTATATTTGAGAACATGGAATCTCAGGTGCGGGGATATATCCGCTCCTTTCCGGTGATTTTTACCTCGGCGAAAGGGTCAATTATGACCGATGAATCCGGCACTGACTATATTGATTTTTTTGCCGGGGCCGGCACCTTGAATTATGGTCATAATAACGAGCGGATCTCCACTGCCATGATCGAGTATCTCCAGTCCAACGGTGTGGTTCATGGCCTGGATATGGCCACGACGGCCAAAAAAAACTTCCTGCAGAAGCTGAATGATACCATCTTGGGTCCCCGTAACCTGGAATACAAGATCCAGTTCACCGGCCCCACCGGCACCAACGCGGTGGAGACCGCCTTGAAACTGGCCCGCATGGTCAAGGGCCGTTCCAATGTGGTCTGTTTTACCAACGGTTATCACGGCCTGACCATGGGTGCCCTCTCTGTTACCGGTAATACCTTCTACCGTGATGAGGCCTATATCAGCCGTTCCAATGTCTCCTTCCTGCCTTTTGACAACTATCTGGGGCCTGATTGTAACACCCTGGCCCTCTTTCGCAAGCTGCTCGTTGACAATTCCAGCGGCCTGGATCTGCCTGCCGCGGTCATCCTGGAGACCATCCAGGCAGAGGGTGGCGTCAACATCGCCAGCGCTGCCTGGCTGAAGGGACTGGCGGAGATCTGTCACGAATTTGACATCCTGCTCATTGTCGATGACATCCAGGTGGGCAATGGCCGCAGTGGTGATTTCTTCAGTTTTGAAGAGGCGGGCATCAAGCCGGATATCATCTGCCTCTCCAAGGCCATAGGCGGCGGACTGCCCCTGGCCGTTATTCTCATGCGCCCCGATCTCGACCAATGGAAACCGGGTGAGCATACCGGCACCTTCCGCGGCAATAACCTGGCCTTTGTCGCCTCGTATCAGGCCTTGCATTATTGGGATAATAACGATCTTTCCGAGGCGGTGAAGTATAAGGGCGCTGTCATCGAAAAAGAGCTGCTGGCCATTGCCGCCAAATATCCCGAGCTCAATGCCGAGGTGCGGGGCCGGGGTATGATTTATGGCCTGGAGATCCTGGAGCGGGGTCTGGCCAGCCAGATTTCTGAAAAATGTTTTGAGAATGGCCTGGTCATTGAGTTGGCAGGCGCCGACGATCAGGTGGTGAAATTCCTGCCGGCCCTGACCATTGATGAAGAAACCTTGCTGCGCGGCATTGCTATTGTTGAAAAATCAATCGGTGTTATTCTTCAGGAAAAGAGCGCTAACCTAACAAAGGAGATGTGATGATAGTCAGGGACATCAAGGAGATCATCGGCACGGAGCGGGAAGTCAAGGGCGAGGGCTGGACCAGCCGCCGCCTCCTTCTCAAAAAAGACGGTATGGGCTTCTCCTTTCATGAAACCATTATTCCGGCCGGGGCCATCCTGCAACTCTGGTATAAAAAGCACCTGGAGGCGGTTTATTGCGTGGCCGGTAACGGCAGCATCGAAGATCTGGCCACCGGTGAGACCCATGCCATCCATGATGGCGTGCTCTATGCCTTGAATAACCATGACCGCCATATCCTGCGGGGCGGCAGCGAAGATCTGCGCCTGATCTGTGCCTTCAACCCGCCTGTCACCGGTCGCGAAACCCATGATAGCGACGGCTCCTATGAACTGGTGGAGGAGGAATGAATGGGCACCCATACCGTTGAAAAAATAGGCGGCACCTCCATGAGCCAGTTTGGCGATGTCCTTGATAATATCCTGATCGGCGAGCGGCACGAGGAGGCCCTTTATAACCGCATTATCGTGGTTTCCGCCTATGCCGGCATCACCAATGAGCTTCTTGAACATAAGAAGAGCAGCAAATCAGGGGTCTATTCCCTCTTTTCCAGTCATGATGACTCGTGGGCCTGGGGAGATGCCATTACCGGGGCGGGCCAGATGATGTGCGCCATTAATAAAAAGTTTGAGTATCTGGGCCTCGATGTCAGGCAGGCCGACAGCTTTGTCAAGCAACGTATTGAAGGGGTACGCAGTTGTCTCCTGGACCTCACCCGGCTCTGCTCTTACGGCCATTTTCAGCTGGAAGAACACCTGCTCACCGTGCGCGAGATGCTGTCGGCTATCGGCGAGGCCCATAGTGCCTATAACAGCTATCTCATCCTTACGCAGCAGGGGGTTAACGCCCATTTCGTTGATCTTACCGGTTGGATGGAGACTGAACAGCTCTCCCTTGATGACAAGATCAGAAAGTATCTCAGCGACATCGATCTCAGCACTGTCCTGCCTATAGTTACCGGTTACACCCAATGCAAGGAAGGGATCATGAACACATACGACCGGGGCTATACGGAAATAACCTTCAGCAAGATCGCAGTGCTCACCGAGGCCCGCGAGGGGATTATCCATAAGGAGTATCATCTCAGCAGTGGCGATCCCAAGATAATCGGGGAAGACAAGGTCGAGGTGATCGGCAACACCAATTATGATGTGGCAGACCAGCTTTCCGATCTGGGCATGGAGGCCATTCATCCCGGTGCCGCCCGGGGTATGCGGCGCACGGATATCCCGCTGCGGATTAAAAATGTTTTTGAGCCGGATCACCCCGGCACCCTGATTACCAACGCCTATAAAAGCCCGGAGGCCAAGGTGGAAATCATCGCCGGCCGTAAAGGGGTCACCGGTATTGAGGTGTGGGATCAGGATATGGTGGGGCGGTGGGATCATGACGCGGAGTTGTTGCAACATCTTACCGACCAGAAAATACGCTATCTGGCCAAAGATACCAACGCCAATACCCTGACTCACTATGTAGCGGCCCCCTTGGCCCGCATAAAAAAGCTGACAGATGCTATAAAAAAATCGTTTCCAGGCGCCGATATCCTGGTAAAAAAGGTGGCGCTGGTCTCAGCCATCGGCTCCAATATGGCTGAGACCTGGATTCTGCCGACGGCGGTTCATGCCCTGGCCAATGCCGGTGTCGAAATCCTCGGTCTCCATAAATGCATGCGCCAGGTGGATATTCAGTTCGTCGTCGAGGAGGATGATTTCGAGAAGGCCATCCGTACCCTGCATCAAAACCTGGTGGAGGCTGGGGGACAACAGTAGGATGCATGCCTTGTCGATGGTGGAAGATTTTTATCTTTCCATGATCCATGAAACCAGCCGACAGAAGAGGCAGAGAAACTTTTATGTGCTGCGGAATTATTTTTCCAGGTCATTGCCGCCGTATCTATCAACGTCATAGTTTTTTCCTAAAAAATACGGAACAGGTAATGGGGTTTATATTTTTTTGTCACGACATATGATATGATGAATACCATAAAGAGCGGCTCCCCCTGTTCGTCCAGAAATGGTCATCTCTGAAGACAGAGAATGATGGTCATGATGACCAGGAAGAAAAAATCATGGTGTGCCTGACGTGGAGGGTCGCTCTGTGGTGGAGCGAGATGGCGGCAACTTGGCGAGAGCGACTGACAAGTCGTATTATAACCGTGGTGGATGTAACAATCCATCACACCATCAAGGTGGCGAGAGACAGGAAGGTCTGTGCCGGCCATCCATCATTCTTCTTGAGGAGGTTGTAATGAAAAAGACACTTATGCTGGTAGCGGCGTTGATGATGACAGGAACCCTGGTTTATGCGGCGAGTGCCGACAAAGGGAAGGCCCTTTTTGAAAGCCCGACTCTTGGCGGTGGCACTACAGGAAAAACCTGCAATACCTGTCACGAGGACGGCAAAGGCTTGGGTAGCGATCTGTTCGAACGCAAGCAATTCACCATTATGGGAATGGAAAAGAAGAGCCTGGCCGAAGTTATCAATATCTGTATTGAGAAACCCTTGGGTGGTGTCGCCATTGACCCTCAGGGTCAAGAGATGCAAGATCTGACGGCCTACATGAAAACCCTGACAGACAAACCAGCTCCAAAGAAAGCGAGGCAGGCAATCGAAGGTTGCTAGCGGCTGATCACGACTTGGTATTTTTTGTCCGCCACACTTTGGCCTTGAACCGGGGTGTGGCGTTTTTCGTTGGACACAAGATTGATGGTTTCGTAAAAACTCAATTTATGAGATGGCTAAGTAAAAAGCGTCAAATGCGAGGCGCGCAAATTTCGAGGAATGAGGCGTACTTGAGTACGCCGCAGTGACGAGATAATTTGCAGC
>JAHYIV010000055.1 GCA_019429465.1 Desulfoarculaceae bacterium
GTATGGGGTTTTCAGCCATTGGAGCTGATAAAAAGCTTCTGGGGGCGGGGATGATCCAGCTTACGCCGCAGATGCGTATCTTGCTTTTTATCCCGGTGGCGGATTTCCGCAAGGGGATAGACGGATTGGCCGGGATATGTCGGCAAGTTATGGGGGCAGACCCTTTTTCGGGCGGAGTTTTTGTGTTTCGGAATCGCCGGGCAACGGCTATAAAAGTCCTCATGTATGATTAATGTTGAGTAGTTATTAATGTGGAGTTGCCTACGTAACTACTTGTCTGCAAATGTTTTATTTGACGGACAACTCCACATTAATTTTGACTTCAAAGGGCTTCCAACCATTCAAGAATGGCATGATCATGACGCCATGGCGTTGTGCGAGTTCGGTCATCACTAACCGGTTTAACACTTGCGATGGCTTTACGTTTAATGTCCAGATCAATGGTGGCATATCGGTTCGTTGTATTGAGATTCGAATGTCCCAACCATTGACTTATCGTCGAGATATCTACCCCAGACTTCAAGAGGGCGATTGCAGTGCTATGGCGTATGCTATGAGGGTGGAGTCGCTTGGAATGAAGACTGGGGATATGGACTTGGGCGTGTTCCAAGGACTTCTTCAGGATATACCGGACTCCAAATCGAGAAAGAGATGTGGCCCTACAATTCTGGAAGATCCGAACTTCCGACGTAAGGTCAATCTGCAGTTCCAGACAGAGGCGGCGTAAAAGCTGTACGGTCTGCGGCCAGATAGGGCAGCAGCGTTCTTTTCTCCCTTTCCCCATAAGGTGGAGTTGAAACGGCTTCGTGAGCTGCAGATCACAAGCTCTTAGATCCACAATCTCCTGTACCCGCGCACCCGTGTTGAACATGGTTGCCAAAAGAGTATAATCTCGCCGTCCTTTGGGTGTGCTCCGATCAATGACAGATAAAATCTTCTGAATTTCGTCATACTCCAGGTAGTCAATCACCCGCGAACAAGTTTTCTTGAACGGGATTCCCAGGATGCGCTGAGCATGTTCCAAACGGTCAGGGTGCTGTGCGGCAACAAACCGGAAGAATGAATGAATCGCAGAGAGCCTGATATTTCGCGTGGAACCACAGTTGTTGCGCACCTGTTCCAAGTGTACAAGAAAAGACTGAACCTCCTGAGGGCCGAGGTCTTCCAAATCCAGGGAAGATGCCGGACGTTTCTTGTGCTCAGTCAGAAAACGCAAAAGCAACACCAGACTGTCTCGATAGCTTTGGATGGTGTGCGGACTCAGCCCACGCAGACTGGGAAGATGGCATGCAAAGAAGTCCTGCAGCAGAAGGGCGAGCATATTAGGTCGGTTCGTTTTCATCGCATGCCCTCCATTTCTGCCTCTTGGATCAAAGCCCCGTAATGGGTGGCAAAGGCGGAACTGGCAAGGGTGGCCAGCGGGGTGATGAATCTCAGATAGTAGTGCGTAGAGAGTACGGAAACATGGCCCATGTAAGCAGACAACAATGGCAGCTTGGCTTGGACATCATTTCCGTTACGGTACCAGCGTAAGAGCGCGTTGACTGCAAAACTGAAACGGAAGTCGTGAATACGCGGCAAGCGACCGTTGGCTTTTTTTATTCCGGCGAGGTTTAACAAGCGATGCAGATTTTTTCTAAGTTGGGTGGTGCTGTACGCCCGACCACCGCAGTAAGAACTCCAAAACAAGGGGACATGTGCAGGTAGCGGAGACCGGATCGATTGGAATGCCTTCAGAACCTTTTCGATTTCCATAGCCACATCGCTTTGCAAAGGCAAAAGGCGCGTCTTGTGAAACTTGGATGCACGAATCATGAGCGTCCGGGCCGAGGGATCGTAATCTGTTGTAGTCAATCGAAGCAGTTCCCCCAGACGGAGACCGGCGGTGAAAAGGAGAATGATCGCCAGGCGAGTTGAACCATTGCGCATTGGAGATCTGACGGAATCGGGTATCTTATTGCTGTAACTGAGTATCCTGGCGACTTCGAGATTCGAGAAGATATACGGCTCTATTCTCGGTCGGGCTGGGGGAAATTGGGTGGGATCCGGAACAAAGCAGGTGGGATTCCCGCGACGACGGTAGAGGCAGAAGTTCCGGACGATATGCATCCGGACCAGTTTGGTATTCGAGCTGACTACTTCCAGTGTCTGGCACCACTGATTGAACGTTTCCGCAGTGAGGCCCGGGGATGGGTTCCCTATCCTACACAAGAACTGATCAAGCTTTAGCAGGATGATGGATGAGGATTCAAAACTACGTCCTAATGCCTTCTTGAGAGAGATATAATTTACAATCTCAGCCGCGATGGAGGATTGAAAGGAAGCTCTTGTTTTCATGACCCCACCTCCTCTTGCTGTTCAGTAAAAGCTGGTATGTGGAGAGGGACTTCCCGTAAGTCCTCGGTGAACAGTCGAATATAGACGGCTGTGCTTTCGGGCGATCGGTGTCCCAGAAGATCCCCGATGGTCTTTAGAGGCAGGCCATGATGGAACAGATTGAGCGCATAGGAATGGCGTAAGCAGTAAGTCCCTTGGAAAGGAATATCGAGTCCGCTCTTTCTGGACCACGCCTGAAACGCCTCTGCCACGGCGGTCGACTTCAGGGTGCCACCGGGAGCTCTGAGGCGAAGGAAGACCTGTCTGTACTCACCATACCGAGGAACTTTCTTGAGATAATCATAGAGAGCTGAACTGACCTCATTGGTGAGGGGTAGTTCCAAGGGGTTACCGGTCTTTTTTTGACAAATCCGAATACATCCGGAACGCCACTTGATATCATCCAGTTTAAGAGCGACGACATCGCAGGCCCTCAGTCCATAAGTTGCCATAATCGAGAACATTGCATAATCACGCTTTCCCATGAAGGTCTTCCTGTCGATGGAGTGGAGAAAGGCTTCGACGGTTGTCCATGGCAAGGCTCGTGGGAGTTGCTCCTGGCGGTAAACACGCGGTGTATCAATCTGACTATCCAGTCCATGCGGAACGGTGCCACTGGCAGCAAAAAAACGGAGGAAGTGTCGAATCACCGAAATCGGCTTTTGGAGAGACACCCGGCCCATTCGCTTACCTAAGCGCCGGATAAAGTCCTCGATATCCTTCATACACACCTGTGCTAAGCGGTTCGGTTGCTCCTCGTATTTTATTCCATCGAGAAATTCGGCAACAATACAACCTTGTCGCCGGATAGTGGAGGGAACGTACCCATGATCATCCAATAAGTGGGCCATGTATCTATTCAGGAGGACATCTCGAGGGCTTGGTTCGGGAACAGGAATGGGGTGTAGTAGCGCTTTTTCTACTAGGAAGCTCTCTAAAACTCGGACACCGCCTTCTTCCCTGGGGAACTTCCGTTGAAACCATTGATAACAGGCTTGCAAATCGTCTTGGCCGATATCTTCGACCCTCTGAAAACCTCGTCTTTTCAAGAATTCACTCACTCGAGCCGCCATGCGCAGCTCATACCTGCTCGACCTGTGAGTATACTGCTGCTCGTGCAACCAAGCAGCATAGGAATTCATCCATGGACCCAAAACCGGTAAGGACAGAAAACGCTGGAAATCTTTTGGATAAACTTGAGTAATCATCAGATTCTCCTTTCTGAAGGGTTTTTCATGCCGGGGCCGGCATGTCCTCTGATGATACCCAATTAATGTGAAGTAAAAAATGTTTTTATGCAGGAATGATGGGAAGATATTGCGGCAACTCCACATTAATAACTACTCAACATTAATCATATTATGTTGAGCTCAACATAATATGATGGGCAAGGGTTCTGGCTTTGTCAGAAGCGTTTGTCCAAGGGGTCGTTTAAATGGTGGCCGGATAAGGATGCTGTCCGTGTCAGCACGCTTGCGGTTCACGAACTTCAGATACTGCTGTGGAACGGCGATCCGGGCAGTACATGCGTAACGCCTCCCTGGAAGAAAATCGCCGCCGTCGGCACATGAGATATGAGGGAAGCCTGAAAAAATACGCATGATATGCAACTTGCCTCTTGCGTTCTGCTAAAAACTCTGCTATACCCCGCCCATGGAAACGTTAATGAGATACCGAGGACGGGAAGTAACAGGCGAAGAAGTCGTCTTTATCCGGGAGTTTATCGCCCAGAACAGCGGCGACAGCCGCTGGATGCTTTCCCGGAAGCTTTGTCAGGTCTGGAATTGGCGTCAGCCCAACGGGGCGCTGCGGGACATGGTCTGCCGGGGATTGATGCTGCAACTGTCGCGGGCGGGGCATATCGAACTGCCTCCCACCCGGATGAAGATACTCAATCCCCTGGTGCATCGCCAAAAGCCTCCACGGGTGGAGATAGACCAGACGCCCATTGAAGGGGAGCTGTCGGATCTTGGCCCCATCGAGTTCAGTCAGACACGGCGGACCGACGCGGAGGCGCTCTTCAACAGTTTGATTGAGGAGCATCATTATCTTGGTTATTGTCAGCCCGTCGGAGAGCATCTCAAATATCTCGTTTTTGCCCAGGGAAGACCAATTGCCTGTCTTGTCTGGTCATCGGCGCCCCGGCATATCGGCAGCCGGGATCGGTTTATCGGGTGGACAAAACCGCTCAGGGAGAAGAACCTCTCTTTAATTGCCTGCAATACCCGGTTTCTCATCCTGCCCTGGGTGAAGGTTTCCTGTCTGGCTTCTCACATCCTGGGGAAGATGGCACAAAGGCTGTCCGGGGACTGGGAGCGCTTTTATCGTCATCCCCTTTATTATCTGGAGACATTTGTCGATAGAGACCGTTTTCATGGCACCTGCTATCGGGCGGCCAACTGGGTTCATGTCGGCAAAACTACGGGACGGGGGAAGAACGACCAGACAGGCCGAGCCAACCGTTCCCTGAAGGATGTTCTTGGCTTTCCACTGTCCAGGGATTTCCGCAATCGTCTTTGCGGAGGTCAGCCATGAAGCAGCCAAAATTAATCAAATTGAAGCCGGCGGATGTGGAAGCCCTCCTGGAGAGGGTGGAAAAGGAGGCCTTGCAGGAAGGCGATTACGAGATCATCAAGGGACTCGTGGAGGCCTTTATTTATCTGAGCCAGTCGGTAAACGAGAAGGCCACCTCCATCAGACGTCTTCTGCGGATAAGCTTTTAGCTTCAAAAACGTAAGAAAAATTCGCGTTTTTTCATGAGCAAGGAATGATGGCAAGTTGTTGGGTTAATTTAGATAATCCGAGATGGATGGAGTCATAAGCTTCTTCGATTTGTGAGGGTCGCGCAGCGAGCTGGAGGGCGTCATTTTTTATGGTCCTTGAAATCATTGGGTTTTTGAAGAAGCTGCTGGAACAAATTTGCAGCCACAACCAGGAGAACCCCTTTTGAGTAACCACATAGAATGATTTATTATCGTGTTTTTTCAGTACGCCCCTTGCCTTCAATTTGTTCATCTCATAGCGGATTTGTGCAGGATTTCGGAAAAGGCCGGAGAGGTTTTTATGCAGATCAGCCGTTCTGAATCCGTAAACATGGTACTTGGGTTTGAGAAGTTCTTTGGCCAGAGCTGTTTGGCGGTCCTTTCTGAAGTCGGGGGCGCTGACGCGATGTCCCGCCGGGTCGGTCAGGGTCTTGGTGAAGATGTCCGGTTCCTGGTCGGAGATGGAGGAGACGTCCACATCGGCGCAGCAATCCAGAAGCCGGTTGTTGCATTCGACACCTTTCCACAGACAGGCCGTCAGATAGAGGACAGGCTTTTGCAGCCCCAGCGATTTGGGGTTGTTGATGGTGGTTTCGGTGCGGATGAAAGAGCCGGTTTTGTTGTACTGCTTGATGGAGTTGCCTCGGAACCAGTGTTTGATGCAGGCGTTATTGTCGTAGAGTCTCCAGAAGGTCTTGGATTCGGAGCCGCGATGGGGTCGTCGGCTGAAGATTTGGGTGATGCTCTCGGGCAATCCGAGGCGTTGGAACTTATCCAGGATTCTTTCAAAGAGACTGGTGCAGAAACGCGCGGATCGAAACACGATATTGGAGGAGATTTCCACCTGGGAGAGATACCACTCATGTTGGAGATACTTGGAGCAGGTGGAATATTTCCCTTTGTCAAACTTGAAGAAGAGGTTCATCCAGTAAGTGACCCTGTTAAGGACCGCTCTGCCATGGAGTGACTCCACAGCCTTTCGGATGGCTTCCGGATCGTCCACATCCACGAAAGCATTGTCGTGGCGGCGGTAATGAACGCCCTGCTTGTCTAATTGGACCTGAATAGCATTGTGACCGTTGAAATAGAATTCGCACTGGAAGGGCAGATACGATGAGATTTTCAGATAGCAGGGCCCTCCCAGAAGCTGGTCGTGAAAGTAGATGTAGTACTGCTTCACGGGTTTGCGGCAATCGTAGATTTTTTCGTATTTCCCAACGTTTGTGGAGGTGAGTTCCCGGCATGCAAAGGTTCTGACCGGTTCTTTATCCGTCAGGATGCAATACAGGCTGTCCCCTTTGCCGGCGTCATGCCGGGCGTATTTCTCCTGGACAAACTTCTGTTTGGCGCCGTCTTTCCCGCCCCCCACAGAAGGCCACCAGTGAATGGGAATCTCCTTCGCCTCGGCCACCTTCAGGATATGGGCGTTCAACTGGTCGGTTAAGATGCGCATGACGCCATTGGAGAGCTTCCTGAATCCCATCAACCTGAGAAACTTGACCACGCCGCCTGGAAAGAACAGCCACCGGATGTACCCCCGCAGGACGACACGATCGAAGCAACTGTATTTGAACTTGATATTCTGGGAGAATTGTTGCACAAAGGAATTCTTCACGGGCAGTGTCCTTTCCAGGGCTTTTCTCTATAGGGTTTTTCTTGGCAGAACATCCCATATAGGACTGCCCGTGAAAAATCAATCATCTGTAGGCGGCGCGAGAAAAGAGGATAGAGGTGCAATATGATGGCAAATGAAAGGCATGACCTTTCTAAATTATATCCGGGATTTGCCCCGGCCAAACCTAACCATCGCACCTCTGTCCCCTTGTCCTGCGCCTCTTTCGGAACTTCAGTTTGCTAATCTTTGGCGCCAAGACGGAAACCAGAAACAAGCTTTTCAAGATTGCCACCCGCCCGAAAAACAACGATGCCACAGCGGGTGAAAGCGAAGCTTCATGTTTACAATCCGAACCGCAAAAGCAGCC
>JAHYIV010000021.1 GCA_019429465.1 Desulfoarculaceae bacterium
CGTTGCGTCGCTGGAGCGATCATCACAGATTACCAGTTCATCCGGGAGCAATGACTGGGCAGCGATACTGTCGAGCTGCTCCTGGAGGAATTGCTCGCCGTTATAGGTGCAGAGCGCGATTGAAATCATCTTTATCCCTTTAATCCATCAGACATATGTGCAAACTTCAAAAATATAATATTCAATATCGCGTTTATGCAGCGATGCAGAATTCCTCTGCGGATTACGAATCCATCCATTTTCATCGTGTCAGACCAACTACGTTTGTAGTCGCGATACGCAAATGCTCAGCGGGAAGGCTTAAAGGAAACAACCGTTCAAGGGCATGAAGAAAAGTGCCGTCATAGGGAAGCGGTTCTTCCGGGTAGTCGTCCCAGCCCAACTGCAAATTGATCAACGGGGCCAACGCCGAAGTCCTGGCCCAAAACATGGTCCCAACCGGGAAGTTGAAATGTTCAGGGAGCTGTTGCAAACCCATACATACGGCAAACGATTCAGCCGCAGTCCTGTTCGCGGTCCAACCCACTATGTATGGGTCGTCAGGGAAAACCATCCCAATTGACGGATCGTCTTGCATTGTCGCCAAGATACTATCTGCCATTGGCCGCGACTTACCCCCCAGCAGATTTTCCAGCAAGAAGCGATACCATCTTTTACCCATAGCAACATCCTGCACGTCGGCACTCTTTTTGGTATGGATATGCCCGACATAGTCATAGTTGGCCAGGATTGTTTGGCCAAAGATCGTGAGAAATGGCCCGATATCCCGGCCGCGATTCGGCACAATTTGCATATCAACAACCGTGCCTTGGTAATCTTTTAGTTCACTGGCAACCAACTCACGATTTTTTTCGTTGGTGACGCTAACAAACAAATCGGGGCAAATCCGATTACACGACAGCCGGGTCATTATTTCGGACAACAGCTCGGGATAGTAAACGTGCAAATGCAAGGCCACGCGCTGATTATCAGGCAGATCCCGCGCTGTTGTTTTCCCGGCCACAATCACCGGGTAATTCCACGGCCCCTCGGGTCGCCCCGCTCGCAAGTAGTCGGCAAATGGGTCCGATTCCGGGATTACAAGTCCATGCTGTTCTCGATAAATACCGGGATGAAAACCTGGATAGGGTTTACGCCGACCAATCCCACTGGCCCACGCGCGCACATAACCGCGAACCGCCGCCTCAAGCGACTGCCCTTGCCCGTGGGGGGGGTTGGAGAAGTCGCACCGAAACAGACCGGAATCAAGAATCTCTTGCGCATCAGCCTTCTCTTGCTGCGTACGAGCACAAGCCCCCTGAGCCAAAACTTCCAGACGAGCAACGTACACCTGCATATTGAAATAGGCCTCGGAGGCTTCACGGCAGCGCTCCCCAACCTGCTGACGCAAAGCCTGCGACCCGGCCAATACCAGGATCTTTTCGGCCAGATCAGCAGAGTCAAGGTACTCCGCCACGCAATGATCCCGCAGACCACTGTCAATGAGAAAATCAGCGATTCCGGTCGTCTTATTGAAACAGAGCACCGGCACCCCATACGCCATCGCATCAATCGCGACATTCGGTAATGGGTCCAGGCGTGATGAAAGCAGAAACAGATCGGCCTCTTCATACGCGGTTTCAATGGCGGGGGTTTCGGCAATGAAGAAAACATGTTCCTGAAGGCCGGCACGCCGAATCTGGTCGGCAAGATAAACAGAATATGACAGGTCATTTTCCGGATCGTATCCTTTGCCGATCCAAACAAATCGACATTTCTCCCCGCCCGGGGCATGAACGACATGGGCTGCACATTCGATAAACAGGTCAACTCCTTTGCGTAACTGCACGAACCCGGCACCAAGCACAATCACTGAGTCCTCGCCTATATCCCCGGGCCGGATTAAGCGGCGTATGAGCGTTCTCTCTACCTGAAGTTGCTCCTCGCTGAATTCTCCCAAAGGCACGAGACACCGGCCTTGAGGAAGGATATGCACGGACAGATCACCTAAATCAGGATATTCAGCGAACGCGTTTCTCATGGTCACATCTGCAGAGAAAACAACCTCACCAGACCAGAAAAGGCTTTCCCTGAAACCATCCCGAGGACGGGTATACGAGGCGAATTCATGAATCAAGCTGATGGTGGGAACAAAATGGTTGCCCAAGGTTGGCAGGACGATGCGTGATTCAATGCTGTTCACCAGAGCGAACTTGAATTGGAATCGCTTGCACAATCGGCCGATTCTGAAACTAGCTAAAAGTGGGACTAACCTCGTATTCGATGCCACCATCACCGATGCGCCAGATCGGCGAAAGTCATCGTAAAGCGGTCCGCCGTCCAATAAGAGCACAATCACGTTATAACGCCTCACCAGCTCCAGAACGAGATTAAGAGTCAATACCGGGGCGCCGGTCCTGGATGCTTCGTGTCCGACCATCAGGATTGTTTCGCGATCGGCAAGTTGAGGTGCCATGGAGATATTTGCGAAAGGTCGAAAAAGGCCGTTTAGATGTACAATCAGCATATGAGCCAAGGCTAACCAGCCATGATCCCTTACATAATAACGTAAAGTCTGAAATAATTTTGCTAGCATTTTATAAAACTCCGTAACCATGCCTGCTGCTGCCGCCATAGATTGACGGCAGCGGAACAAGCGTGAGACTGTTTATTTCACTAAGCCGTTGTTCAAAAATAACTACTACGATTCATTGTCATTAACGGCATAAGGGGCCGTAAAGAAATGGATAAAAAGTATGTGTTATTTCTTAACGGCCCCTAAGACCCTACTCATCCAGCTAGCCGTTCTAGCGATCCCCTCTTCGAGCCCTACCTGCAACTGCCAGCCCAGCTCCTTCCGTGCCAGAGAATTGTCTAAAATGCTTACCGGCACATCAAAAGGTCGACCAGGCCGATAGTTGCGAACAACCTCGCGACCAAGAACACGCTCAATCATCCCGATCAGTTCGTTGAGACTGGTGCCGACACCCGAGCTGATATTAAAGACTGACTTTGGCCCTTCATAATCAACAGCGCGGGAAAATGCCTCGGCAACATCGCTGATGTATAAATAATCTCGGGTAACACTGCCATCCCCCCAGATTTCAAGAGGCTGATTCTGAATGGCCTTACTCAAGAAAACACCCACTGCCCCTTGCGCGGTCTCAACACGCTGGCGCTCGCCAAACGGGTTAGCGACCCGGAGAATGTTGGCCTTGATCCCATAGAGCTGCTGGAACATCAGCAGGTATTTCTCAATGGCAAGCTTGGTAATGCCATAGGACACACGAGGCTCTGTCGGATGGTTCTCGTCTATCGGCAGATAAATCGGATTACCGTAAACAGTCCCTCCAGAGGAAATAAATACAATCTTGCGAACCTGTTGAGCGACCATGGCATTAAGCAACTGCAAGGTAGCTACAATATTGCTCTGCACATCATAAATCGGGTCATCGTTGGAGCTCTTGGGCAGAGTCGTCGAGACCAGATGCAGGACAACATCAACGCCGTCTATGGCCCTGTTCATATCATAGGCGCTCATCATATCGCCGGTAAGCCACTCAACCCTTTTGTCATCGGCAAACCGGCGATTGGGTTCCACACGGGGCCGCGCAACAATGCGCAACTCATGGTCATCCTGGAGCAAACGGTCCGTGATTGCCGATCCGATAAAGCCCCTGCCGCCAAAAATTGCGATTTTCATCGTGAAACACCCTTGACGCTCGTTGTAGCGTAACGCAAATTATTTATTGAAAGAGCCAATGAAAAGAGCCTCTCGATCGCAGGCAGCGATGTTGCGCCATAGGGATACGGTTCTTCAGGGTAGTCGCCCCCACTTACCCGGCATTCTTGAATCAGTTAGCGTGCTTAACGTAAAGCCCATGAACAAAATGCAATAAATTTGCCATTGTCCAATACAACACCATGCCCGAGGGAAATGAATAAAACAGCAAAAAAAACCCCAGCGTCATCAGCAGCAGCATGAAGTTTTGCTTCCCCGTTTCTTTGGGATCGGCTGCCGGAGCCGGCGACAACTTGATGCTAAACATGGTTGTAATGGCCATCAGCACCGGCAACAGATTGAAGTATGTGCCAAAAAACGGCAAATCATAACCCAAGGAGAACAGTTGATCGGGTTCGGCCAGGGAATCCATCCACAGGAATGAAGCACTGCGCAGGTCAAAAGCCTGCCCCAGCAAGTGGTAAAGCGCGATAAAGATCGGCAGTTGAATCAGAACTATCAGCAGCGGTTTCAACCCGGCCAGGGGGCTGACCTGATGCTTTTCGTACAGTTGCAGAATAAGCTCGCTCTGTTCACCGCCCCGGTAATTGCGCTTTATTTCCTGTAGCTCCGGCTTAATCCGCTGCTGAATCTCCGCAAACCTCTTTTGCGCGGCCATGGCATTCTTGGCCACCGGATACATGCACAGCCGGACCAAAACAGCCAGGACGATAATCGACAGGCCCCAACTTACAACAAATTGCTGAATAAAATTGAGCAGATGCATGATGCCCAGAGTCAAAGCCCGCATCCAGGACCACAAACCGGAAAACAGCAGGGTTCCCAGCTCCGGCGTCCCCTCGGAGAGAACCTGGTGGGCCTTGCCGCCGCCAAACAGATGCCACTGAAAACGCTGCAACCCGCCCGCTTCCTCGTGCAACAGTGGCAGATGCAGCCGTATCAGGCTCTCGAACCCGCTTTGCTCCGGATACCACTGCGGGCTTGCCGGCGCCGAAGCCTGCCAGGCAAGAGCGCCGGCGGCTTCATTGCCGGGCGACAGAATCAGGGCAAAATAACGGCTCTGCAACCCAAGCCACTGCCAGCCATCCGCCTCCGTAGAAAGAAATTCCGTCGGCTCCCCATCCCTGCCAAGACGAACGGTGCCAACTCCATCGGCCCCGCTGTAAACCAACTCGGTGTATGAATAGATACCCTGGCCGACCCCCAGGCCTTGAGCCGGTGTTTCTCCCACCCCGGGGCCGATCAGGAGCGCAAGCCGATCATCGCTCGATGGGGTATAGCCTGCACGCCACTCCAGGTTCAGTTCAAATCCGACCCGCCAGGTAGCTTCGGCCAGATACCAGGATTTTTGAATTTTAACGGGCAGCTCGGGATGCTCTAGAACCAGCACCAGGAAATTAACATCCTGCCCTGCAATGGACCAACCACCACTTACATCTTGCCATCCATCCAGACTTTTCCCGGCCAACTGTCCAGCCAGAAGCAACAGTTGCCCGGCGGGCAACGCCAGGTCATGGGACTCACCACGCTTATCCAGCACGCCGGGCAGCCGCCAGCTCTTAATCGAGCCGGTGGCAAGATCAAACTCCAGCTCTAAAGCATCGTTGGCCAGCAACACTCGCTCCGTTGCAGCCAGCAGCAGCCCCGGCATGGCCTGCGAAACCATCCATAACAGGATAAAAAGCTGCAACGAGATCTGGTGATTGCGCATCAGCTTCAATCTTTGGTGGTCTTCTCTGTGCTCTTTAGAGAGGAATCTTTTGTATCCTTGCGCAAACCAAGCATTTTTAACAACCGATGCCAGTAGAGCTTTAACACTACGGCAATGGCGGCAAGCGCTCCTAAAACACCTTGCAGAATGGCACTGCCTGTACCCGGATCTAGATATGCATGAGCCTCTTCAGCACTAAACATAAAGAGAAACACTGCTGCGAAAACTGTCCAAAGTTTATTTTTCATAAATCTACCCTCATGTAGATAACCAAATTTATCTTAAAATTACCCCTGATAAACAGCCAAACGCTCCATCAAAGCTTTAGCACCAACAGATCCGCTTTTACCTAGATTATACACAGAGGTATCTCTTATGGCGCGTATGCGCTCTTCCCATTTATCCTGGTCCTTAAGAACTGCCTGGATTGCCTCCACCATATTGCCTGCATCCGCTTCAGTTACAGCAGCCCCCAAAGACTCACGTACCCGGGCTTCGAAAGGCTCGATCCCGATATTTTCATAGCCCGGGTTATTCACTTTTCTAGGTACATCAACAAACAACACGGGTTTCAGGCGTGCGAATGCAAACTCCAACGGCGCACCTGACCAGTCACTAATCATCACGTCCGCTTTGAGCAATGATTCTTTAGAGGCAACATTATCCTCCAAAGTAAAATTCTCATAAGCCTTATAACGAACATTTATACTTTCCAGCATGGGACGTTGTATGCGCCATGTCTGCGGATGTGGCCGTAGAATAACGTGGAAACCAGCGCTAAGCAGCGGTTCTAAGAAGTCGCTACCCAAGCGATCTAGCAATGCGTTTTTTCCCCAAGATGGGGCCACCAGTACGCACGGTTGGTCGCGAGCACCTGATTGAGGCCTGGATACTGATGCCAGTTCTTTAATTAATGCCTCTAAACGACCATAACCATGTTCTATTAAGTTCTTAGCAGGTAAACCGACTTGCTTCTCTCTGGCCCGGATCTCGTCGATCTGATAAGGACCAGTAGAGAGAATTGTATCAAAATGATCGAAAGCTGCCGGGAGATACGCCATGTGGCAACTCATCATAGCATGGTGGACATAAACATATTCTTTGACGTGTGGCGAACGCTTTATATAGTAAGTTTGCAGATCCGGCATGGTCATCAGGACAATTGTTGCTTTCATAACAGCAAAGGCAAGTGTCCGCACAGATCCAAAGCCAATATAAAAAGGAGTTACACCCGGCACCGGTTGATACAGTACGGGATCATGCTTGTCCGAAGTCAGATATACAACTTCCTGCTGATGTTCTTGCCACAGGAAATCAATCAATGGCTCAAAATGAGGCCAATACACCTGCCCTTCGGAGTAAACAACCAACGCTCTTTTTTTGCCTGGCAGTGCCTTAAATTTTCTCCACTCCCTCAGAGCATGTAAAAAATCACTTATAGCATTAAACATGAAGGGTAATCTCCGAACCATCATCTGCTTGGGGGGCAAATGGAGATTTGGCATAATTGTAAACGAAATGACACCCGATAAAGCGCCCCCTTCCTGTCAATCTGTTGACGTCAGTGAAATACATTTGCCAGTTATCCACCTTATGCATAATTATTGAATAATAATCTATCAAGAGTATCATTATTTATTATCCCCTTAAAGTTTCCCACTCTGTCTCGATGGAACATTTCATCTTTGAGCGAATGAATCTCTTTATGGTTCACATAAGTTTCAATATGATGAGGTAAATCAAGGATAGAAAGCATAGCCGCGATACGTAACATCAAGCATTTTGATATTTCGTCACCGCAGTTATGCAAATAGTACTCTATGATTCGCGACAACGTAAAACTGCACGCCAAACCATGCGGCACATTGAAGTGGCTGGTTAGCGGATAAGATATTGAATGCGCTATCGCGGTACGCGTTTGACTAATCGCGAGCCCAGCCAGAACACTTGCTTGTTGCATAGATTCGCGTGCGTCTAGATTGTCCGGATCACTCAGGGCCTGAGGAAGCGCCTGTTCGGCCAACTCCAATGCCTGAATTGCATAAGCCTGGCTTACCGGAGACCTATTTATATTCCACAGAGATTCCAACGCATGAGAAACTGCATCTAACCCAGTATAGAGAGTCTCTTGCTCTGGCAGAGTAAGTATCAACTCTGGATCTAACAGTGCGATGTCAGGATAAACCTGTTCCCCCACCAAAGAATATTTTTGATGATCCACAGCATCCCAAACCGTAGCAAAGGGTGTTACCTCCGCCCCCGTACCGGACGTTGTCGGTATTGCCACCAATGGCAACTTTGTCAGCCAGTTTGGTTTCTGCCCTTGCCGAAGAACTGTAGTAAGCGCGTTATCAGCTGCACTTGGAATGGTGAGGGCCAGTACCTTAGCCGCATCAATAACACTACCACCACCTATCGCCAGGATGCCCTCGAACCGCTTGTGTCTATAGACCGCAGCTAGCGCTTCAAGCTCATCCAGTTCTGGATTCGGCGTGATTTGATCACAAACCTCAAAGTCAACACTTGAGGCTAACCGCTGAACTTGAGCCGTCAGGCCTCGGCGAGTAAAGCCTGGCGTGGTTATCAGCAACCAGCTACTACCGGATAACAACTGAGGGAGGCGTTGCATCGCCCCTCGACCAGCCCGAATCTTAACCGGATTATAGTGATCCCAGACTTCGGTCATAAGGTCGCCACCGCCATAAAGGCGTTCTTATTTTCTTCCGGCGTACTCGCGGGGCGGCCAAGGTCGTCACGTGAGCCAATGGCAATTTTCACCTCAAAGAATACGGGCCCATCATTTTCCTGTAACAACGCCCAAGCATCCCTTATACCCTCTGCATCACTTGCTTGCAGATAGCGTTTATAGCCACACGCCAAGGCAATGGCCTCGAAGTCTAAATTCCCGGCCACGGTGGGTTGCCCCCCCACGGACTCATGGGCCGCATTATTCAACAGCACATGCACAAGATTTTTTGGCTTAACATCACCAATAATAGGCAACGCCCCCAAGTGCATCAGCGCTGAACCATCACCATCAATACAGACCACACGTTTTTCCGGACAACCAAGCGCTGCCCCCAATGCGATGGAAGAAGTATGCCCCATACTCCCCACCGTGAGAAAGTCTCGTTGGGTTTCACCACGTTCGCCCCTTAATTCATAGACTTCACGGGAGGTTTTTCCTGTTGTGCTTATCACGAGACTATTAGCAGCTGACTTGAGTAGTTCCCGCAGCGCATCTTCCCGCTTCAAACTAGACAGCATCTTTGGTTTGCGCTGGCCTTTATAACTGGAAAATGTGCCTTTACGGACTAATAATGCTACCGGTGCACCAGTAACTTCAAGTCTACCCATAGCTTCTGTGATGATCTCTTCAGAAGACGTGTCGGCATGCATTACATAGTATGGAATCCCCAGCAGATCCAGTTGTTGCGGTGTAATAGCACCCTGCTTTACATGTTGGGGCTCATCTTTGACACCAGGTTCGCCTCGCCAGCCGATTATAAGCAATAATGGAATTTTATATACTTGTGGATCAGCCAGGGATGTGAGAGGATTTATGGCGTTCCCCAATCCCGAGTTTTGCATGTAGACCGCAGCAATCTGACCGGTCGTCAAATGAAAACCTGCTGCCAGCGCCACCGCGTTTCCTTCATTGGCCGTCATAACATGTTCGCTTGGCCCACCATGATCATCTACGTACGCACAGAAATGCTTTAAAAGGGAATCCGGCACCCCAGCGAACAAACGCACACCAGCTTCCTGCAGGCCTATGTAGAATTTTTTCGGATCAATCATCAACACATTTCCTATTTAGTTCCAGGAATAAGCTCCAGAATGTCCTTAATCAGGAGCATCCGCGAGTCGCATTCCTTAGAACGTTGTTGCATTAGTATGGATTTCGCTGTTTCAACCATCGCCGGATAGGCACTACGAAGTAGCTGATTAGCGTATATAACAATGTTAACTCCGTGCCTTTGCAGCTCTTCTTCCCTGACCGTATTATAACTGGAAGGCACAACAACCAAAGGTTTACGCTTTGGAATTGTGTTGTACCGTCTGCAAAACTCAAAGATTTCTGCTGGATCTTTTTTCCGGCTATGGATCATAATGCCATCGGCGCCAGCTTCAAGGTAAGCCTGTGCGCGTAAAAAAGCATCATCCATGCCTTTATCAAGGATCAGGCTCTCTATACGGGCAATTATCATAAAATGATCAGTTGCTTGAGCCTTCTTGCCAGCCTGAATCTTACAGCAAAAATTCTCGACTGAATCTTGGGTTTGTGACACATCCGTCCCGAACAAAGAGTTTTTCTTAAGCCCGGTCTTATCTTCAATAATCGCAGCCGATATCCCCAGTCGTTCAAGCGTGCGCACGGTAAATTGAAAATGCTCGGTTTGACCGCCGGTATCGGCATCATAAATGATGGGCTTAGTCGTTACCTCCAATACCTCGTTCAAAGTATTCATTCGGGCAGACACATCCACTGCCTCGATGTCCGGCTTACCCTTGGCCGTGGAGTCTGTAAGACTACTACCCCACATGCCGTCAAATTCGCGTACACCATTTAGAGTTTGAATGCGGGTGTTTTCAATAATCAAACCACTTAAGGCATTGTGAATATCCAGAAATCGCAGCAATGGCTTAACCTGTAACATGCGCCGCAAAGATTTTAAACGCAGATCCGGTGTAGTGCCGATTTCCCGCAAAGCTATGTTCAATTGCGTTGAGGAAATACCCTTGGTGTACGGCAATTCAATCAGCTCACCACCCCATTCGGCCAGCGCATCAATAACCCGCTGACGAGTTTCACGCTGCACACCTTCTTTCCAGTCATCCCCATGCACCACAAAATCTGGTTTAATTTCACGCAGATTAGGCACATAATCCAGGGTGGCCTGGGGGACAACTTTGCTAACCCACTTGATGCTTTCGACAACCTCCTTACGTTGCTCAAATTCCATATGAGGAATACGCTTGTAGCTGGCAATCGCAGCATCTGTCAGCAGACCGACAATCACTTCACCATGTTTTTGAGCTTCTTTTAGGATATTGAGATGTCCCGGGTGGACCAAATCGGCGCTCATTCCCACGTAAACGAACTTACTCATCATTAATTACTCCAATACGAATTAAATTCAAAAAATCAAGTAGGTAGCAGCCAGACCAAGCTTACGAGTATCAGTTAACTCACCTACATAGCAGGGTGCTGTGGGGGCACTGATGATAAACACAGCTTGATATCAATGTATGCTCCGTTTTCTCATTGGTAACACGAAGTGTTTTGCCTCAGCTGGAAATGGATAACCATAAGTTCTCGTGCAGTTTTCGAGGCTACAATTTTTCATACTCAACCTTAGTGATGACTCGAACTGTGCTACCATCTTTTACATCTAAATACTTATCAGAAAAAACTAAACCCTGTTTTTCGCCTTTTACGAGATACAAACCAATCTGGTAGATACCTTTTTGCAATTTTCCTGCCGGTATCCTCGCAAAGAAACCTGAACTATCCAGATTTAACCCTGAATCTTTAAAATTAAAAGTGACATCAGCTCTGTTGCGACCCTCTGTATCAAATATCACTAAATCATCCCCTTTTTTAAGAAATATAATATAGTGATTTGTGTGGTCAGCATGCAGGCCATCCAGATACCCCCAGCCACTTACAGTTATTGTTTCATCTGCAACATCTAATGAATCAATGTAATGCTGGACTAAGTTATTAGATGCTTTGACAGGTATTAATTTTTTTTCTGATATGAATTGTTTCTGGGAAGAACCAGCCGTTCCAGGAACAGACCAGGTACCGTTGTTCTTTACAAGCGCCTGGTTGGAGTTGTGATAGTATTTCCCGGTTGAGTCATCAATAACGAAACCTATTTTATAAGAATCTTCTTTTAGAAAGTAAGTGGCTACTGTCAGCTCAAAACCGTGGGCATTAATGTCTCCACCCAGCTTAAGAGCCTTAGTAACGTCACCTCTGAACAATAGATCTTTTTCAATATCAAAAATCAGAGTATTATTCTTGCCTTTAAGAACTAGATAAACATCTCTATTTCTCTCTTTAACACCTTTCTTAAAAACCCAACCTGAAATGAAAAAAGCATCTTTCCATTCAAGCTTAACCGGTCTTGCTTCATCAATAGCAAATATAATATTCTGTGTTTCTGGCAGTAGACTGATCTGTGCAAGCCTGGCTTCTTGATCAGTTTTTATTAGAACATTAAAAATGTAATCAGCGGAGAAGAGATATATTATAAATATTAAAATTGCAGACAAGTATAAAATAGATTTTTTACTAATCATCATCTATCTGTCCTCCAGCATTTCAAAGTTCTCACCAAAGTATTTATTCAAAACAACTCTCAAGGTGTTAACAGGCGCTATGTTACCATAGAAATCGGTGTAATCTCCGTCAGGAAAGTAGACAGCATTAAATGCTTTAAAAGGTTGTGTTCTGTCCTTTAAGTATAGTTCATGTGGCCTAGGTCCATGATCATTTTGAATAATAAAGATTTTATTTGTTGGATTACCATTTTTGAAATGAATATCTATTATTTTTACAATTTCGCTAGTTATGTATATGTATTGCTCTAAATAAGCTTTATTAACTGATTTGTTTGGGTGCACATAAGGGTCCCTTCTAAAATCAGCACTATCATGTGGGTTATCGTTCTTAAAATTACCTTCGCGGTCAAAGACATATGGATTATGCGGACTCATAATATGAGCATATACGAATTTAGGACCAGCCATGATTTGCTGATCAGTTTTTAAGTAATCAAGCACGTACTTTGTTGCCAAATAACTTCTATTGTCAGCAGCATTAGCAAATAAAAAGGGATATATAAATGTATTTTCAATCAATATTTCCCTGAATTCGCTAGAAGAAAAAGAGCTTAAACTTGATCCGGAGTCATCCATATCTTGGTAGGAAAAAACAGTATCAGCATCATGAAAATTAACTGCTTCGTAGTGCTGGCTAATGCCTTCTAAAACAATATTTTTGTATCCATACTGCTTCAAGATCCTCATAAGGCGATTATTGCTTAATATTTCAAACAAATCACTGCTAGAATGCTCTGACAACATCTCATATTTATGAAGGCTTCTAACTTTCTCTTTTTCATATTGAAAATCCAGCCATATTTCTTTTTCTACCGCGCCAGTAATATATTCTAAATTTAACAAGCTCGGCATATTCTGATGCGTATTGGTGTATCTAAATTCACTTTTTTCTGCAAAATAAAAGCCCTTATTCTTTAAAAATTGTCTAATTGAATTGTTATCATACCCCCACTCTTCCTTAATCGTATCAAGACTCGCATACTCGTCTAAAATTATTAAATAAATATCAGGATAATTCCCAGAATCAGTGCCCTTTTTGCCCATTTCTTGATGAACTTTTTTTTGTGAGGTTATCTGGTACTTTTTAGCCTCTGTCGGCAACATGGTAATTAAATTGAATATAATTAGTACTGACACTACAGCGAAAACAATCTTATGAAGGTTTTCGAGGTTGAATCGCTTGTATAAATTACAAATCAAATAAACCAAATGTCCGTATATAAAAAGCAGCAAGGGCAGGATGTGCCAGTGGTTTAAGTTCAAGAAGTAGGTAATACCACTAAAAAAAAGGGCATAGTTCCAGAACAGTATCAGAAAACCGACTGTTGCTAGTGAGGTTGTTATGTTTAGTTTAAGAATCAGCTTATAAGCTATAAAAGTTAGGGCTGCTAGCGCTATCGCGAATAATAGCGGTACTGTCAGTTGACCAAGAGTCAATATCTGTATGTTGTGAGTGTATAGAAATATTACCGGGTACACTGAAAACAATAAGGGAGTAATCAAATATTTAAGTATTGATTTAGCACCTTGAATCGATTGCCTTGACATATCCTTTAATCCCGCAGTTTGGTAATTTAAAGAATCGGTTTTCTCGCCAGCAATTCCTGACGAAACAAATTTCATCCGGTATGTTTCCGTTTTTCAGGGGTTCTCTTCCCTGAGTCCGCACCCATTTTCATCGCGTCAAACCAACGACGTTTGTTGTCGCAATACGCAAATGCTCAGCGGAAAGGCTCAAAGGAAACAACCGCTCAAGCGCATGCAGCACACTGCCGTCATAGGGAAGCGGTGACGCGTTTTCATGGTCAACTTTGCCGAGAAGACAACCTCTCCAGACCAGAAAAGGGCTTTGTTGATTTCTGATCATCTCGCGTTGCACCCCTCACGGCTTGAATAAGTTCAGTGACCGAGCCACCCACCTAAGGGGTTTAGTTATACGCCAGCTATATGAGTTACGTAATGCAGAAATATCCTGCTTACATTCGGCCACGGCCTGGTTGAGGCTGACGATCTGACCGTCGCGTTCGGCCACGGCCTGGTTGAGGCTGACGATCTGACCGTCGCGTTCGGCCACGGCCTGGTTGAGGCTGACGATCTGACCGTCGCGTTCGGCCACGGCCTGATTTGCAATCATATTTTTTACTAAAAGCTTATCCACCAGAAGTATCGGGATCTTGAGATGCTCAAATTCGTCTGACCAACGCAACACCTTGTTCTGTAGTTCTAAATCATCGAACTTTGAATTTTCAGATGCCACATCAAGCAAAGCAGCATAGATCTCACTTACTATGGGTGGGCAGGTGTCATCCAACAACAAATCATTCAGTTCGTAAACCGTATGCCGCAGGGCTTGATCAAGAAAATCGTTTTTGTAAATTTGCAATTCAGTAGAATCAACCTCAAGATCTAGAGCTTTTGCGATCCGGCTAAGCTCTCGCTCAGGCGATTGCATCATTCTGTCATAATCAACAAACACCCGCTTGCCACCAGCACTTTCAGTTAAACTCGTGATGACATGACCTAACCACAGAAGATAGCTCTGTTCTGCTTCAAAACAATCACGTTTGGCCAAAGACTCAATCACGCTGAGGGGATGGCGAACGACCAAAACATAGCTTACATCGAATTGACAGTAGCTAAACACACCTTTCCAAAAAGGTAGTAGTTTTGCTACACGTGGGTCTTTGAAACCAAAGATAGGAACACTGTTGACCTTCTGTCGAAGCAATTCGACCGCACGGACGTAGTATCCTTGCTCGTGTAAACTCTCTACATCGATTGAGCCAATGGCAGCCAAATGGAACCAATCGCTGTCAATGGCATTCAACATCTCGACATTCAGTGCATTAAGATCAATATCCTCCCAAAAACCTTTGGAGTTGATACCTTCAATGGGCGGCATCATTCTATCGCCGAGCCCCACCCCCATTACCTGCAACCCGCGTGTAATGGCGCTCGTGCCACTGCGGTGCATTCCCAAGACGACAATCAACTTATTGTTCTTCATCTCCATACTATCTATTCTCTTCAATCTTGTGTTTGCTGTAGTTCAAGCTCAGGATAGCAACCAAAATCAACAATCCCGGTCGCTAGATTCTCTGTATCGGGTTGCACCCTGAACATGGATATATCGATCAAGCGATGGAGATACGTTTCGCTGCCATCCACATTCCCGTTCACACCTGCATTCAGAAAATACACGCCCGGATTCAAGGCACAACGAAACAGGAACTCAACTCGATAACTTGATCCTGCTTCCACATAGGACAAACTGTCCCTAGCCGAGCTTGCTGAGGCACCGCCGCCCAGCTCCAATCCAGAAGTAGTTTTGATCAGCATGCCGAAGCGCACGTTGCTTGCGCTCTTTGTAAACTGCACAGTATAGGTGTACCGATACGTCTTTTTACGAACCAGATTATTGACCTGCTCACCCGCCAACGTCAATACCGCTGGTGATTCAATATAGGCCCCATCAGATTCGTACTCGATGGTGCTGCTGGGTTTGAGATTGGGGTCAAAACTTTCTTGCAGCTCTTGCTCGTGCTTAATGGGCGCATGATCTTTGGACGATGGATCTTTAACGGCAGCACTGGCAGATTCAACAACTTGCTCATCCGCTCGGCGAATCTGCTCACGAATGGCATCACGTTTATCCGCAGGGGCGTAGAGTAATTTTTGGTATCGACCCACGATTTGTTTCGGCAACCCAACCGTTAGTTTTTCGCCCGCTTCCATCAGCACGGCACGGTCACACAGCTCAACGATGGTGCCGCCCGAATGAGACACAAACAGGATGGTCGCACCATTTGCGCGGATGGACTCGATACGGGAGAAGCACTTGCGTTGAAAGAGTTCATCCCCAACAGAGAGTGCTTCATCGACGATCAGAATTTCAGGATCGACATTGATAGCAACGGCAAAAGCAAGTCGTACCATCATACCGCTAGAGTATGTCTTGACCGGCTGCTCGATGAACTCGCCAATGTCGGCGAAGGCGGCGATATCTTCAAAACGCGCGTCAATTTCTTCGTTACTCAAACCGAGCACCGAGGCATTCATATAGACGTTTTCGCGCCCGGTGAATTCGGGGTTGAAACCGGAACCGAGTTCCAGCAATGCCGCGATGCGGCCGGTAGTTTGAATGCTGCCGCTGGTGGGGTTAAGCGTACCGCAGATCATCTGCAGCAGCGTCGATTTTCCGCTGCCATTACGGCCGATAATGCCGACGGTTTCGCCCTTTTTGACCTCGAAAGAGACGTCATTGAGCGCCCGGAATTCGCCAAAATATTGTTTGGGTGTTTTGCCCATCATCTGGCTTAAGGGCGGCAAGACAAACTGCTTGAGCCGGTCACGCGGAGTGGCGTAGATCTGGTAGCACTTGCTGAGATTTTCAATGCGAATGGCGATTTCGTTCATACTTTTTTGCTGCTTTCATGATTGAGGTTTGCAGTGGTGATAATCTCGCGCTCCATCATTACATCGATAACCTGTTGCACACAGGTATTCAGCTCGGCTGTGCCGGTCTTGACGATGAGCTCGGGGTTTTCGGGAACTTCATAGCGGGAGGAAATACCGGTAAATTCGGAAATCTCTCCGGCGCGGGCTTTTTTGTAGATGCCTTTCACATCACGTGCTTCGCAAATCTCGATGGCGGTATCGCAAAAAATCTCGATGAAGTCGCTGGGCTCTACCATCCCGCGTATGCGCTCACGATCGGCCCGGTATGGTGAGATGAAGGCGGCGAGTACTATCACCCCCGCTTCCATGAAAAGTTTAGCCATTTCACCAATGCGCCGTATATTTTCCTGGCGGTCTTGAGCTGAAAAGCCCAGGTCACCACAGAGTCCCTGGCGCACATTGTCGCCATCCATGACAAAGGTTCGGCAGCCGCGCTGGTATAACGCTTCTTCAATGGCATGGGCCAGCGTGGATTTACCCGACCCGGACAATCCGGTAAACCAGATGATCGCACCGCGATGGCCATTTTGCGCTTCGCGGCGCGCACGAGTAACAGTGGCGTGATGCCAGACGACGTTGGTTGAGGCGGGATCCCGCAGGGAAGTGGGGAGTAGGGAGTGGTGAGTGGGCTCCTGCGCCCCCTCTCCCCAGTCCTCTCTTATGAGGAGAGAGGGGGGTTTATTGCTGTTAGCGGTCATTGTTATTTTTCACTCCCTGTTGTTCTGCCAGCCACAGCTGTTCCTTTTGCAGCTCTGCCCTAAGTTCGTCTTCGGAGGGCAGAACCAGTTTGTATTTACTGGCAAAGAGTTGTTCGTTCAATCAGCTCGCGCAACTGGCTGATGAGTCCCGGTATTTCCTCCTGATGAGCGGCAGGCGGAGGGCGGGGAACAGAGTGGGCTTTGAGCTTAGAGGACATCGGCAAACCCCTTTCTGGTCTTCTGGAACCAGGCGTAGCCCGCCCAGGCAATCGTGACGGCGACGAGGGTATAGACTCCCAATCCAATCCAGTTCGGCAAATGCCCCCAGATCAGCACTTCCCGCGCTTGTTCGATGATGAAGGTCAGCGGGTTGAGCATAATAATCGGCCGGAACCTTTCCGGTACGGCGGTCAGCGGGTAAAAGACGGGGGAAAGAAACATCATGACCGTAGTAATGATAACGATGCTTTGGCCGACGTCGCGCAGAAACACACCGAGGGATGCCAACATCCAGGTAAGACCGGTGATGAGGATGACCAGCGGCAGCAATACCACGGGGATAAAAATGACCGTCCAGTGCAGGTATCCGTTAAAGAGGACAAAGGCGCTCAGCAGCACGACCAGGCTGATGAAGCCGTGGAAGAGGGCTGCGCCCATGGTAACGACCGGCAATATCTCAATCGGGAACACGACCTTTTTGACGTAATTGACGTTGGAGACAATCAATCCGGGGGCGCGGTTGAGGACCTCGACGAACAGATTCAACACGATTAAGCCGACAAAGAGCAGCACGGCGAACAGGGTTTTGCTGTCGTCACCACCCCAGCGGGCATTGAAAATCTCGGAGAAGACAAAGGTGTACACCATCAGCATGAACACGGGGTTGAAGAACGACCAGGCCAGGCCCATGATCGAGCCTTTGTAGCGCCCCGCCACCTCGCGTTTGATCATCTGCGCGACGAGCTGACGGTGGCGCCAGAGGCTTCTGCCCAGCGCCGCAAGAGAGGTGGGCTGGGCGGCGTGGGGGTTGATGGTGGTTGGCATTGAAATACGATGGCTCCTCAAAGAATTTTGTAAATAGCAGAAAAGCATTTCTCTGGCACGATTTTATTGTTCACTCCATTTATCTCAGCGCCGCTACCCATTAGCCCCGAAGATCGGGCCGTAAATATCCGTGCTCTGGGCGCCGAGGGTCAGCAGGCGCTGCCGGTCACCTTGGCTGTGCCGCAGCGAGGTGAGCACCAAAGGGTGGCGCTCTGTTGTTAGTCCGTCGGCCAGACTGATCACCGGAATATCGAGAAACCGTTCACCGGCAAGCTCGTCATCGAGTACCGCCACCAGCTTGAGCTCGGTCTCGCGCAGGGAGAGATAGGCGATTTCGGTGAATTCATCGATACCGCAGAAAGAAAGCTGCGTCGCTCCCTGAGCCTCCATTCGTTGAAAGAGTTCGAGACTGTCCTGACGGGCGGTGCGGAAGAGCTTGTGGAATTGGGTCACATGCTGATAAGCGAGGCGGCTCTTTTCGGCAAACCCTTCGGGGGTGAGCAGGTAAGCGTAGCGATTGCGGGGATACGCTTTGATCTGGATAAAGCCCTTGTGTACCAGCGTCTTCAAGTAAGAATTAACCAGCCCCAGGGCGATGCCGAGCCGCCCGGCGATTTCACGCTGTGAGATCGGCTCGCCCGCTTCCAGTTCATCCATGAGCAGTAGCGAGCGTTGATCGTCCTGGTTGGTCTCTTTTGAATTGTTCATATTGTGAACAATACCCTGATCGCCTCAACATTCCAATAAAAAAAAATGAAAATGAGAAAATGGCAGCATAATAATTCTGGCGTCCGCTATTGACGACCATCCCGACTCCCGGTCCTCTTTTAACCCTTTTCATACTCTTTCCACATTCCCCACAGCGCATCTTCAAGGTTGCGGGCAAAAAGAGGCGCGTCGAATAATGGCGAGGCTGCCACCTGTTGGCGGAGAGTAGCGCGGAGCATTGCCAACCGTTGAACATCTTCGGCAAAGGCAACCGCTTTTTCAATGTATTCAGCTTTACTGTCAGCGACCCAGTCCGCCAGACCTGCCACGGTCATCATACTGCCGCCCTGCCGGGCAAGAAGAGAAGCGCCGCCAAGTGTGACGGTAGGCACCCCCATCCATAATGCCTCGCAGGTTGTCGTTCCCCCTGGATAGGGGAAAGTGTCAAGCAGCAGATCTACTTGTGAATATGCCTGCAAATATGCATTGCGCGGGACCAGTCCATGCAGCGTGACCCGTTGTGAATCAATGCCAAGATTCTTCAGGCGCGTGATAACCGGATGAAGATCCTGCTCCCGCAGCCATCGGTTCTGGAGTCGCAAGCGTGACCCCGGAACACGCCCCAGAATTTCACCCCACGTTGCCAGCACGTCATCGCTGATTTTAGGCATATCCTGAAAGCAGCCGAAAGTGATATGGCCGGTACTCAAAGCAGGTAATGAGGAAACCTCCAGCTCAACATCGGGTGGGGAAAAGCAGAGTCTGGTATCAGGCAGGTAGCAGATTTTTTCTGTAAATTGATCCCGATGCTCCCGGGGAACACTCATCCGATCGGCCAGCAGATAATCTATTTCCGCTATGCCGGTTGTCGCAAAATAACCCAGCCAACTGACCTGAACCGGCGCGGGTTTCCAGGAAAACACCGGTAATCGATTAAAGCAACTATGGCCGGAAAGATCCAAAAGAAGGTGGAGGCCATCCTCATAAATCATGCGAGCGACTTTTGCATCTTCCAGACTCTCAACGTCTTTCCACTCTGAAAAAATCGGTTTGATTCTTGTTGTCAGCTCATCATTTTCTTTAATATGTGTGGAATATGCGAAGAGTTCAATACGGTTTGGGTTCAGATGGCTGAGAATATTTTCCAGAAAAAATCCGACAGGGTGTTCACGCAGATCCCCTGATACCAGGCCAACCCGCAGGCAATCAGGCCTCGGGGAACATCTCCAGGTAGAAAAACGTTTTTTTACGCGTTTAGATGCGGCCACGCCGAAGCTTCGGGCAATTTCGAGAGAATTACCCAGATCACAGGGGTTACTATTCATTATGTACAATAATGGAGAGTATAGCTCGATTTGATCAGGATTGATCTGCAACGCCCTCTTATAACAAGCGGCTCCATGAACCCGATAGCCCAGATTCTCGAGCATATGGCCCATACTGACTTCAGCGTCGAGATAATCAGGCTTTAGCGCCAAAGCCCGCCGGAAGTAGTTGGCCGCGGCTTCATACTGACATTGTCCCCGACTGACTATGCCGAGCTTGAACTGGACGAGAGGTGAATCGGGGGCTGCTTTTTCAACTTTGAGAAAACAGCGCCTGGCCTCCGCAAAATCACCTCTGCCTAAATAACTTTCGCCAAGCATATAATGAGCATCCAAGTCTTGCGGCCTTTTTACCAGAATGCCTTCATACAGTTTGATAGCTGCGTCATATCGTCCGGCTTTAAAGTATGCCAAGCCCTGGGCAAAAAACTTTTTCATCGTCAAGCCTCTTGCAGAATGACCCTCTAATTTATAGTCCATGAACAAAGTTTATGGAAAAACCGACTCCTTGCGGCCAATTCCTCGATGGCGGGGAGAGAGATATCTTGCCCGGCAGCTCGGCGGATTTATCGCCTTGTCGATCGTTCATTCCATGAAAAGTATTGGAAAAGGCGGAGGAAATCAAGAATTAAATGGGCAGGAGCATGACAAAAGAGGAGGGATCACGAGAGAGGGTGCGGGACGTTATGGTTTTTCAGCAGCGGATTTACCTGGCTGCTGATATTACTTGATAATCTCCTTGAGATCAGCGAGGATGTCGACTATTATTATCGTTCATCGCCTCTGCTTTCGCTGCTCGGTATTCGAGGTGAAGGGGCAACAGTGGGTGGGGGCAAATTCTGATTTTAAGCAAAAGGCCTTTGCGCCCCATAAAATAACATAGCCTGTCAACAGGCCGGCTTTTTTAAAAATCGAGGCATGTATGAAAAAGACAACAGGTTACCTGCTGCTGTGTATGATGACCTTTTTGCTCTGGTCGGCAACACCCGTTCTGGCGGAATTCGGCGCTAAGGATATCACCTTTACTCCCCAAGCCGGTTATTACCAGACGGGCAGTGCGGAAAGCCGGGACAGCGGCTTTCTGGCAGGGATTGGCATCGATTATCGTCTCAGCGATGTTTACAGCATGGAGACATTTTTGGGGCGAGCATTCGGCGCGGAGGATGATCTGTCCCAGGTGCGCCTCGACTTACTGTACCACTTGAGAAAAACAGAGAACAAACACCTCAAGAGATTCGTGCCCAAGAACAGTCAGTTCATTCCCTATGTTTCTCTAGGCGCCGGCTTTAATGTGGTTCGTTCAAATAGCGCGGATGGGGATGCATCCGATCTTTTAATCGGCGCCGGCGGGGGCATAAAGTATCTGCTCAAAGACAACTGGATGTTACTGCGTTTAGATGTGCGTGCCATTTACGCCGGTGACAGCCCGGGCGTTATGACCACCCTGGGTATCTGTTTTCCGTTCGGCCCTGGCCAGTTTGCCAAACCGCTCGGCTCCAGTGACAAACCAGCGCCGGAGACAAAAAAATAACGCCGGCGAAGTTTATCCGCGGACGTTATTTCCCCAGGCATTCAGAGACGGGAGGCTTACGGCGTCAGCATAGCTTCTTCAAGGATGACCGGGTACTGATACCCCGGCGCCCCTAAATCAATGTCAATCTTTACCATTCCGGTCGCGGAGACCGTTTTCCCGATAATCACCTCCTGCTGTGTCGTAATCCGCAGCACGTTGTTCGGTGCAGTGCCTGTCCCATCGGACAGAGTTGCCCAATTGCGGCCGAGAATATTTTTACTCAGCTTCAGCACCCTGCCCCGCACGCTGACAATCTTGTCAACCAGAGCTTCACGTTGAGCGAAAAGCTCGGCAACCGTCAACTCGGCCTCAGCCTTCAAAATTTCGCCAGCCTTCGGCGCGGCGACCGACCCCTCGCTAAGGACCTTTTGGTGATTCTCGTCAGCCGGCATCGCCGTCGTTTTCCCTTGCTGGGCTTTTTCTGCCGCTTCCTTTTCTGCCGCTGCCAACGCTGCGGCCTCCTCTTCGCTGATGGCGTGGCGGATATTGGTCAGAAAGAGGATCTCATCAAAGGTGCGCTCGAGACTTTTGACATAAAAATCCACCATCGCCACGCCGCCCATGTATTCAATTTTATCTCCTACTGCAGCGTCAAACCCGGAAGCCGCGACCCAGAGCTTCTTGTCTTCCTGCTGAAGCTCCAAGATCGTATACTTGCCGGCCAGTTCTTTGGTGATCACTGTCCCGGCCTGAGTCTCCGGCAACATGCCCCAAGCCAGTGACGGGAGCAGCAACAGGCAAAAAATAAGCGCTAAAAAAAATTTGTGACGAATCATAACCATGGCTCCTGAAAAGGGGGGGATGCCGAGCCACCTGGGTTGCTACGGCGTTATTGGTTGCAAGATTGCGGCTGTCTATTTGGGAGCCGTTACGAAATAACATGGCAATTTATATCGATTTCATTACGCAGGCCAGGGATGGCCCAGTGTCGCGAGCGCCATGGACGGCGTAGGAACGACCGGATCCTTATGCCGCTTCGGGCATTAAGATGGCCATGTTATTTTTTTTCAGCGGCTTGGCGAAATGAGCGAATCTAGCGGCTACCGGTCTCACGCAGATCAAGGAGATAGCGAAACAGATTGCGGCATTTTTGTAAACGGAAAACTTTGATCTTCTGCTGTGAGTTCCCCTCTGGACGCCCCACTAAAAGCATCGAGACAAATTAATAAAAACGCGCAGTCTCGAGCAATTAAGGGTTCCCATAGCTCTTTGCTGCATCATGGACGACGCCGTGACAGCTCAAAAAACACTGCCCCTTGAAGGTGCCAAGGTCCTCAAAGTACAGGCGGCCCTGGCCATCGGGACTCACAATATTCAAATCAAAATTAATCAGATGGCTATTGTTGGCAGAGTTGCCCTGGAGCGAACTGATGCCGTGCGGGTCATGGCAGGCCGAGCACGGCGTGCTCTGAGTGACCACATGCGCATTATGCGAAAAGCCGCTGCGGTCTTCCTTTAACGCCTGCTGGTTATGGCAGGAATAGCACAGGGCGTATGCGCTGCTCGACTCCATGGTGAAGTCGTCCATGGAGTAGGTGCGTGCGAGAAGGTAAGGATTATTTGACCCATGTGGTCCCTGCGGGACACCGGGTTGATCACTGTCATTGTTATGGCAGTCAAGGCAGCCGATCCTGCTCTGCTCCGTCAGCGGAGATTCCAAACTGGGAACTTCGAGGCTCAGCCGCTTACCTGCCACCGGATGAAACGATGGATTGATCGGGTCAAACTCGAGGCGCGTATTCAACTGTTCGATCTGGCGAGTCACCGGAGAAGTAGCGATAACGTTGGTATCGCCATGACATTTGAAACAGATCTCATAGGTGTAAACTGCACTGTGTACAGCAGCTCCACCAATATCAATGCCGCTGACCTCCGCCGTGGCGCCACTGACAAAGGGGGTGTCGCCCAAAGCCGGTCGCACGGGGTTGTTGCTGGCCCGATGCGAGTTGTGACAATCCACACATTCCACATGTTTATCGGGACTCGGGCTCACCCCACTACTGAAATCTTCAACCGGATCGTGTTTGCCAAGATAATCCTGTACCCTGTGCGCCGAGGGTTTATCCAGTTCCTGGTCAATATTTTTTCCGGCCACGTTCCCGTTGTGACAGGCCAGGCAATTATTTTCCTCGACACCATAACGCAACAGTCGCTCCGCGCTGCCGGCGCCATGATTTACATGACAATTGGCACAGGCGTTTTTCGCCACCGTATCATAGGAACCTGGCGGCCAGGGGGCAGGCTCACTGCTGTTCCACAAGGCTGTCGAGGTCGCATGCGCACTGTTTGCCCAGGAAGAGAAGGCGTGACACTTCAGACACAGGATTGAATACTCTTTAGTGGCCAGCAGAAATTTTCCGAGGGTATTATCATGCGGATCATGGCAGGCCGTACACTGCAACTGATCGTTCTGGTCCAGACGCACCTCAGCCGTCAGCGTGTCAGGATCTACAAGGTCGTGATTTGCTGCCGCGAGCCCTGCGTCATAGGTTAATGAAACCGGGTGGGAAGTCGAGAGATCGGTGCCGATCAACCCGGCGCTGCCCGCCGGCATAAAACGGATGGCCACAGGATCTTCCCCCGGCCGCAGCCACTGAAAGGGCAGCTCGTCGTCCCGCGAGGACAGCATTCCCAAAGCCACCGTCCCATCGTGACAGCTCAGGCAAAGTTTGGACGCGCCCGTCGGCTGGCCGACAGTCGTCTTCATGGTCGAACTTTGGTACGGAATATAGTCGACCTGCGAATCATAGCGGTTCCACAGATAGGTGACACCTTTACGTGACTTGTGCGGCGTGTGGCAAAAGATGCAGATTTCGAAAGTATTGAGGGCTTTGATGGTTCCCGGGCCGAACGCGGCGAGGTTGTGTTTTGTCTCGGCAACCCCGGCCTCCGCAACCGGCAAGAGGCTCCAAAACAAGCAGGCAAACGCCAACAAGCGGACAGCATGGATTCCGATGCGATTTTTTTTCATTCGGGCAGTTCTCCATTTTTGAGAAACTGAAAGATCTGCACCCTCTTGTTATAGGTGTCGGCCACATAGATACGATCCTGAGCATCGATGCAGATCCCGCTGGGCAGCCAGAACTCTCCAGGTCCGGTCCCCGTGCCGCCATAATCCATCAGCAATTGCCCCTCGGTGTTAAAAACCTGGACATTGTCGAACAGGGCATCGACCACATGGAGATTTCCTTGTGAATCAACGGCAATCGCCTTGGGGCGTTCAAAATAGCCGGGGACATCCCCGGCTTCGCCAAAGGCACGGATAAACTCGCCGCCGGCATCAAATATCTGGATACGGTGGTTCAGGGTGTCAACAACGTAAATATTTCCTTCGGGTCCGGCCGCCACCGCCGTCGGGGCGTTGAACAGCCCGCCAAGCTGGCCTTGTTTGCCCGTCATCTTCTGCGGTTGCAGCGTAGCCAGGTCAAAACGCAGCAGCACCCCATGTTCGGCATCAACAACCAGGAGTTCGTCCGTTACCGTATTGATCGCCATCCCGGTCGGGCGGCCAATCAAGCCGCCGTCAATCTCCCCGGCCGGCTCACCTTGCACGGTAAAAATCCGTACCGCGGAGGTGCCGGCATCGCTGACAAATATTCGTCCGCGGCGTTCCTCGACTGCCACATCAATCGGGGTGACCAACAAGGGACCGTTCCGCGGAATAACCAGAAGGCTCTGCTGTTGCGGATCAAAAACCAGAACCTGTCGCAAGCCCTTGTCCACGACATAGAGACGCCCCTGATGATCAGTGGTCAAACCATGCGGGGCGACAATCTCAGGCTGTTGCTGCCCGAGGAGCTCCTGCCAGAGGCGGGAGAAGACCCCCCGCCTTATTCCCATATCCTCGCCCTGCCGTACCTGCTTCAGCAAGCTTACCCTGGCTATTTCCGGCGGCGCCGGCCAGCGCATCGTCTCCATCACCTGAAGCTGCGCCGTCGGCTGGCAACCCGCAAGCCAGAAGAAAACCGCGAGCAAACAGACACCCGCCTTTAATCGCATTTGTCGCCCGTCCATCAGCAATGCCTCATCTCTGATCTTGCCTTCCGACACATATAAAACGTGCAGGTGCCCAAGGTTTAAATTTACCCAACTTAGGGGCCCTTCATGACAATGAATCGTCGTAGTTATTTTTGAACAACGGTTTAGCGCAGGTCACGGCGCAGGGAAAAAAAGAATCTGTTATGCATTTTTTCCCAGTTATAAACATTATCTTTTTCTAATATGAGACTGTAGTCTGATTTTATCGACCATGCCGCAAAACGATAGATATGGCTGAGACTCGCGCCGCTATGGGTTCGCGACGAGGACCTTGATTGCGTCTCTATCTCCAGGTCATTTTCAGACGTTGCGGAATAATCTTGTTGGATGAGCCTCTGAAAAATAACGGCTTTAACCTTTTGCACAGGCGTTATTTGCCAATTAAGATTTCCCCGCACGTTATAATTAAATGTGTTCCCAGAGCCGCTGGCGCGGTTGAAATTACTCTCGGTATTATCGGTGTTCGCGGCCCCGCCAACCGAGGCAACCAGCTGCAATCTCATATTGCTGAACGGCTCCCACAACCAGAACTTGGCTCCCCCCAGCCCTCCTGACAGTTGCCAGCTGCGGACCGTTTCGCGTTGCGCATACCTTTCTTCACTTAAACTCAAAGAGGCCGATAATTTTTTGTATCTCGTGCCCAGGGTTATTCTCTGGCTTAAATCATCGCGCAAACGAATCGGCGGATCCCCGGCAAGCAACTGATCCTCAGTCAAGGAAAGACTGTAATTAAGAGACAACCACGACCAGGCAGAACAGCCCGCGCCAAGGCTCCGAGTCAGTGTCCCAAGTTTGGCGGATGGATCCCCCAGATAGCGGTAGCTTACCTTTGTGCGTACCGGGGCAAGGGGATCGTCAGAATCAAAATCTTGATGGGAAAGCAGGATAATGCCGCCATTTTCGGTGACCGTGTAGTCCTCATCAAGACGCAAGAGAATATTGTCGGCAAAAACCTTTATCGACTGCGGATCAATCTGCTCCTTGGTCAAACGCACCTCAATGCCATAGAACAGGTCGACATTTTCGTTTAAAACCGTCAACCAGCGGCTCGTAACGGTCTGGTCGACAACTTTATAGTTGGAGCCCAGGTTCATACGGACCAGCCCGAAAGGAACCCTGCGGTGGTAGGCAAAACCGCCGCCGGCATCATAGCCGTTCTGCTCATAATTGCGGCCATAAACTTGTGAAACCTGGCCGTTTATGCTACTGGTCAAGTTATCATAGAGCTGGTGTGACACGGTGACTGCGGAAGACAGCGGCAGCGTATAATTATTGTCGGAATCGGTATCGAAGCCCATCGCATAAGACGAATTGAGTTGGGGGTTACTATCTTTCGCTAAATGGCGGAAGGAGAGCGTTTCGTTGAGGCTGAAGGTATAATTCGCGGGTCCGTCTGTTTTTAAATAGTTGGACAGTAAATGGGAATCAAGTTTGAGGCGTTCGTCGTCGGTCAGCAGCCAGGTGCTGTACATCCGGGCCCGCCCTAGATCGACAGCCTGCTCAGCCAGCAATCCGCGGCCCTGCCACTCGTATACCGTCTCCTCATAATTAATCTCCAGCGATGTCCTATGAACGTCCGTATTGCGATACGAGCTCAGGCGAAAAGTATCGCTTATCCGACGGGAGGTATAAAAGCCCTCGGTGAGTGAATCGCTGGAGTCGTAAGCCAGGCGCATGGGCCATTTTTTTACCGGAAAGTTCAACGCCCCGCCGTAGTCACTTTTCAGCCTTTGCGTAGTCGCTCCCCAGCTATTTGTGGACAGGCTACTACTACGGCTGGAATGAAAATCCACATTTACCGGCTTATACTGAAGCAGTCTGCCACTCACCCTGTAGAGCAGCGAGGAAGCATTCTGCGTTCTGTTATAGTAGTTATCCTGCTGCTGCTGATCCTGGATCCACTCAGGGTTCAAATTCAACTGGTAAACCAGCAGGGCGGGGTGGTAGGCCCAACCTGCTGTCTGCACCTCGATCCCTTCTCTAAAATGGTGACTGGCCGAGGTTGTCTCTTTGCCGCCTGATGACACATTTTTATGATTACTATACGTATAATCAAGCGTTGTGCTGAAACCCGGGCGCGCAATATAATAATAAGGCCTGGCCAATGCCGAATCCGTCAAGGCGAATAGACAAAGCAGGGCCGGCAGGGCACCGGAGAAAAGCCTTCTCACGCAGTTCTGAAACCAGAAGAGCATAGACTAACCCCGGATGAACGGGATAAGTGCCTTTCGCGGATTATTTTCTTGTAAAAAAAACAATAAAATAATCTGTAAGGCACTAAAAACTCTCGATATATTCATCCCGTAACATCCTCGCGTCAAGTCCGAGGTGGGGATTATGACAGTCCAGACAAGGACCGGCGTCAGTATGCAATTTCGTATCATGAATGAAACCCTCCCCATGACATTTTTGACAAAGCTCAGCCGCCGGCGCAAATAAAAAAAACTGTTCCCGCCCCCCGTGGGGATGGTGACAAAGGGTGCAATCGGTCTTGGCCGGCCCATGCTGGCGTAGTCCTGCCGCACCAATCGCCGTCGGTCCCTGGCTGGTATGGCAACCGACACACAACAGCTCGCGCGGGGCCTGAAAATCAGTGGGCATAACGCTCACCTTGTCTTCTTTGCCGCCCCCAAAACCGAAGCTGCCCCCAACCTTTGTCTGGTGACAGGCATCACAGTAATTACCGGCAAAGGGGCCGTGGCCAAAATCACCGGAATACTGAGCAAACTGGGCGGCAGCAATACGTTTGGCCAGAGCATATCTCTCGAGGTCGGATAACTCTGCAGCGCTGACCATTTCCTGCCCACTACCCGGCGGAGGCGGCTTATAATCAATGGGCGGCACCCCGGTGAAGAAGAAGGTCAATGTTTTATAGCGCACCTCGCGACTGCAGGCACTCAAGGAGATAAGCAGTGCCAGCAGCAGACAGACCAGGGACAGCTGCTTACTTGGGCGCATCCACACCACTCTTCGGCGGCGCCGCCGGCGGCGGAGTCATCTCCGGCAGTTTCTCGCCAATCCAATCACCAAAGCCGTAGACGTTAACCTTATATTTACCAACAAGATTGGAGACAACGACCAGGTAGCGCAGTTTAAAATCCGGATCGGCATACTTCTGGAAATACTCCATGTTCTTGGTGTCGATATACAGGGCCGAAGGCAAGGCAAGATTACCCGGTGCTCCGCCAAGCTTGGCAAAGGGCATAAGGAGCGTGGTTGTTTCCGGATCAAAAACCTGGATATTTTCAAAGGCGGCATCAACAACATAGAGGTGACCATCAGGAGAAACATCCATCCCCTTGGGCCGGCCGAAACCGCCCGGAGCTACGCCGGGAAAGCCGAACTCTTTCAAATACTTGCCCGTGGGATCGAACTTTTGAATCCGGAAATTAAAGGAATCGTTGACATACAGGTTTCCTGCCGTATCGATTTTAATATGCGTTGGGCGATCGAACCTCCCGGGGTCACCTCCCCGCCCGCCGATCACCTGGATAGTCTTGCCTGAGGTTTTGTCGAGAACAACCACCGCAAAGGCCTCCATGTCGACCACATAAATCTTGTCGCCAAAAACGGCCACATCCATCGGCTTCTCAAATTGGTCCTTCTCGCCGTAGGCCCGGACGAATGTATCGTTCTGGTCGTAAAGCAAAATCTGCTTACGGTCGGCATCGCTGACATATTTATAATTTTTGTCGTCAATATACAGGCCAAAAGGGCTCGCCGTAGAACCCGCCCGCTTATCCCGTAAATAATCGATGGTGCCGGTCTCCAGATCCACCGTGACAATCTCTTTAAAGGTCCGGTCGGTCATGTAAAACTTCCCCTTGACACTGCTTATATCATGGGGCCGGGCAACATATCTCCCGGCGGGATTCTCGCCGAGGATAAACCCGGTCAACGCGCCACCGGTTTTACCCAGGTCCTTTTCCGTGGTAAAGCTGGTTAAAAACTGCAGCCGCGGCTGCAGCGGCAGGGGTGGATAAAAAATTGATTCCTGTTTCTGCCCCTTCCCGCCACAGGCGGACAAGAGGCCGAGCGAGAGGAGCAATACGACGAGAAGCTTGCTTATTTTCATGGTTTTCTCCTGGCTGAGGTTGTTCTGTATGCTCTAGGCCCGACAGGGAAGCGGCCAACTTTTTTATTTTGCGAAAGACTGATAGCCTCGGCAGAGGTCAGGGGGTTAAAAAGTAGAGGCTTCCACTCCCGAAAAAAGAAGTCGCCGGCCTGTCGTACGCTTATTCCTTTGCCGCCTCGGTCGCTTCCGGTGGCGCCGCCAGCGCTTCAAGGCTGGCATCCTCCCCCGGGCGGGGGGTGGCGCGCAGGGTGTTAAAGACCGGGAGAACCCGATCATAGCCCGCCTTTCCATGGCAGGCGGTCATGCATTCACCACCATTATCGGTCGGGGTATAGCTCAAGGCCAGTGGCCGCTCACCAAACATAAAACCACCGACGATCTGGTGGGGCTGCCGGGTGCCGTGCGCGCTGTGACAGGCGCGGCAGGTGCGCCCCTTTTCTTTATTAACATGGCGAAAATGCAGATTGAGGTTGCCGTTGCGGAAGGCCGTCCCGCTCTGGGTGCGGGGTTGGCGAAAGGCCTCCGCCTCGTGGCAGGTAAAGCAGAGAGCATAGGCCTTTTCGGAATATTTCACATAAAAAATTTTCGAATACGTATCGGTCAGCAGACGCTGCTGTTCCGAATTGTGGGGCACGTGACAGACGCTGCAATCGCCATCGGCAAAGGGCGGATGCAGGGTGGCTTGCTCATCATTGAACAGGTTCTTGGTTGAGGGCAGCCCTTTTTCCTGATCGTCCTTAACGGCCTTGTCGTGACAGATAAAACAGAGCTCCGGTTGCGCCTGGCGCAGCAGTTTGGCCTGCTCACTGCCGTGCGGATCATGACAGGCGGTGCATTCACCAGCCTCAACCGGCCCATGGCTTGAGCCCTTGCCGGAAAAGGGGTCATGGCAGCCGGCGCAGAGCTCGCCTACATTTTTCCCTGGACGGCTGGGGGCATGTATGGCCGGATTGGCCAGTTCATGACAGACGGTACAGGAATCGCTATCCTCAATGGCCGGATGTTTATGCTTTTTGGCGGTGAGATCTTCGTGGCAGCCCAGGCAGGTATCGCCCTTGTCCAGGGGAAAGGAATCGGCAGCCGCGCACAACCAGGCGGGCGTCAGCAAGACAGGCAGCACGACAAGGCATCCGGACAACAACCCGGCGCGCAGGGTTTTGATCAGCATAGTCATAATTGGTGCCCAACTGAAAAATAAAGAAGTGCCAAATGGCGCCATTGACTCATTCGCGAGCAAAAAAATAAAAATGTTCCCGGATGGAATAACGACTCAGACAGACAGGCTATCGTCTTTTTAGATGAAAGTTTTTTATTTTCTTTTTTCTGTCGCAGAGACTTTCATGCAATCACTTGCCAACGGCCCGGAGCCTGAGGCCAGACCCCGACCAGCCCGGTTAATTACCGGATTGGTCTGTATAATTACCCTGCGTGGACGGTCGTTGTCAACGATTAATTCACGCCGGCTCGGGGCATCGACAAGACGAACAACCATTGCCCCAAAAACAAAAAACAAAGGCAGGGTCTGCTCGCGCAGGCCCTGCCTTGATGGTGCGGTTTAAACGGAATGCTTACTTATTGTGGCAGCTCAGGCACAGGGCGGAGGCCTTGCCATTGGAGTTACCGGTGTCGCCCTTCATCGGAGCGCGCAGCAGATGGGTGCCTACAATAACATTGCCTGGAGAGTCATGAACATCATGACAGGTCGAGCACTCCAGGGTACCGCCTTCGCCAAGGAACTTCTTGACTGCGTTGTTGGCAGCACCTTGAATAAAGGTGGCGGTTTCCGGATCATGCAAGGAGCCATCAAGGGTAGCCAGGGCAGTATTGTAGACGAAGGAGATCGGATGGGTACCGGTCAGGTCGGTGTTGTCACCGGCCGCGTTACCGTCTTTACCGAAGTTGGGAACCTGGAAACCATTGGAATAACCGGCGCCGGTGAGATCCAAGCCCGCGGTACCTGGAGCAGAATACTTGTCGAAGGTATCGAGTGCCAGGGAACCGTCATGGCAAGAGAGACAAAGCTTGGAGTTGCCGTTTGGCTGACCAACATCCTTGGCATCCAGGCTGGCGCTGGCATAGGTAGTGTAACTCAATGAAGATGAAGAGCGGTTCCACAACGGACCGTTCTTGGCGAAGGAATTCGCATGATCATGTGGTGTATGGCAAACGCGGCAGATTTCTGCCCGCTTGCTGTTCCAGCCGCCTGCACCGGTTTCCAAGATTTCTACATTTTTGTTTTTGATGTTGTCGGCAAAGTTATGGGCGCTGCCCTTGGTTGAGATGCCTGTGCCGGTGGCGACGTTGGCCAGGGCCACGGAAGCTCCGCCAGCCACCAGGGCTGCTACTGCTGCTGCTACGAAAATCTTTTTCATTTTGACTTCTCCAGTTTTTTACTGCGAAAATGTTTCAGGGAAGCTCCTGTTACCGTTCCCCCTTCACCTTGATACTCCTTTATAAGCAAACAGCGTGCCAAAGGAGTATTTTTTATGCAAAATAAACAGAAACAAGGAGTTACCGGCAGCATGGAGGTCCGGGCAGCCATGGTGAGTTTACGGAAAATGGGGTTATGGCCAAAAGGTCATGGGCAAATCACCAGATGTGGATGGGAGGGGGCAATTACGAATTAGGAATTAGGACGGCGAGGGGCGGATGGCAATTACGAATTAGGAATTAGGAATTATGACGGCGGGGGGCAATGCGCGGGATGCGAGGGGCGAGGCCATCTACCCCACCCTCTATATAAATATGATGTGGAGAACCGCCTTCCCACCCCCTGCCCCTCACTCCTTTGCGGGCGCCTTTCCCCTTGCCAAGCCAAAACCGGGCTGGTATCATAGCTTTTATTTTGCTTTGAAGAGTATCCGGCCGCCATGTTTCCCCGCGGTCAGGGGCGCATTCGCTGCTCCCTGCCCGTTGCCGGCCGTGGGCTTCCACCTGCACCCGCACCCATCATCACTGGAGGAACGTCATGCCCTCATTTTTCCCGCGCCCCTGGCGCTGCATCCTGGCCTGCTGCCTGGCGCTCTTCTTCCTCGCGGCCTGCAACAACGACCAGGAGCCGCCGCCCCCGGCGCCGACGGCGGAACCCGGACAGAAGCTGACCATCGGCCTGCTTCCCGAGCAGGACCTCTTTGTCCAGAAAAGGCGCTACACCCCCATCGTCCGCTATCTGTCCCGGGAAACCGGCATGGAGGTGGAGCTGAAGATTCTCCGCCGCTACGGCAACATCGTCGAAAATTTCAGGGACGAGAAGCTTGACGGCGCCTTTTTCGGCAGCTTCACCGGGGCCATGGCCATCAAGGCCCTGGGCGTGGAGCCCCTGGCCCGGCCGGAATACGCCGACGGGAACTCGACCTATTTCGGGATGCTCTTCGTGCGCAAGGACAGCGGCATCAAAACTGCCGCCGACATGAAGGGCAAGGTCTTCGCCTTTGTCGACAAGGCCACCACCGCCGGCTGGCTGCTGCCCCTGCACTACTTCCACGAAAACAAGATCGAGGACTACGAGACCTGGTTCAAGGAGACCTATTTCGCCGGCACCCATGAGGACGCGATCCATGACGTCCTCGACCACAAGGCCGACGTCGGCGCGGCCAAAAACCTGATCTATGACCAGTTCGCCCACGAGGACAAAAACGCCATGAAAGAACTGGAGATCCTCGCCGTTTCTCCCAAGGTGCCGGCCAACACCCTGGCCATGCGCCACGATCTGGATCCGGCCCTGAAGGCGAAGCTGAAGACGATCCTGCTGACCATGCACGAGACCCCCGACGGCATCAAGGCCCTCGAGGAATTCGGCGCGATCCACTTTGTAGAGACCACCGTGGAGGACTACCAGCCTGTCTTCGATTATGCCCGGGATATCGGCCTCGACCTGACCTCCTACCACTACCACAACCAATGACCAGCCCGCGCCGCGGGCGGGTAGAGAGATCATGAGAAAAAAAGCGATCATCGGCTTCATCATCCTGACCATTCTTTTTCTGGCGGGCGGGACCTACATCATCACGGCCAACAACCGGGCCATCAGCAAGCTGGAAAACGTGATTATCCTCAACGAGGTGGCCCACCGCCGGCTCAGCCTGCTCAACAGGATATCGCTGACCCAGGCGGACCTGCTGCTTGCCGACTCCCCCCACGCCACCGATATCGACACCGTGATCGCCCACGGCGAGGAGGTCAAGGCCGCGGCGGTGAGCTGCACCAGCTGCCACCACTCGGAGGCAATCATGGAGCACTTTACCCAGGTACGTGCCGTCATGAACGACTACCTGAAGAAGATAAGCTCCGTCTACACCATCAGGGCCAACCGGCAAAGGTTAATCGCGGAGCTTGAAAGCGCCGTCAAGAGCGGGGAACAGCTGTACTCCGAAGTATCCAAGCTCTCCATCCTTTCAGCCGACAAGATCCACCTCAAGATCGCCCAGGCCAGGGAGGATATTTCAAAAACCAAGAACCTGCTCCTGACCCTGGTGATCAGCGGCCCTCTTGTGGCCCTGCTTTTCATCTTTGTCTTCATCAGACTCTTTACCACCTCCATCTCCGTACTCGTCAGGGCAACGAATACGATCAGGAAAGGTGATCTGACCCACACCATCACCGAACCACTCCATGACGAGTTTCAGGATCTGGCCACCGCCTTCAACCAGATGACAGTCTCCCTGGAAAAGCAGTGCGCCCAGGTGGTGGCCGCCGAAAGCCGCTACAAGACCCTTTTTGAATCAGCGGTGGACGGCATCTTCATCCTGGAAGCGGAAGGAGAGCAGGCCGGGGCGATCATCGCGGCCAATCAGGCAGCGGCTGACATGCACGGCTACTCGAGGGATGAACTGACCCGCCTCAAAATCGATGATCTAAATACCCGGGGAATCGTGACCAGGATGCCGGAAAAATTCCAGCGCCTGATGAATGGTGAAAAAATCGAGTCCCGGGCGGAACACAGGAGAAAAGACGGCACGGTTTTTCAGGTGGAATTCAGCGCCGGTCTGCTGGAAATCGAGGGCAAAAAGTACGTTCTCGCCTTTGACCGCGACATCAGCCTGCGGGTCAAGACGGAGGAGGCGCTGCTGCGCTCCCGGCAACTGGCCACGGTGGGACAGATGGCGGCCGGCCTGGCCCATGAGATAAAAAATCCCTTGGCCGGCATCAAGGTTTCCATGGAGGTCCTGGTCAACGAGCTGCACCTTTCCCCGGAGGACAAGGAGATCTTCCTCCGCATTCTCAAGGAGATCCAGCGGATCGAGACCCTGCTCCGCAACCTGCTCAACTATGCGCGCCCTCCCCTGCCGACTTTTTCACTGATAGACCTGAACGGCCAGCTGGAAAACTGCATCAAAAATGCGGAGATGATTCTCAAATCGCCTGAGCATGGAGCCGGTGAGCAGAGAAGACAAATCACATGGCACAAAGATCTAGCCCCATCGCTCCCCCTGATCAAGGCCGATGGTGCCCAGTTGCAGCAGATCTTCCTGAACCTGCTGCTCAATGCCATCGAGGCGACCCCTGGAGAGGGAACTATTTCCGTGGCCACAAGGCTCGGCTCGAACGACACCGTACTGGTGGAGGTATCCGACACGGGCAAGGGCATGACGCCTGAGGCCTGCGCCGAGATCTTCAAGCCGTTTTTCACCACAAAGCCCAAGGGCAGCGGGCTGGGGCTGGCAATCACCAGTCGCCTGGTGGAACTGCACGGCGGCAGCATCGAGGTTGGCTCCGTTCCCGGCCAAGGGACCACTTTCACCATCAACTTTCCCGTGGAGCAGGGACAGGAGGCTGTACTGCCATGAAAACCAAGAGAAGAATCTTTGCCGTCGACGATGATGAACTCATTGTCTCCATGCTGGCCAGGGCCCTTAAAAAAGAGGGCTACGAGGTCCATTTCCAGACCACGACCAAAGATGTTGTGGCCAATATTCGCGCCTGGCATCCTGATATTGTCTTTCTGGATATCGATATCGACGTGGCAATGAGCGGGCTGGACATCCTGGCCGCCATCAAGAAGGAAGGCCTTGAAGCGGACGTGGTTATGCTCACGGCCGACGACTCGGCGGACTCGGCAATACGGGCCATGAAGCTGGGGGCGGTCGACTATTTCACCAAGCCCTTCAATATCGAAGAAATAAAAATCATCACCCACAACATCATTAAAAACGCCAGATTGAGGGAGGAAGTCACCTACCTCCGGGAAAAGGACTCCAACTCCCCGGAAAGGATGTATATCGGCGAATCCCCAGCCATCACGAAAATCCTCCACAAGGCCAAAAAGATGGCCCTGGCCCATGCCGAGACCATTCTCATCACCGGAGAATCCGGTTGCGGCAAGGAAGTCATGGCCCGCCAGATTCACGCCTGGAAAGAGTCGGTGGAAGATCCGGACCAGGAGGAGCACGGTCCCTTTCTGGCGATCAACTGCACGGCTCTGCCGGAGAATCTCATTGAAAGTGAACTGTTCGGCCACATACGGGGCGCCTTCACCGATGCCCTGGCCGACAAGAAGGGAGTTTTCGAGCTGGCCGCCGGCGGGACCCTGCTCCTCGATGAAATCGGGGATATGCGCATGGACCTGCAGACGAAACTGCTGCGGGTTGTTGAGGACCGGAAGGTCCGGCGCTTGGGCGGCGTCATTGATCTGCCCATCAACGCCACGGTGATCGCCACCACCAACAAGGATATCAAGGTCGCTTCGGAAAACGGGGAGTTTCGCAAAGACCTCTTTTACCGGTTGAGCACCTTCACGCTCCATCTGCCGTCGCTCAACGAAAGGGGCACCGATATCCTCCTGCTGGCCAACCATTTCCTCATGTTTTTCGCCCACAAGTATATGAAAAAGAGCATCAAGGGCTTTTCGGAGGAGGCGGAAAAGGCGATCATGACCTATCCCTGGCCGGGAAATGTGCGGGAGCTGCGCAATGTCATCGAACATTGCGTTGTGCTTGAAGACATGGAGACCGTGGAGCCACGACACCTGGGCCTGAATCAAGCCCAGGGTCGGGACTTTGTCGAACGGCGCAAATCATTCCGTATCCTGCTGCCGGAAAACGGCATCTCCATGGATGCGGTGGAAAAGGACCTCATCAGCCAGGCCCTGGAACGGACCAACAACAACCAGACCAAGGCAGCCAAGATGCTGGGCATCTCCTACGACGCCCTGCGCTATCAGGTAAAAAAATTCGGGCTGGCCTGAGAAAACAAGAGGCCGGATCAGGAAAACTGAACCCCGGCCCGACAGCTCTGATCATCAAGCATGGTACTCCAGGCAACCACCCCTGTCCGGCACAGCACGTCGTGCTCAAAACTGACGACCTGGGAGGACCGCAATGGGTACTCCGTCCAAAAGCCGACCCCATGCCTGCTGACATCCGTTACCTGGGCCAGCAGCTGTAGTCGCCTGGTGTCGCCGTTGTTGATGACGTTCATGGAATATTGGACCTTCTCGGAAAACTGGGTTCTTTCATTGTCTCGCAACCTTCTCTCAAAACAACGGTCCCCACCCGACCGAATTCCGGCATGAGTGTCATCGTCTGCGCGCAAGGCCTGCACCACGACGTTTTTCAACTCCAGGAGGTTGAAAGGTTTCGCTATGAAGCGACAGATGCCGGCCTGCATCGCTTCGCCAATGGCTTCACTCTGGCTCCGGTCATCGACAAAGCTGCCGGTCATAATCATCACCTTCATTTTGGGGCAGATGTCTCTGATGATCCTCATCAGCAGCGTCCCGCTGAAATCAGACAGATGAAGATCAAGCAGACAGAGATCATAGTTGCAGGAGGAAAGTTTGAGGACGGCCTCGGAACCCGTGCCGGCCGTTTCCACGCCAACCCGTTCCGACATGAGCGCTCTTACCAGACCGTAGAGGACAAGTTCATTGTCATCAACCACAAGGACTTTTTTATCCACCTCTTCTCCTTACCGTCACCAATCAAATAAGATGGCGTCGTAAAAAGTCGCCAACTGCTTCGTTGCTGCAGATTATCTCGTCACTGCGGCGTACTCAAGTACGCCTCATTCCTCGAAATTTGCGCGCCTCGCATTTGACGCTTTTTACTTAGCCATCCCAGAAATTGAGTTTTTACGAAACCATCAAATAAGACATGAAATTTGCAATCACCCGGCATCAGGGCGTCAAGCCAGGTGGTTTGCTTTCCCCTGTTGCCACACATAAAAGCAATAAGTGCGCCATGTCAGGAAAAAAAAAATTGATTTGTCTTTTCAATAATTTGACAGAAAGGAGAGAAGGGGTGGGTGACAGAGACAGCATGGGCATATGGCCGGATCATGGGGATTTAACCATGTTCGCAAGAGGCGGGAGGGGAACTCTTCAGCGTCACAACCGGTGGCCCCGGATTCCGCCGGCGCTGCATCCAGGCTACGTCTTGGGCCGCAACTGCAGCCTGGATGAAAGGCAATGGAATCCGGGGCAGGGCTTGCCACCTTCATTTTCTGTTTGCTCTACTATCACCGGTCAGCAATCCAGAAAAATTTTTCTTACATCAGCTTCTGATCATGTCGGCGATCTGGAAGGCAACCTCCAGACTCTGTTCCGCGTTCAGGCGGGGATCACAGGTGGTCAGGTAGTTATTGGCCAGCTCGGCGTCGATGATGTTACGGGCGCCGCCGGTGCACTCGGTCACATTCTCCCCGGTCATCTCCAGATGGATGCCGCCGGGGATGGTGCCCTCGGCCCAGTGGATCTCAAAAAAGCAGGTGATCTCCGAGAGGATATCGTTGAAATTCCTGGTCTTATGGCCTGACTCGGCCGTATAGGTGTTGGCATGCATGGGGTCGCAGCTCCAGACGATATTATACCCCTCTTTCTTCACCGCCCGCAACAGGGGGGGCAGGACCTTATCAATCTTCTTCATCCCCAGACGGGTAATCAGGGTGAGCCTGCCCGCCTCATTATCAGGATTAAGGGTCTCGATCAGCCGCGTCACATTGTCAAGATCATAATCAGGCCCGATCTTGACCCCGATGGGATTAAGGACCCCGCGCAGAAATTCGACATGGGCGCCATCGAGCTGACGGGTCCGCTCACCTATCCACAGCATATGGGCGGAACAGTCATACCAGCCCCCGCTGGTTGAATCCTCGCGGGTCATGGCTTCCTCGTAACCGAGGAGCAGGGCCTCGTGCGAGGTGAAAAAATTGGCCTCATTGATCTTCGGGTTGTCAGTGGGGATGCCGATGGTCTCCATGAACTGAATGGCCTGGCTGATCTGTTTGGCCAGGCGGTCATAGGAACGGCCCATGGGCGACTGGACCACAAATTCCTGGTTCCAGGCCTGAACCCGGTGCAGGGCGGCAAAGCCGCCACGGGTATAGGCCCGCAACAGGTTCAAGGTGGCGGCGGCCATATTGTACCCCTGCAGCATCCGATTGGGGTCAGGAATACGGGCGGCGGCAATCGGCTCCGGGCTGTTGACCATATCCCCCCGATAGGAGGAGAGCTCGACACCATTAACCATCTCCGTATCGGCTGAACGCGGCTTGGCAAACTGACCGGCGATGCGGCCAAGCTTGATGACCGGTTTACCGCCGGCATAGGTCAGGACCACGGCCATCTGCAGGAGCACCTTCAGGGTCTCTCTGATCTTGGGGGCCGTAACCTGGGAAAAGTCTTCCGAACAGTCACCGCCCTGGAGGAGAAAGGCATCCCCGACCACGGCCTTGGCCAGCATCGCCTTCAGGTCGCGGATCTCACCGGCAAAGACCAACGGGGGGAGATGGGCAAGGTTGGCAAGGACCTTGTCATACACCTCCTGGTCCGGCCATTTTGGCTGCTGCAGGGCAGTAAAATTCTTCCAGCTCGATTTCGTCCAGTCTTTCCGTGTTATTACCATGATTGTTCCTTCCGATGAGATATCAACAGATGAGCTGCCTGATGCCTTGCATGCGCAACACGCAGTTATAATAGAGCACAATTTACTACTATCCGGAATAAATGGCTAACCCCGATGAACGGAAAAAAATACCGGGTAGCCGACGAAGGTGTTTCACCTCATCTCCTGTGCCCTTACTTTACCATGAACCTCTTCATTGTCAAACAGTTCTGATTTCCCCCGAGGCACCCCTGTCGCTGCTTGACAATACCTGTTTTTCAAGAGATACTTGCAGTGAGATCTTCCAGATCAGACAACACGGGACAGGCAGCAAGGCTCCTGTTACCCGTCTGTTGGCCGGAAACTCCGGCAGGCGTTTCATCCAATCTTCCGGCAAACGGCCCGGCGCCGTCAGCCAAGGAGCAGAGTTATGGTCACCCATCGACATATGTGGAAAAAAAATCCCGGCGTCAGGCAGGCCGCCTTCCTGCTTTTGTCCTTTCTTCTGCTTTTGAGCGCTGCCGGCCGGCCTGATTCTGCCGGCGCCGCCTTCATTGATACCTCAAAAGACCGCTGGGGCCTGCTCGGCGGCTATGGTCAGAGTTTTCCCGGTTGGGGACAGACCACGGAGCGGGTTCAAACCATTGATCTTGTCCCGCGTTACAATCACCTCATCTTTGACGACATCGGCTCCGGATGGTACCGCGGTTTTCATTCCATCATGCTCGAGCTTCCCGTCCATCTGGTTCTCAGCCCCGAGGTCTCCAGCATGATCGGCTTGAATTTTCTGGCCACCTATACCTTTACCGCCGGTCAGGAGCTGCGACCCTATCTGTTTGGCGGCGGCGGCCCTGTTTACAGCTTTGCCGATGTCCCGGGAATGGGGGACGAAGTGAACGGCAATTATCAGTTCGGGATCGGGCTCGAACAGGAGACAACCCGCAGCCACAAGCTTTTGCTTGAACTGCGCTACCATCACATCTCCAACGGTGGCAGTAAGGAGCCCAATGCCCCTCTTAACTCCTGCAAATTGCTTGTCGGTATAACCTTTTAACAAGGGATGCGCTTCCCCCTTTTGTGTTTCTTCAGCTCTCAACCGGAGAATCGGGAGCAGGAGTGTGGAGATAACGTAGATCATATCCCGACGGGTACTGGAAGATCCGCAGACCGAATTCAGGGGCAATTGCCAGGAGATGATCAAAGATATCGGCCTGGATCTCTTCATAATTCGCCCAGACCTTGTCAGCGCTGAAGACATATATTTCCAGCGGCAGCCCCTGAGGCAACACGAATCATATCATTGGCCGTCAGCTGCAGGTTGGCCACAAATCCCATAATCGTATCCTTGAAGATAAGAAGGAGGATAGCTGTCAGGCCCCCAAAGACGCTGATTATCCCCCAGGGGGATTTATCGGTCAGAATCGAGATGAAAAAGATAAAAGCAAGGACATACGAGATGATCCGCAGGGCATCAAGATAACTCTGAACAGGCCAGTCACCTTTGGTCGCGCTGCCATGATAGATATCCTTGCCTGAGCGTAACACTGCGCCAAAGATACGGAGACCGGCAAAGACAAACAAGATAAGCGAGGCCCGGCGCAGGAATTCAGCTGTTCCTGGAAAGTCGGTAAAGACCAGGTCCGCGGCGGCATGGATCAGAACCAGCGGCACCAGTATGGCCAGGTGTTTAAAAAAAAGATTCCGGCTGAAGATATCATCCCAGCGGAATGTGCTTTTGTGGGCAATCTTCTCCAGGATCCCGACGAGATACGTCCGAGAAAACCAGTAGGCGAACAAGGCCGTGATGGCCAGCAGGAGCAGCAAAACGAGCAGATGTGTCACCTGTATCAGCGACGGGGAAAAAGCAGACTGCTGTAAAAACGTATCAAAATCCTGAAACATGAGACCTCATCGTCAGAATGGACATTCCGGCAGGGCAAGGGAAGGGGTTGAAAAGAGGGAGTTGATTGGGCTGACGGAGAAGAGCAGGATGACGCCGCCCCCGACAGATATATGCCGGGGGCGGCGTCAGGCCGCTTAGCGAGGAAACCGGAATTCCGGTCGTTTCTTGCTCAAAAAGAGAGAAGCCCCATGTTTATTTCTTGGCCATGGGTGGTGTGGGAACATCATTGCCATGACATTCCATGCAGTTCATCTGGGCGGTGATGCCGAACTCCGATACCGGCTTATGCGTGGCTGCGGGTTTGTACTTGCCGTCTTTCCAGTCGTTGAGCAGTTCAACAAGATGGAAGGCAACACTGGCTGCGACCCGTGCACACCTGTCTTTCCGCTCGGCGCTGCCGATGGGATACCCCGACGCCTTCATCCATTTGCCGACAGAGACATGACACAGAGGGGATTCGGCAGTGGTCCTGACCAGTTCGGTGGTGACCTTGGGAGTTTTCGGGACAAAAATAGGCATGGAGGCCTCGGAATACCACTGGAAGATATCCTCGCTGATCTGATGCCCCTCTGTGCCGCCGGCGATTCTCGGTCCGATGATGAGATTGGCAACAATAGCCGCACCGGCATTGGAGCCGCAGGTCATGCCCCAGCCCACCATACCGCCTTCGAGAAAGACAAAGGCATCACTCGGGAAAGAGATATAAGGCTCCCCGACCTTTTCCCGTAATTGGCTGAAAACGCTGTTGATTACTGCCGCACCGCAAAAAACGCGGTACCATTCCTCATAGGCAATTTCCGCGGTCTTGGCAGGATCGAGTTTCTCATAGCTCCAGGGCCATTTTTCAGTCGATCCACCCGCGGCGTGGGCGGATTGCAGCAAGCCCCCGAACTGAGTAAGAGCCGTTCCCGCGGCAAGTACCCCTGCGGTACCGATCATCATCTGACGGCGGGTAAGATTCTGACAAGTCTTGTCCTGATTTTCCATAACGCCTGTTCTCCGTGTCAAGTTTGTACGGTTATTGACCAATACCTACGAATCAGGTTCGGCCGCATCCACACCAACAACATTCTTTATCATTAAATAACCCAAAGAAAAACATACCACAATGTGGCATATTGTCGCACCCCTCAACAAGAGCGTTATATTTTGACCACGACCGGCTTACCTGTCCGCTGGTTCTCTCTTTTCAATTAGCCGTCACCAGCGCTAGAAACCCATGCAGGGTGGCAGTGGCCACAAGCACCAGGCCAACCTTGCGGTGGACTCCAATTTTCACCCGTATCCAATGTCTGCCGGAAGAGAGCTGAAACAGAAGAAGGATAAAATTGATGATCCCCAGGCTCTGCACCAGGGAAATTCCGTCAATCCGCATGCCATCACCCTCTCTTAGGAATATTGACAACAGCCGGCAAAACTATTTCAGACCTATTGTCGCCGTTACCATCTTGTCGCTGCCATGCATATTACAAAACGCTGCCGACTCAAGGGTCATCGGCCCATCCATCACGTATTCAAAGGTTCGACTAAACTCGGCCGCCTCCGGTCTATTGGTCATGCTAAACTCCCAGCTGGCCTTCTCCTCGCCATTCATTGCCAGATACACCCTGTTTGTATGATGAAAAAAATTATTGGCACTGTGGGTGACAAAGAGTGTGATTGTGACCTTCTCCCCTTGCGCTGCATTCACCGGGGCCTCCAGACGAACAGCAGACTTATTGGCCAAAGCCGACTCCGCGCCCAGAAAAATCAGGGGACCTATAATCAGCAATATCATTTTTTTCATGGCGTTCCCTCCTTTACGCCTTGTTGAGAGAGGCAGTTACAGCGTCGCCTTGTATGAAAAAAAAATGGACTCAGGAATTTGAAAATTTCCAGGAAGATCAGAATGGTGGCGTCTACCGTGGCGGCCATTTTTGACAATCAAACTGAGTTTATTTCTCCGGCGTAAACTCAGTTATCTTGCTCCCCTGAATAGTAATGCCCGCCATAAGACCCCTCTGGTCGAAGAAAAAGGCGTAGACACCGGATTTAACAGTAGTCGTCGACAGCGAGCGGGCCATCCCTTCATCGACAATCACAATATTGGGTTCGACTCCAATTTCCCACCCACTGCTTTTCTTAAGATAATCCAAGCTCTTGCTGTCGATGAAAAAAAGGGCATAGCCGAAGGATTGCGCTCCGATTTGTAATCCGTAGGAGGCAGAAACCGTTTTGAAGTATCCGGTGGTTTTTGCCCCCACGCGGAGCGCGCCCTCTCCGTATTGACCGCCGATGATAAGGCCTCCTTTAATGATGCTGGGAAACACCAGTATCCCTTGCGCGATATTGGACAAATCTTTGGCAGCCGGGGTAGTTTGGTAGAGTTTCTCCAGGGCGTTGTCTACGTCACGGTCAATACTCGCGGCAGTATCAGCCAGTGCTATCCGGGGAAGCGTCAGCAAAATGACCGCCATCACCATTGTTATACCGACCTGCAGCACCCGTTGCATCGCACCTTTGCTATGGTTTTCCTTGCCATGTGTCTTCATGTGCCTACTCCTTTATTGTGAATTGCGCCTTACTTGAAAATGGCTCTAACCCTTTCGGACTAGAGTCGCCGGTACAAATGAGACATGTTCTACAGAGAGAATAGTCAATCGAAACCTTGGCATTTTTTCATCCACACAAGAATTGACCATCACCCTTGACCAATTCCCACCAAAGGAAGATTACGGTCTTTTTCTGGGAAGGTTGGATGATTCATAAAAGAGATATTTTCATAGTATCTCCTTATTTCGTATCATCCAGAATTAAAGATGTCAAAAATTCGGCCCCGGATTCCCAAGTCGTTTACCCTGGCATGAAAACGGATCGCTACCTCCTTTTTCATAGAGAGGTCTCTACGGAACCCCCAGTTTCACGGACGGAACAGCCCGTTCAGGTCGTGCTCAGGGCTCGTAGTCTCAGCAGGAGGGGGGGATGGGAGTAGTGGAAAAAAACATAGGCCGGGTGCGGGCTCAAATTGCCGAGGTTGCCCACGGACAGCTTTTTCAGGGCCGATCCCAGGGGGACGGCATTAAAATGGCGGGCGGCAAAACGGTCGGCCTCATACTCATTGTGCCGGGAGAAGCTGTTCATGGCCAGCCCCATGAGAGTGGACAGCGGTGAGTAGAGCAGCGCAAAACTGATCAGGGCCAGATGGAAGCTGTGGATATCGGCGCCGAGCGCCGCGGACAGCAGCGGGTTGGCAACAAACAACGACAGGACAAAGAGCATGATGCCGGTCTGACAGAGCACGGCGATAATCCCCTTGAGGGTGTGCTTTTTCTTGTAATGGCCGATCTCATGGGCCAGCACCGCCACCAGTTCCTCCACCTCCAGGTCGTTAATCAGGGTATCATAGAGAACGATGCGCTTTTTGGCACCGAGTCCGGAAAAATAGGCATTGGCCTTGGTGGAGCGGCGGGAGCCGTCAATGACAAAGACATTATCCAGCTGAAAGCCGGCCTTGGCGCTGAAGGCCTCGATGGCATCCCGCAGCTCACCCTGCTCCAGCGGCGTCTGCCTGTTAAAGAGGGGCACGATCAGGGTGGCGTAGAACATGGTCATGAAGATCATGAAGCCACTCATCAGCAGCCAGGCCCAGATCCAGAAATTGTCCCGGGTCACCTGGTAAAACCAGATCACCGCCGTAAGCAGGGGCCCGCCCAGGAGGACGATGAGGAGCCAGCCCTTGATCTTATCGGTGAAGAAGGTGGCCATGGTGGTCTTGTTAAAGGCAAAGCGTTCCTCAAGGACAAAGGTATGATAGAGGGCAAAGGGCAGAAAGAGGATTTCCGAACCAAAAAAGAGCAGGGCAAAGAAGAGCAGGGAGACCGGCAACTCCGCCGGCACCATGCCCCGGACAAACCCGTCGATAAAGGCAAAGCCGCCACCCATGAGCAGGGCCAGGAGGATCACGAGCTTCAGGCTGGCGGTGACCAGCTCAAAGCGGCAGTTTGCCCTCTTGTACTCCTGGGACTGCTGATACTTCTCCTCGCTGTAAATCCCCTTCACCTCATCAGGCAGCCGCGTGGAAATACTCCTGCAGTTGAGAAAGCTGAGCCCCCTTTCCAGGAGATAATCCGCAAGAACGATGGTGATGATGACATTCAGGATGGTGGTGGCGTTCATGGTTGCAAGGACTCTGTGTGGGAAAGGGTTCCAAGACTAGCCGTAAAAAAGAAGTTCTTATGGAATGTTTTGTTAGATATCAATATGTTATCATAGAAAGACCCCGGTGTATGACCTAGAATGACCTGGCAAGGGTCAAACCGTTATCATGGAAATATCATCTGGAGGAGGGTTGTTTCGGAGATAATCCCGAGCTTCACGAATGATCTGTTCCGCCGATTCATCACGAAGTTGACACCTCTCCGCCCATGGACGCCCAGGGTGGAGAACATCCCAGCGTGGCCGCAAACCAGCGTGGCGCCCCTTGCCAGGATCATGATTGCCGAATCCATCTATGAGCTTGTTCCATAGTGGATCAAACTTTGCAATAAGCAACGATTCACCGAGTGGAATCCAGATATCGTCAACAATTAAATAGCGGCAGTGGAAATCAGCTATATTTAGGTTAAATGCTTCCTCGATGCTCTTAGCGTGTTGATTGAGTCTGCAATAAAGAACCTTTCCGGGGGGCGCCTCAAGATCCCCCCCCTTTCTAGCCCCCTTGGGTACGGCTTTACCAACGTAAATAGGAGCGTTAAAGCGTTTCTTCCCGTTGCGTTCGGCTATTGCCTCGTAACCCTGAAAGCTACCCGTATAATAAATAGCGTAGATTCCCGCGCCATTGAAGACTTCCAAGTTCCCCAAGGGGGTGACGGATTGCCGCAACATGGCTTGGCCAACGCTTTCTCCCAAGTGTCGCTTATGAAGCGGGTTAAAAGGAATGACTTTGTTATCCGTCATGCTACATTCCTTTTTCTGGTGCGGCTTATTTTACGTATTTCGCCTTCCGCGAGACTTTCCGCCACGGATGCGGCGACGCGACGCGCCAAGGCAACGGGAACGGCGTTTCCGAGTTGCCTCATGGCTTCTGTCCACGATCCATGAAACACATAACCATCAGGGAATGTTTGGAGGCGGGCGGATTCACGCACGCTGAAATAGCGAACGCTCCCGTCATCCAACACCAACATGTTTTCCCCTCCGGGCACGCCATGGTCTCCCGCCTTAAGCGTTTTCGCGGGCAAATCGAGTGGACTACCCGTGTGTCCCTTATATATTCTGGCACCATCCTGAAAGTTGTGATTGTAGAATGACTTTGCCGCCCCATTACGAGGGTCTGGAACATCGATCAAGGCATCCCGGACAGTTCGCCAAGCGCTATCATTCACAGGGAAAAGCAACCCGCTTAGTTTTTTGATTCGGGCTTTAATTTTTTCAGGAACCCCTGGACGCCTCGTTTGCGGAATTCGGTGCTTTTCCCAATACCCCCCCGTAACCCATTGCGAATAGAGAAGCGCATCGAATGAATGGGTTGGGCGAGGGAAGGACCATTCAATGCCGAGGTCGGAGCGAAAGCCTACAATGAATACCCTTTCACGCTTTTGGGGTATGCCATAATCCGCAGCGTTAGCAAGTGTAGAAACAACATTATAGGTAAGTCCGCTCCCATGAAGGGCACCAGAGGTTTTTTCCTCTTGAAGCCTGCTCAAGTGATCCATCCATGTTTCACGTTGCCGTTTTGTGACTTCTGGAAATTCCAGCTGAAGCAGGATGTACTGATAATAGTTCGCGAAGCTGGACCGGGTAAGTCCTTTTACATTTTCAATTATGAAGGACTTTGGCTTTAACCCGCGGACAAGTTCCACTGCGGATGGGAACATATCCCTCTCATCACCATATGCCTTGTGATTGCCGCCCATTGAGAATGGTTGGCATGGTGGTCCTCCCGCAAGCAAGTCAATACCCTCGGAAATTGAGGACCAGTCAAAGTTCCTCACATCACCTTCCCAAAGTGGCCAATTCTGCACCAATGGATATCCTCGCCTTTGGTTTTCCCTAATGGTGCCACAGGCCCATTTATCCCACTCCACCACGGCCAGCGACTCGAAGCCAGCCAACGAAGCCCCCATGGCAAGCCCCCCCGCGCCCGCAAAAAGTTCCACTGATTTCATTTTTTACCTTCCTATTCGCACAGAAAATTCCTGACGATTGTCGATACACGCTCTGTATAAATCATTTCACATTCCCACACAACCAGAACGCGCCATCCCAAGTCTCGTAGTTGTCTTTGATGGAGTAAATCCCTCGCCTTGTTTGCTTCCAGCTTTGGCTTCCAAAAATCCAGTTTGGATTTTGGAAGCCTTGCAAGTTTGCATTCCTCATGGCGGTGCCAAAAACATCCATGCATGAAGATGACGGCTCTCCTGGATGGAAAAACTAAATCTGGCTTGCCCGGTAACTCCTTGACATGTAAGCGGTAGCGAAAACCCATTCCATGAATCAGACGACGTAGTTTCATTTCTGGTGCCGAGCCCTTGTCTCGAATCCGGGACATTCGCTCGCTTCGTTCCATCCGAGAAAGCGTATCCGTCATATCTTTCCCTCTCTAAATCCTACAATTCCAGTCATAAGTGCTACACTTTTACCAGAATCGTGGCAAGGTGTTTCATTTTTTCCAACGAGCTAATCAGCGGACCGGCTCGTTAGGTCCGCTGAATTTAATCGTGGGTAGAAGGAATTTCCACTTATTCTATCCCCGCAGGTAAATTCCCACATATTCTCATATTATATAACAGAACATGAAAGTTCAAAAGGAAAGAATCCTACCTTCGGCAGCAGATCTCCACATCAAAGGTATTGAGAATCCGCAGCTCCCGCTCCCGCTTCTTGGGTTCCATCCTCTCGCGAAAGATCAGGGTGGAAAGAAGGTCGCGGGCCTGGTGGTAATCAGGGATG
>JAHYIV010000022.1 GCA_019429465.1 Desulfoarculaceae bacterium
CTTCAACCTGTTACCGCTTTGTCGCGGAATTTTAGATGGAGCCACAACAACACAATCCAGATTATTATTGCTTAAATAGCGATAAATGTCATATCCACAAGGCCCTGCTTCGTAGACAAAACGGAGCACCGCCCCTGTTGATAGAAGTTTACGGATAACTTTGTCGAGCTGATTCCTGTCGTTCTCAATTTTACCGTAAAATCTCACTTCACCATCACGACCGTCATCGGCTATGCCAATTAATATTGAATTTTATGGACATCTAAACCGATATTCTTTATTGTTTTCTCCATGACCTGCCTCCTTGATTTTGGCTCTGAGTTGATTGTGGCTTCTCAACGTAACCCACGCTTGCAAGGGAGGCCGGTCTTTTTTTGCTTAAGTGTTAACCCTCATATCTAAAGCCGTTGCCAGTTACAGCGTCGCATTCAACAAAATTTCAGACCAGGATCCTTGACAATATCCGCAAAAGACAAATTGTAGTTATCATTAATCTACAAAATATGTCGTCATTAAAAGTTATAAAAGGAGTCAACATGCCAATCTACGAGTTCAAGTGCGATGACTGCGGGAAGACCTTTGAGAGTCTGGTGCTCATTGCCTCGGCTGTTGATTCCATCCGCTGCAAACACTGTAACAGCTCCAACATCAAAAAAATCCTGTCGGCCACCAGCAGCCAACCGGCTAAAGGAACAACCATTCCCGCCGGCGCCCTGTCCGGCTGTTCTTCCCGTTCCGGTTTCTCCTGAGCATAGGTCCAAGGGAGCCGTGCGTTCCCTCTTCAATTCACCAGAGGAAAATCCGCCATTCGACCTCCGCGGTTATTCCCTTTTGTTCCGCTCCTTGGGTGAAAAGTCAAAGACCATCTCATCCTTTTTCAACAAACCATGTTGCCCCCTTGCCACTTGCTCAAGGTAGTTCACGTCGGTTTTCACCCGGTTGATCTCTTCACGCAAGGCATTGTTCTTTTCCACCAGTTCCTGTTTCTCAGCGTGCAAGGCATCGACCTGCATCTTCTGCTTTCTCAAAAACAACAAGCCCTTGCCTGGAGCAAAAACAATCATCAGAAGGAAGAGAACGACTAACAGCAGAGAGAGATGAAACATCTTTTTCTGCTGCATGGGCGACAAGGATGCTTTATATGTCCTCTTCATAGTTATCTCCTCAAAAACTTCAACAACAGACAGCACAATAAACACCCTTTACCATGCCCTCTGAAACAAATATCTATCTGGTCAGTGCCTGCCTTGTCGGTCTGTGCAGCCGTTATGACGGACAAACCAGGCCTGTGCAGAACTGGCTGCAGCACCTGCAAAACGGCATCTGGATCCCCTTCTGCCCGGAACAGATGGGTGGCCTGCCGACGCCAAGAGCAGCAGCAGAACTCATTAACGGCGATGGCGCTGATGTCTTCTCGGGAAAAGCAACGGTGAGAACCCGAGACGGTATCGACGTGAGCCGGCAATTTATCAAAGGGGCCGAGCAGACGCTCCTGCTGGCCAAAAGCCAGCAGATAACAGCCATCTTCTTAAAAAGCGGCAGCCCTTCCTGTGGGCTTACCGGTAAGACAGGGGTCACAGCAGCCCTTCTCAAAAAACATGGCTTTCATCTGATAGAGTGCCCATAATCCCGGTACAACCTCCCAACCTCTTATTTAATCCGCATCAGCCGAAGAATGACAATACCGGATTCATAAAGTAGGTAGAGGGGCACACCCATGAGCAGCATAGTCATAATATCAGCCGGGGTCAGCAAGGCGGAAACAATGGCAATTACCAATATGGCGTAACGCCTGTTTTTTTCAAAAAAACTGCGGGGACAGACCCCAACCCTGGCCAGAAAGACCATAAAGGCAGGAAGCTCAAAGATGGCACCAAATGCCAGAATAAACAGGGTGACAAAATTGACAAAACGACTGACGGAGATAACCGGTCGCAACTGTTCCGAGCCATAACCAAGAAGAAAATTAATCCCCAGAGGCAGGGTTACAAAATAACAGAACAAGGTCCCCACATAAAAAAGGAGGGAGGTAAAGAGGACAAAAAAGAACAACTGCCCCCCTTCAACCCCGAAGGGCTTTCCCAAGGCACGCCACAAAACAGCCATCATCCATGGCATCATGACATAGAGGGCGGCAAAGACGGCCATTTTCACATGGGCCAGAAAAGGGCCGGCCACACTAAAGAAGTAGAGCTTCTCGGCCAGATGATTCTGGACTATCCGCAGCAGATCAGGGGTGAGAAAAAAAATGGCGACCGTAACCACGATGCCCCCCACCCCCAATGCCCGCAGCGACTTGCGCAACTCGCTGACAAAGACAACTACTTTGTTGCCTGCAGGGTTCAACGTTCAAGCTCGGGCTTTCTGCTGCCCTCTTTCACCTGCCGATCCCGTTCTTCCTTATGGAAATTGATCTCATGATCAGCCGGCTTTAAGGCCGGATCAGCGATGATCTCCACTGAGATCTTGTGCCTGTTTTCCAGGTCGATCAGCTCGTGACGTTTATTGTTCAGGAGATAGTGGGCCACATCCAGGGGAAAACGACATTCAACCCGGTCAACCATCTTGCGGCTGGCGCCGGTCTGCATCCGGCGCAGATAAAAGAGGGCCAGGGTTTCCACCGAGCGCACCACGCCACGTCCCATGCAATGCGGACAGACCTGATAATTGAGGGCCTCAACAGGGGCGCCAAGCTTCTGCCTGGAGATCTGCATCAAGCCGAATTTGGAGATCCGGCTGATATCGACCTTGGCCTTGTCTCGCTTCATGGCTACCTTGACCTGCCTTTCCACCTCACGGATATTCTTCTGACTCCGCATATCGATAAAATCGACCACGATCAGCCCACCAAGATCCCGCAGCCGCAGTTGCCGGGCCAGTTCTGTTGCCGCCTCCACATTGGCCAGAAAGATCGCATCCTCAAAATTCTGGCCCTTGCCGGTCGATCCTGAATTGACATCAATGGCCACCAGGGCCTCGGTAGGATCAATGACAATAGAGCCGCCAGATGGCAGGAAGACCTGGGGTTGATATATCGACTCGATCTGGTCTTCCACGTTGTACTGATTGAAAATAGGGCGGGCGCCCTTATGCAATCTGACCTTGGTGTGCTTTTGTTCGTCGGGCAGCAGATCGATGAAATCCCGAACCTTTTCCATGGCCGCCAGATCATCAACCAGGATCTCTTTGATCTCCGGGTCAAAATGTTCCCGGAGAAAGCGGAGCACACAGTCCTGATCCTGATAGACCAGACCGACCCCGATCATGGCCTGTCCTTTGGACTTGATCTCCCCCCAGAGCTTGAGCAGATATTTGACATCCTTGGCCAGAGATATTTCTGTCAGATCAAAACTGGCAGTGCGCACGATCCAGCCGATACCTTCGGGGATCTCCAGGCTATCCATAATATCGCGTAACTGGGAACGTCGATCATCACCAGAGATCTTTTTGGAGACCCCGGAAGAATCCGAACCGGGCATGAGCACCACGCAGCGCCCCGGCAGTGAGAGATAGGTGGTCATATTGGCCCCTTTATTCCCCACCTCTTCCTTCACGACCTGAACCAGCAGCTCCTGGCCTCTCTCCAGCACCTCATTGATATTCAGATTTTTCCACTGATGCTGTTCAATGAGCTTCATGGTCTTTTCGCTGACATCGTGCCGATAATACTCCGGGTGGATCTCACTGAAGGGGAGAAAGCCGTTTTTCTCGGTGCCGTAATCAACAAAGGCAGCCTGCAGGTTCGACTCTACCGCCACAATCCTGGCCTTGTAGATATTACTTTTCGTATGTTCCCTGGAGATGGTTGAGACATGAAGAGATTCCAGGCGTCCATCTTCAAGCATGGCAATGCGACACTCTTCCGGCTCCTCGGCGTTGATCAACAACCTGCTGATCGTGGTCTTGGCTTTCTCATCTTCAACATCAGGAACATTGTCATCTTCTTCGTCCTGAATATCGAGATTCCCCGGGGCTGGCTTTCTCCGCCCGCGCGACCTGGATGAACGCTTGGGCTTTTCACCGGTCGGGGCCGGGCTTACCAGCTTGTCCGCGACCGTTTCACTCGCAGCTAGCCCCTGAGACGCATCTCCGGGAACGACTCCGTCGGTGCCTTCAGTTGCAATCTCTCCTACCGGCATCACCGCCTCAGTTTTTTTCCTTCTTGGACGGGCTGGCCTCCTGCCACTCTTCTTCTGAGGAGCGCTGGTCTCTGCCGCGTCCTCTTCTCCTGATTCCTCATTCTGTCCAGATGCTGCCTGCTCTCCTTCTACCGGCAGCTGATCTCCAGCCTGGGGTCCAGGGCCTGATTCAACCACATCAGGGACGACGTCTATTTTTTTCCGCCTCGGCCGGGCAGGCCTTCCCGCTGGTTTTTTCTTCGAATCACTGACTGCGGCAACACTTTCTTCTACCGCTGTTTTATCCTGGCCAGAGGCAGCTTTTTCTCCATCCGCTACTGACTGCTCCCCTGCCTGGGCTCCAGGGTCTGGAACAATCACATCAGGGACGACGTCTGTCTTTTTCCGCCTCGGCCGGGCAGGTCTTCCCGCCGGTTTTTTCTCCGGCATCCCGGATTCCGCGACTACTTCAGGGGGCGACGGCTGCTCCTGTCCGGCGCCCTCACGACCAGACTCATCGGCAACGGTACTCTTCCACCAGGATCCTGTTGTGGCCTTACCCTTTTTGTCTCCCTGCTCTTGAGCGGCTGCCTTTTCAGGACTTGTTTTCTTTACTGTCATTCTCACTTTCCTTGATCCACGCACCGCTTTCCCTGACAGGGAAACAAGTGGCGGACAGCTTTTGACACCCGGCAAAACATTATAGGATGCAGGGTGTCATAAATTTAATAAACGCCATTATCAGATCGACTGGCGCCTCCCATGGAACTGGATACGCTCTTCAGCATCCAATCCCATCAACATTTCTCAATACTGTTCACGGCAGCTTGCGAGGTTAAGCCGCTGTCACAAAATAACATGACCACCTGAAAGTCAAAAACGACAATCGCTCTTCTTCCATACCCCAAAGGCTCTTCCTCCGGGGCGTCCACTCCGCGAGCGACACCAAACCGTCCTTGGCCTGCGTTACGAAATCACTTTGACGTGGTCTCGTTATTTCGTAACGGCTAATCTTTTCGAGGGTCACTGCGCACAGTGGCCAGCTGATAAAATTCTTTATTGTTATGGACCAGCTTTTCAATCCTGCCGGCGTTGACAAGCGCCTGTACACATGCCCGGGTCAACTCCAGATCCTGCACATGCAGGGCCTTATCTATCTCTTCAATGGGACAGGGACGGCGCTGCAGCAGACCCGCTATTTCCTCAACAAGTTTCGGCTGCAGCTGCTTGCCCTGCCCAAGTTCTTTCTGCTCGATGGCCTGAAGATCAACAAGAATTTCGACCTGACCAGCATAGCCATCAGCCAGTATCGCTGCGGCCTGTTCCATCTTTTCCCGGGTTACTGGCCTGGCACGACCATCCATGGGTGGCCTCGCCACCGTATTCAACTGAACCCGCGCCGGATCTATCCTGCGCACAGCCTGCTGTAAGGCCGCCAGATCCTCCTGGCTGTCATTCATGTCCCTGACCAGGAGAACCTCAAGCCAGAATTCTCCGTGAAACTGACGACGGAAGAGAACCAGCCCTTCAATCACCTGCTCAAGGTTGACCGCCGCCGCCGGTTGATTCACCCGCTCAAAACTCTCCTGCCTGGCCGCGTCAAGTGAAGGAATAACAATATCGGCAGCAGACAGCTCGGCGCGGACCTTTGGATCAAAAAACAGGGTCCCATTAGTGAGCACCGCGACTTTTTTATCTGTCCTTGCATGCAGATAGGCAATAATTTCACCTATCCGGGTATGCAGGGTTGGTTCACCCATGGCCGTCAAGGTATAAACGTCAATGGGTCGCCCGGCCGCCCCACTAGCCAGAAATCGATCTATTTCCTGCAGAATTTCTGCCGTGGGCACGTATTCTTTCCGTTCGCAGGTCAACTCAGTGGTTGGACCAACCTCACAATAGACACAGTTAAGACTGCAAATCTTGGGAGGAAGCAGGTCGATGCCCAGTGAATAGCCAAGGCGCCTGGAAAAGACCGGGCCAAAAAGATATTTCATTGTTTGATAACACTCAACGCCTTACGGCAGAAAAAGATTCTTTTACGTCAACAACTCACAGGGCGCAACTTGCTTAGAAAATAAAACAATCCCCTCTCATTATCAAGGTAAATATTTATCGCTCTCCCCCCTCACCCACCTGCACCACACCAAGACAAAGACCCTTCCCACCCCACACCTCCGGCCAGACGGATCCAACGCCGGCACCCTTTCCTGCCCAGGAAGGCCGCACCCCTTGCCTTGAGCGACTGAGCAGAGATTTATTTTTGACACATTCATAGCTGCTGCCAGGATTTTTCCCTTCCAGAAAGAGCGCCAGCAAGCAAGTGCATAAGGGCTGACCTTGATTCACGAATAACTTGAAACATTCAACCTGATTAAGTACACTCTTAATAACTATTTATTTTTTTACAATTTGTTCCGGCTCCTCGATTTAAACTTCCGGATCATTGTTTCCTTAAGGATCTGCATTCTTGCAAGCGGAGTAACAGGCAAGTCTTACATCCCGGCAGACAGGCCCTCCGTTCCTGGATCGAGACACCATCCGTACCGGTCTGACGTCTAATAAAACATCTGTTCTTCCTCAAAAGGGTTTACTGTGACAAAGCTCTTCAGCACCCGTTCCCATGCCTGCCATCTGCTCTGCCTGACATCGTTGATCGCCCTGTCGCTTTCAACCAGTAATGGCCTCGCCGAAACAGCCGCCACAGAAGAATGGCAGATAGACGCGGACAAAATCACCCGTTACGAAGACCCTCGAGCCATTATTGCCGAGGGCAATGTGGTGCTCACCAAACGGGAGCAACTTCCACCGGAACTGCCGAAAAAAGAGCAACATGATCAACAATGGGCACTCCTTCTCGAAGAACCAAGTCCTGCCCCGGAAGAAACGACCGGACTGGCATTAGAGACAGATACCACCCCGCGCTATGCAACCAGGGTCACGATCCAGGCGGACTGGATTGCCTATGACATCGATCGCAACTCCATCAAGGCCCGCGGTCATGTGGCCATCAAGGGTGCTGACGACGAACTCAAGGCGGAGGCAGGTGTGGTGGATCTCAGTAAAGAGACCGGCACCTTTTCTGATGCCACCATCCTGCGTAAATCGCTGGACCTGCACCTGGAAGGAAAGACCATTGAAAAAACAGGGTTCAACACCTATCGCATCAAAAACGGCTGGGTCATCACCTGCAAGCTGGAAAAAGATCAGACGCCACCCTGGAGCTTTGCCAGCACCGACACCACCATCACCGAGGGCGGCTACGCCGTTATGAAAAATGCCACCTTTCGGATAAAAAACATCCCGGTTCTTTACACCCCCTGGATGATCGTGCCTGCCAAGAATAAGCGGCAGACAGGCCTGATGTTCCCTGAGTTCTCCAATTCTGACCGCAATGGTTTTGGATTGAACCTGCCCCTGTTTATTGCTGTCTCTGACTCCAGCGACCTGACCCTCTTTCCTGAATATTACACGGACCGGGGCGTTATGCCAGGCATGGAGTTCCGCTATGTCCTTGGAGAAGCACAAAAAGGGACATTCATGGGCAGCTTTCTCCGAGACAAGCTCACCGACCCATCCGATATTGACTCTAACCGGGAAACAGGCTACACCCATACCAACAAGGACCGTTACTGGTTGCGAAGCAAGATTGACCATGACCTTGCCAACGACTGGTACACCCGTATCGACCTCGACATCGTCTCTGATCGCGATTATCTGACAGAGTTTAATACCGGCTCCACCGGCTTCACCCAAAGCAACGACAACTTTCTGGCCATGTATGGCCGGGCCTTCCAAAACAGGACAGATGACCAGCGCCTCAACACCATGAAGGTTCTCAAGGTTTGGGACTTCATGTCTCTGCAGACTCATTTTCTGGCCATTAATGATGTCCGGGCGGCCCAGAGTTCACCAACTCCCCTGTGGAAACTGCCGGCCCTGGATTTCACCGGATCACTCCCCGTGGCCGAGACCTCTCTTGCCCTTGACTGGAACGCCGACTATGTCAATTTCTGGCGGGAAAATGGTGTCGGCGGCCATCGCCTGGATCTGTTTCCCCGGCTCAGCACCCCTGTTCCTCTCGGCGCCTACCTGGAATCACGGGCCGAAGTCGGGGTACGGAATACCTCCTACAGAGTCAACACCTACGGAGACGGGATCTGGGATCAGGACGATACCCCCAATCGTTCTCTCTTCAATCTGCATGGTGAGGTTGGCACCACCCTGCTCCGCAACTTTGCATTAAATGGTGAGGGAAGCCGGAGTTGGGATCATCGGCTCCGCCCCTCTATCCAATACGACTACCTGCCTGAGACCAATCAGGACGACCTGCCGCTCTTTGACGAGGTTGACCGTATCGGAGAGAGAAATGCAGTTACCTACGGGGTCGACAATTTTTTTGAACTTTTCAACGATAACAAAAAAGGATCAGGACGCGACTATGGCTACTTCAAGGTTTCGGAAAGCTATGACCTGCGCCAGGAATACTCTGACCGCCCCCTGACCCCGATCAGTTTTGAACTGGGCTGGACCCCGATCAACAACTTTGCCCTCTCCTATCGAACAGATGTCGGCGCTTACGGTGAGGGGGTTATCCTCTACAGTCTAGCCAACCATTACCGTAACAGCCGCGGCGACTCGATAGGCCTGGATTATCGCTACAGCAGCGCTGAAGAAATCCTGGGGTCTCCTTACAGCAGCACCGACAGATATGACAATCTCCAAGACATCCACCAGATCAACGTCTCCCTGAAAACCCAGATCATTAACACTATTAGTGCAACCTACCAGATCGAGCATTCACTCTCTCAATCTCAGACCATAGAGCAGAACATCTCCCTCATCTATCAACCTACCTGCTGGTCTGTTGAACTGCGATCCCACTATACCCCCGAAGACCAGGGTGTCATGCTGGTCTTCAATCTGGCCAACATTGGCAACCCTTTTGGCATTAATATCCCCGGACAGTAGGCCACTATGCATTATGACATCTTTAATGGCGATGCCGACGGAATCTGTGCCCTGCATCAACTCCGTCTTGACAAACCCTGCCCTGATGCCACTCTGATCACCGGACCAAAACGGGATATCGCCCTGCTGTCAACATTACAGGGCGTAGGCCACAGCTCGCTCACCGTCCTTGACATCTCGCTGGAAAGCAACCGTCCATTTCTGCAGACCCTCCTAAGCAACGCCAATGAGATCCTCTACATCGATCACCATTTTGCCGGTGTGATCCCCGAGAATCCGGCTCTCACCGCCCATATTGATACGAGTCCTGACATCTGCACCTCTCTCATCATCGACTCCCTGCTCCATGGACGTTTCCGTAAATGGGCCATCGTCGCCGCCTTTGGCGATAATCTGCATGATGCCGCCCATAAGGTCGGGCAGACACTTTCTCTCTCTGTGCAGGTCATGCAACAACTCCAGGAACTGGGCGAGCTCCTTAATTATAACGGCTATGGAGCAGAACTGGCAGATCTCCACTTTCACCCGGCCGATCTTTATCGGGCAATTGCCCCCTATGAAGAGCCACTGGACTTTATCGCCTCTTCCCCGGCACTCGCCGTACTGCGCCATGGCTTCCAGCAGGACATGACCCTGGCGCTCAGTCAAGATGTGATTAACCCCGGCAGCCGCAATCGGATTTTCCACTTTCCCGACACCCCGTGGGCCAGACGGGTCTCGGGTGTTTTTGCCAATCTGAAGGCCCGGGAAAAAAAAGAGGCTGCCCATGCCCTGATCGTTGACAATGCGGACGCCACCCTGCGCATCAGCGTCAGAGCCCCCCAGACTGACAGGAAGGGCGCTGACGCCCTGTGCCGGGCCTTTCCCACCGGGGGTGGTCGGGCCGCAGCAGCAGGAATCAACTCGCTTCCCCCTGAAATGCTTGCTGAATTCATCTCCGCCTTTCAGGCAAGCTTTGCTCAAGTCGAACCAGGCGCCAATGGCACCTGATGCCAATACACACCCCGGCAACCAATTCAAAGTTCATCATACACATCATAAGAGGTGCTGCTATTACTATTTACAGTCGTTTCGCCCTATCCTTCTTCGCCGTTTTCTGTATCGGTCTTACCTCTTTTATCCCCATCAGCACCGCCGTTGAAACCGAAAAATTAACAGCCGCGGACCTGGTGACAGATGGTCAAGCCATTAATCTGCAGCAGGAAAAATACACGCTGCTCTTCAAAGAACTTCGCGAGCAGCATCATTTTACTCAGGCTGAACTTGACCGGATGTTTGCAGATGTCAATATTGATAAAAAAGTACTGGAACTCATGGACAAGCAATGGGAGGCCAAGCCCTATTATGCCTACTGGCCTCTTTTTATCACCCCGGCGGTCATCAAAAGAGGGCAGCAGGAGCTCAAGACCAATCAGCTTATCCTGGACCGTATTGAAAAAGAGCTGGGAGTCGATCGTGAGATAGTCATTGCCATCTGGGGCATTGAGTCCCGATTCGGTGAACATAAAGGGACCTTCGGGGTCTTCAAGACCCTGAACACCCTCTTTGACGCCTATCCGCGAAGAAGCGCCTTTTTCCGCGAACAGCTGGTCGAATTTCTTCTCCTTTGTCGTGAAAACCAGTTTGACTCACTCGCCATCAAGGGATCGTATGCCGGTGCCTTTGGCCAGACCCAATTCATCCCTTCCAGTTACCGGGAATATGCCGTCAGCTTTGACGGAGATGAAAAACGTGACGTCTTTACCTCTGTAGATGACATTCTCGCCTCCATTGCCAACTATCTCCGCCGCTTCCATTGGGTTTATGACGCCCCCCGCTATGTGGAGATCGGCAGCGAACTAAAAGGAGAGGCACTCATCAACGCCAGCAAAGGGACTAAAAACCGGATCGACTGGCAACTTGTCAGCTCTACCCAGGGGATCAAGCTGCCACCCCCGCCGGGAGACAAACAACTGTCCATCATCGGTCTTGAGAAATCTCCCTTAACCGGTGGTGGCATGCGCTACGTGGCTGCATATCCGAACTTCCACGCCATTACCAAATGGAACAATTCAAGCAGGTACGCCATGGCAGTCTGTGAACTGGCCGAGGCACTGAAACGTGACCGGTAAGGATATGAAGACAGCACCCCACGCCAGCCACAGCCCTTCTCTGGCCAGAAGGACAGTGTTCTTTGTTTTGCTCTGCCTGTGGTGGCCTGCCCTGGGAGACGCTCAAGATACTGCCCTGCTCGCCGCTCAACAAAACCGACTCCCCTCCTTACGGGATGACATGGACCACAAGAGCCTGACCACGGCGGCGACACGCCACCTGCGCTACCTGAAAACACTCTCACCTGACACCGTTGTTCGACTGGAAAATGAGCTCTGTTCCCGGGACTGTCTTCTCCAATCCATGGCAACATTTCTAGAGATCCTGGAGCAGGGGCCAAGTCCGACGGAGCTCGATCAGGCTATACGGGAGAATTTCAACCTCTATCAGGCTGCCGGCCGCGATAAAGGGGAAAAAGGAGAGATGCTGATCACCGGTTACTATGAACCGCTGCTGGAAGGCAGCCTGATCAAAAGCGCTCCCTTTATCCATCCCCTCTACTCCATTCCTGATTCCCTCATCAGCTATCGGGATCCCGGCACTGGCAGGAAGACAACAGGCCGCCAGGATAGCACTGGCGCCAAGGTCCCTTTCTGGTCGAGAGCAGAGATAGAAGAAAGAGAGCTGCTGGCAGGCAATGAACTGGTGTATCTGCAAGACCCCGTAGATGCCTTTGTCCTTCACGTCCAGGGTTCCGGCAAGATCCGCTTCCAGGATGGCTCCCTGCGGGCCATTCAATTCGCTGCCACCAATGGCCGGGATTACAAAAGCATCGGCAAGCTTCTGGTGGATGAAAAGAAGATGACCCGCGAAGAAGCCACCATGCCATCCATCCGTCATTACCTGGAGAAGAATCCAGGTGAGCAGAAACGGATACTGCACCACAATCCCCGATTTGTCTTTTTTCAGTGGAATAAAAGGAAGGAAAGCCCCACCGGCAGTCTGGGCCTGCCACTCACCGCCGGCCGCTCCATCGCGATTGACCCGGCAACCCTGCCCACAGGTCTTATGGCCTATTTGGTCTCACAAAAGCCGGTTCTTGACCGGGAAGGGCTGCTGCTGCACTGGGAACCCATGCAGCGCTTTGTCCTGCCACAGGATGCGGGAGCGGCCATCAAAGGTGCTGGTCGGGCCGACCTGTTCTGGGGCAATGGTCATTACGCCGAAACAGCTGCCGGCAATATGAAGGAACAGGGGCAACTCTATTTCCTGGTAAAGAAAGATGCGACAACAAACACCCAAGACACCCTGGCATCACAGCTCCCAGGTCTTCGATGAACGGGCCGGAGAATATGACAACTGGTTTGACGACAGCCTGCTCTTTGCCATTGAAAAGGCCGCTATTCAGTCTCTGGATATCAGCTTCTCCCCGCCAGCCCTCGAGGTCGGCGTAGGCCCAGGCCGTTTCGCCGAGGCCCTGCAGATTCCGTTTGGCATCGACCCGGCCATGGCCCCCCTCCTGTTGGCAAAAAAGAGAGGCATATCCACCTGTCAGGCCAGAGCCGAGGATCTTCCCTTTGCCACCTCCTCACTCGGCGCTATTTTTCTGCTCTTCACCCTCTGTTTTCTCCAATCCCCCAGCCGTTTTTTAGAGGAATGTGGACGCGTCCTGCAACCGGAGTCGCCGCTGATCATCGGCCTTGTCCCGGCAACCAGCAGTTGGGGCCAGAACCTGCGCCGGAAAAAAAAGCAGGGACACCCCTTTTATCAAGCGGCCCGCTTCTCAACCATCGCCCAGGTACAGCAGCTCCTCACCAGGCACGGATTCGATATCCGCCAAAGGTGCTCAACCCTCTCTCAGCCACCGGGAAAAACGGTTAAATTTGAACGGGCCAGGCCGGGGATGGATGAACAGGCAGGTTTTGTAGTCATTGTTGCCCGACACTATAACAAAAGGGATTATTGATCATTCGCCTCCCCTGCACTGGTCGACAATTTACAGACTCAATCATGAAGTCAACAACAGGACGCTGGAATGAATCGTGCCAAGTTTAAACATTATGGGTCCAAAAAAGATTTCAAAAAAATCTATCTGATAGCCCCCAGACATCCGGACAATTTCTGGTCCATGCAGGGAACAGCAGATATCCTGGGGGCTAAAACATTGATGCCGAATTCAGCCCTGGCCACCTTAATGGCATTGACACCACCAGGGGTAGGCATCCGATATACCCTGGCGGATGAGAATGTCACTGCCATCGATTTTGCATGTGACTGCGATCTGGTGGTCATAACCGGGGGCACTCTTCATGCACAAAGAATCCATGAACTCTGTAATGAATTCAGGAAAAGAGGACGGCAGGTAGCACTGGGGGGGACATACGCCTCCATAGAATATGACCGATGCGATGGACTGGCGGATTATCTCTTTATTGGAGAAGCTGAATACACCTGGCCGCTTTTCCTCAAGCAATGGACAGAGGGTAAAACTGAAAAATTTTACCGGCAGAAACACTATATTGACATGAAGGACAGTCCTCCTCCCGACTGGTCTTTAATTCGCATAGAGGACTATGTTAATATCAGTATCCAGACGAGCAGAGGATGTCCTAATCAGTGTGATTTCTGCGATGTCATCCAGTATGTGGGCAGAAAATACCGCACCAAATCCATTGACCAGATCATGCAGGAATTGCAGAATGCACTCGACATCGGCGCCCGAACGGTTTTCTTTTCCGATGATAATTTCCTCGGCAACAAAGGATTCACTCAAAAACTGCTCGCCAGCGTCATCGAATGGAACGCTCAACAGTCCAGGCCGTTGTCATTTTCAACCCAGATCACCGTCCAGGTTGCCGATGATGATGCATTACTGAAGATGTTCGCCGATGCGCGATTTTCCGTCCTGTTTCTGGGAGTGGAAACGGTGAGAAAGGAGAGCCTTGATGAAGTGCACAAGGGCCAGAATGTAGAAAAAGACATCTTTGAAAGAATCAGAAAAATTTCCCGCTTTGGTATCGTCCCCTTTATTGGTCTCATTGTCGGATTTGATCACGACGACGAAGGAGTTTTTGCGGAATTGGAGCAATTCCTGGTGGCCACGGACAGCCCGATCGCCGGTATCAGTCTGTTAAACGCACCTCGACATACAACCTTATATAAGAGATTAAAGGAAGAAGGACGACTTACTGAAAACACGTTCTCAGGGGAATGGCAATTGCATACCAATATCATTCCCAAACAGATGAGCCCCGAGAGACTCAGCTTCTTATACTGGGACCTTTTCCAAAAAATTTATCAGCCGGATCTTTTTGAAGAGAGACTGCTTCACTGGCTGCAAAACGTTGAATATTTCAGTGAAATTTATGTAAACAAGAAGGCTGATCCCAGACAGCTGCTTTTCGGGATCAGGATTTTCAAACATTTTATGGTCAATGAGGACCGACATGTTCGAGCCTTATTTTTCAGGATGCTGAAAAAGACCTGGAGAATAAACCCCAAGCTGGTCAGACGTTTTTTTACTGTTATCACTCAGTACAGCCATTTTCATGGTTTCGTGAACAGAGACCGGAGAAAATAACCAGCATCTTTCTTGCTTAGAGCAAGGTATACATCCCCCAAAAAAACAAATACTTGGCTCTCTTTCAGGAAGTAAAAAATCGACAAATACGCCTCAAGATGCCAGGGGGCATTTCAAAGACCTTTATTAATCCATCTCGATGCCCAGTTCCGCGGGAATTACCTATCTTAAAGTCAGAATAAAACTTGTTGCCACATGAAGGACAAGCCATAAGCATCCCGCCGATATTCTCAGGAAATCGTAACTGTTGACCACATTCCGGGCACTTCTTTTCACTATAATCAGTCATGGTTGAGCCATACCTCTCTGAAATGAAAATCGAGAAATGTTGGTCGTGATCAAAATTATATTGAAGGACACTATTTTCCTGATTTTTCGTTTCGGGCCTGAGTTACCACAAATCAGGCCAGCCAGCTGAAGCGCTCCCAGAAATCAGGAAAGGATTTGGCGACACAGCCCTCATCGCTGATCCGCACCCCGGCCACCCGGAGACCCGCCACTGCAAAACTCATGGCCATGCGATGATCCTTATAGGTGTCAATAACCGCGCCATGCAGGTTACCCCCGCCATCACCATGGATGATCATGCTGTCGTGCCGTTCTTCCACCTGGGCTCCCATTCTGGTCAGCTCAGTGACCACAGCGCTCAGACGATCGCACTCCTTGATCCGCAGGTGGGCAATATTATTGATAACGGTCTTGCCATGGGCAAAGGCCGCCACCACCGCTAACGTGGGCACCACATCAGGCATATCACCCATGTCAACCGTGATCCCTTCCAGATGCGGCCGGCCCTGCACCGTGATGCCGCCGCCTTCCCGGCTGATATCACAACCCATGCGGGCCAGCAGGGGAACCAGACCGGCATCCCCCTGCAGAGAAGGCACCGGCACATTGCTGACCGTAACCCGGCCCGCCGTAATGGCCGCCGCCGCCCAGAAATATGAGGCACTGGAGGCGTCCCCTTCAATCTCATACTCCATGGCCCGGTAGCAGCCCCGGGGGATCTCGAAGTGAGTCAGGTCCTGATTGCAATCAACATCAATACCAAAATCAGACATGACGGAAAGGGTCATGGCCACATAGGGTTTTGACAGCACCTCCCCCCTCACCCGGAGGATTGCCGGACTCGCCGCATAGGGCGCGACCAGCAGGAGTGAAGAGAGATACTGGCTGCTTTTTCCTTCCGGCAGAGTCGTCTCCCCGCCCTGCAGCCCATGGCTGTTGATCGTCAGCGGCGGACAAGCGGTGCCGGCGACCGAACGGATATCCACTCCCCAGCCCCTGAGCGCCTCCATCAACGGGCCGATGGGACGCTGCCGCATCCGCGCCTCGCCATCAATGGTAAAGAGGCCATGGCCCAGGGCCGCAACCGAGGTCAGAAACCGGGTGGCGGTGCCGTTGTTGCCCAGATAGATCTCGCTGGTCGGGGTAACAATCCGGCCGCCATTGCCTGCCACCTGCCACGAATTTTTTTCTTTATCAACAGCAATCCCCATCTGGGCCAGGGCCTTGGAGGTATAGTCCGTGTCTTCACTGGTCAGGGGGCCCTGCAGACGGCTGCCGCCATCCGCCAGGGCCGCGGCAATGAGCGCCCTCTGAGTCAGGCTCTTGGAACCGGGAACCGCAATAGTGGCATCAACGCTGGCAACGGGGCATATCTCTTTCATCTTTTACCTTTCTTCAATCCACATTTCATTCCCGGCATATTGCCGGTCGCCTGATACAATTTCTGACGCATCAGTTCTACCGGGGCAGGCTTGCCGGTCCACAGTTCAAACTGCGCTACCCCCTGATAGAGCAGCATTTCCAGGCCATTAATCACCCGGCAGCCGGCAGCCTCCGCCTCCCTGAGCAGCCTGGTTGCAAGCGGCGCATAGACGATATCCATCACCACCTGGAATCGGGAAAAGATGGCTGCGGGAACAGGACTGATCTCGATCTCCGGCTGCATCCCCACCGAGGTGGCATTGATCAGGACGTCTCCGCGCAGTCTGTCCGCCTCAGCCAAGGGGTGCCAGAGACATCCCAGATCCGCGGCCAATCCCCGGCCCCGTGACTCGGTCCTGCTGCAGAGGACAACATGTGCCCCCTGTTGTCGCAGACCAAAACCAATGGCCCGGGCCGAGCCGCCGGCACCAAGGAGGACAACCCGAGCCCCCCGCAGTCCAACCTTTTCGGCCAGGGCCCGATTGGCGCCAAGCCAATCGGTATTGCTGCCGCAAAGATGTTTTCTGCCGTCGACATCCTTGATCTCAATGGTATTCACCGCCCCGATCTGGAGGGCCAGATCATCAATTGCATCAAGCAGAGGGATGACCGCCTCCTTGTAGGGGATAGTCACACTCACCCCCTTGACCCCCAGGGCCTTTAAGCCCAGGATTCCGGCCTCCAGCTCCAAAACCGGAAACGGCAGGTAGACACTGTTTTCCCCGAGGTCGGCAAAGGCAGCATTGTGCATGGCCGGACTGAGTGAGTGGGTCACCGGATTGCCAATAATTCCGTAGAGGGCTGTCTGTCCATTGATTGTCATTGTCATCTTTACTGCAGCTCCTTTTCCTCTGACATCAAGGCCTCAATCTGCCGCAGGACGGAGACAGAGAGCTGACCAGGGGCCGTGGCCTCATTTTCGCTTGCCGCGCAATAGGTCATGTAGCCTCCGAGCTCAACGGTTGCCAGCCGGCTGATAACACCGGGCCTGCCCATACAGAAGGCGATCAGCGGAATATCCATGCGGGCGGCCTCTTCCTGGAGAGTGAGCACCCGCAGGACATCATGATAATCATGGGCCATGGTCACAATCTTGGCGATATGGGCGCCTTTGTCCTGGATCATGGCCAGACGACCTACCAGTTCCGCCTTGGTGGGAGTTTCCTGAAAATTATGCCAGGAGAGGATCAGACGGCTGGCGGAGCTGTCCACCGCCTCCAGCAAGGCCTTATGCGAGGACGTGGGGGCCTTGAGTTCCAGATCAACATAGGCGACTCCCTGCTGCACACCCTCGAGAAGCGGGGCAATCCTTGCCTCTTCCTCTCCTTTATAACTGCCACCCTCCCAGATCGGCCGGTTGGTCAGAAGCAGGGGTCTGGTCAGCCGGGCAATAAATGGAGCAACGTCAATAGTCTTGAGACGGTCAAGCCGGATCTCAATCACATCGGCCAGGGAGCTGATGCTCTCGGCCGCGGCAACTCCTTCATCAACAGTTTCCCTGGCAATCGAAACACAGATGCGGTGCATATTTTCACTCTTCATGATTCGTAACTATCCAGCTTAATGCCGGGAAAATGCCAAAACACATGTCACGTAGCTATTCAGCAGCGCCTAATATGCGAAAAAGAGGCCTGCGAAGTGTACTGATTCGTACATAAGCTGGCCGATGACGAAGCAGATGAGGTGCTGCTGGATAGTTACCATTATTCTTTATTCTCGGGTGGAACCTGATGCTGGCGACTGGCAAGACGGATCGCCCATCCCACCAGCAAGGAGACGACGGCGAGATCATCCAGCAGTCCCAGTCCAAGAATCCAGTCTGGGATCAGATCAAAAGGTGAAAGGAGATAGAGAATGGCCAGCAGCAGAATCGCCTTCACCGTCCAGGGCGTATCGGGACGAGTCAGGAGACGACCATAGGAGGCAATCGTTGCCCAGAGGGATGTCTTCGCTGGCTTACGGTCAGAGCGTCCTCTCATCTTCCCGCCCGCCTATCCAAGGAGCAGGGCGCCGATCAGATCACGCACTGAATCCAGATTCTGTTCCCGGACATAGTTGGCAATCCCGTCAACCACATCCTCACTGGCCCTGGGATTGACAAAATTGGCGGTCCCCACCTGCACCGCACTGGCCCCGGCCAGCATGAATTCCATGGCATCTTCTGCGCTGGTGATCCCGCCGATTCCTATGATCGGAATAGTCACCGCCTGGGCGACCTGATAGACCATACGCAGGGCCACCGGCTTGATGGCAGGCCCTGACAGACCGCCGATGACATTGGCCAGGGATGGACGCCGGGACCTGAGATCAATGGCCATACCGATCAGGGTATTAATGAGAGAAACACCATCGGCGCCAGCCGACTGAACCGCTCTGGCCATCAGGGTCACATCGGTAACATTGGGAGAGAGTTTGACGATAACCGGCACCTGACAACTCTGCTTCACCGCCGCAGTCACTGCTGCCGCCATCTTCGGATCGGCGCCGAAGGCCACCCCGCCCTTCTTCACATTGGGGCAGGAGATATTGACCTCAATGGCGGCCACGCCTGCGACATCTGCCAGCCGTTCGGCAATCCGGCTGTACTCTTCAACAGATTCACCAAGGATATTGACAACAACCGGAACACCCAGGGCCGAGAGGTAGGGCATCTTCTCGCTGATAAAACGATCCACCCCCACATTTTCCAGACCGATGGCGTTGAGCATGCCGCAGGCGGTCTCGACAATGCGGGGCGGCGGATTGCCGGAACGCGGCGTAAGCGATATCCCTTTGACCACCACCGCCCCGAGACGAGGGAGATCAACAAAAGATTCAAATTCACGGCCATAGCCAAAGGTCCCGGAGGCGGTCATCACCGGGTTCTTAAGCTCAAGGGTGCCGATGGCAACCCGCAGATCGACCTCATCTTTCTTCACTATTACAGGCTCCATAACAGATCCCCCGACTCAAAGACCGGCCCGTCCGAACAGGCGTGGGCATAGCCGCCAGCCTTCAGGGGAACGGCACAGCCCAGACAGGCCCCCATGCCACAGGCCATTACCGTTTCCACCGAGACCTGACAGGAAATCTTCTCCTGCAGGCACAGATGGTTGATCGCCGCCATCATCGGCCTGGGGCCGCAACTGTAGACAGTGAATCCCGGGGCCAGACTGAGTCCTTTCAGGACATCGGTGACCAGACCATGATGACCGAGCGAGCCATCATCGGTGGCGGCCAGCACCTCTAGACCCAGGTTCTGAAAACCAGCAAGGAGCGGCTCAAGTTCCTGCCGATTCCGGGCGCCAAGAATCACCGTGGGTGCCTGGACAGGTTGGGTCTGCCGACAAAAACGAGAGGCCAGAAAGAGCATGGGCGCAATCCCCATGCCACCGCCAACCAGACAGGCCTTGTCCGGATCACCAAGGACAAAACCTTTGCCGAGGGGGCCAAGGAGTGACAGCTGCTCACCTGCTTTGACCTCAGCGAGAAGCTTTGTACCCCGGCCCACCACCTTGAACAGGATCTGCAGAGATCCATCACTGCTGGTCTGATGGATAGAGAATGGACGTCTGAGCAGGGGATCCTGACCCGGGACAATCTGAATCATGACAAATTGTCCGGGCAGGGCGGCGGCAGCAATATCCGGGGCATCAAAGGTCAGCCTGACAACATCCCTGGCAAGCACCTCGGTTCGAACAAGCTCGACTTTTTTCTGGAATTGAGACATAATAAAAAATCAAATATTGTACGATGGATAATTAAGGAACATTAATAAAAATTTCAGACAGTAAGCCGTTGTAAAAAATAACATGGCCATCTAAGTGCCCGGAGCGGCATAAGGAGCCGTAACGAAATAGATATAAATGGCCATGTTATTTCGTCTCGGCTCCTAAAAAGAAATCCATGGCAAAAAGCAGGCACTCAGCTCCCTCCATTGCCGATCATTTCTGTCAATCCAAAAATTTTCACCCCAGACAATACTATGGAACCACAGACTCTTACCCTCTTGTTTGCCCTGCTCTTTGGGGCCATTATCGGCAGTTTTCTCAATGTCGTCATTCACCGGCTGCCTACCGACAAGAGTTCCATTGTTTTTCCGGCCTCACACTGCCCGCAATGCCAGCACCCTCTTTCGTGGTATGAGAACATTCCCATACTCAGCTATCTCGCCCTTCGTGGTCGATGCGGTCACTGTCACGACAGGATATCGCTGCGATATCCCGTTGTGGAACTAAGCATGGCCTTGCTGTCAGCGGCCATCATCAACCGTTTTGATCTCACCATAACGGCCGCTGGTTATTTTCTCTTCTGCGCCGCACTCCTGGTCATTGTCTGGATCGATCTCCAGCATCAGATTATCCCCGATGTGATCAGTCTGCCGGGAATTATTCTGGGTCTTATCTTTTCGCTTGTCAGTCCGGCGCTCACCTGGCAGGACTCCCTCATCGGTCTGCTCCTGGGTGGTGGTGTCCTCTACGCCATAGCCCTGTTTTATTACCTGTGGAGAAAGCAGGAAGGGATGGGGGGCGGTGACATCAAACTACTGGCCATGATCGGGGCCTTCCTGGGCTGGCAGGCCCTCCCCTTTGTCATCTTTGCCAGCTCTCTCTCTGGTTCATGCATCGGCATCTTGGCCATGATCAAACAGGGAAAAGGAGCAAAGATGCGAATTCCATTTGGCCCTTTTCTCTCCTTTGCCGCCTTAATCTATCTTTTTTTTACCGAGCAGATCAACTTACTGTACCAGTTTTATCTCCATGGCTCCTTCTAGGCCTTTGAAAAAAACTTCCTGAAACTCTGAAGAGCCGGAACACCAGTTTTATCCTTGCTGGGAGCGAGCGACACTGTTGCCGTCCCTGCTCCGCGGAAAGGGGAGCAGGGAGCTGTCGATAAAGAGACATGATGTTTTATCATGGTCCCTAAGCCGCTGTAAAAAAATAACATGGCCATGTTATTTCGTAACGACTCCTAAGCATCAAAGGCGTCATCCCCTTCGCTTCGGATTGGTACCTGAAAGAGAGGACGGTCAAGGGTATTCCCTGCCATAATATATCTACCCAGCTCACGTCCTACCTTTCGGCTATCCTCCACCTGCTGCCTGCTATGCCCATATTTAGGATAAAAACGGTGAAACCATGAATTCCCAGCCTCCGGCACCTTGCCTGCCAGTTTCAGGAAGACGCCTATCGTCCTCCACGGTTCAGGTGTGGGATGAGAGAAGACCACAGGAGCAGCCACCGTGGCCCCGCATTTCCTGAGCAGTGACTTAAGCCCATAATAATGAACCCGCCAATAGCCGCGACAGGAGATAAAGGGAAGGACGGTCTTGCCCCCGAATAATCTCTTTCCGTCACGATCAAGAAGGAAGAGCACCGGGCCGCTGGGATTATATGACCAGGTTGGTCCGGCAAGAATAATAAGATCCCACTGTTCAAAACAGACAGGATTGACAGGTTGAACAGGATAACGTTTACGCAGAAAAGTCTGCACCATCATAACGAAGGTTGCCCAGATAGTGCCAATGGGGAATCTTAATTCAGAGACCGTATTCAGTTGTTCCCAAAAGACCTCTATTCCACTCTCCTCGAGCCCGTCAATCAAGCCATGGAGGAGATTTCTGGTCTGGCTGCTGAATGAATAGGATATTATAAGAATTCTTTTTTTATTCAATATCATAAACCACGCCATAGTCTCTGACGTTTTGTCGTCAGAATAAAGTAACTATCCAATTTACACAGCAGGAACGGCATAATGCGCCGTCACGAGATGGTCAGGAATGGACGATTATTTCGTAACAGCTCCTGACGTAATACAATTGAAAATATTTCCAAGATTATACCGTAGATGGAGATAAAAAAAAAGCCCCCGATCACTCGGGGGCTTTTCATCCAGAAAAACTGGTCTCAAGTACTGTTTATTCTACCTCATGCTCAACACCAACCGCAATTTTATAGAGCAGGGTCAAAACAAAAAACCCAGTAGCCCAGATACCAAGGGTCACCCCAAGTTCATTGGCCGTAGGGATATACTCGGTAATCTCATGCAGCGGGTTCGGAACAAATCCGGCAAAGACAAAACCAAGCCCTTTATCAATCCACAAGGCCCCAAAAATCATGACGCAGGACAGACCTAGCAGGAACTCGTTCTTTTTCCGGGCATAAGGCCAGGCAAAAAGTCCCAGGGCACCGAAGTTCAACACAACTGCGGTCCACATGAAGGGTACCAGATTATTATAGACATGACCATTGTGCTCAAGACCGAAGAAGAGATACTGGATGCTGTACTTATGGCCTGGTATATTGGAATAATAGCCGACAAAGACCTCAAGCAAGACAAAGAAGGTATTCAACAGGGCGGCATACATGATGATCGTCACCAGTTTGTTCATCGCTTCCTTACCGGCATCAAAGTTGGCAACACGCTTCAGGATCAGACAGGCGATAACAATAAGTGCAGGTCCGGCGGCAAAGGCTGAGGCGAGAAAACGCGGGGCGATGATGGCAGACAGCCAGAAATGCCTCCCAGGCAGACCGCAGTAGAGCATGGCGGTTACTGTATGAATGGAAACAGCAAAAGGAATGGAGAGATAGACTAAGGGATAAATCCACTTAGGTGGATGCACCTGCTTTCTCTCGGCGGTGAGGATCACCCAGCCACAGAGAATATTAAGGAACAGATAGCCATTCAGAACAATCATGTCCCAAAAGAGCATGGAATTTGGTGTCGGATGGAGCATCACATTCAAGGCCCGGAGCGGTTGCCCGAGATCGGCCATGATAAAGAGCAGACACATGACGATGGCGGCAATAGCCAGGAACTCTCCAAGAATAGTGATCTTACCGAAGGCCTTATAATCATGAATATAATAGGGCAGGACCAGCATAACCCCTCCGGCAGCGACCCCAACGAGAAAGGTAAACTGGGAGATATAAAGTCCCCATGAGACATCGCGGCTCATACCAGTCAGTCCGAGACCAAAGAGATACTGCCGAGCATAACAGGCAATACCGACCGCCATGAACATTCCTAAGAATGCAAGCCAGATCCAATACGCCGGTTTGCCTTTGAGTGTTTTTTCAATCATAACTCCCTCACACTATGTAAAAGACTGAAGGTTTCGTACCCAGTGCAGCATTCCTCTGGATAGCAAACTCTTTATCAAGAAGCTGTCTGATTTCTGACTGCGCATCATTCAGATCACCAAAGACCATGGCTCCCGTACCCTGACAGGCCTCGACACAGGCAGGTTCCTGGCCAAGGGCCAGACGCTCGCTGCAGAAGTTACATTTTTCTACAACCCCCCGCATACGGCTGGGAAAATCCTTGTTATATTTGGCAATATAGGGCCGTGGATCTTCCCAGTTGAAACTTCTCGCCCCATAGGGACAGGCCGCCATACAGAAACGACAGCCGATACAGCGATGATAATCCATGGCCACAATACCATTCTTTTCCAGTTTGAAGGTGGCCTTGGTAGGACAGGCACGCACGCATGGCGGGTCATCACAATGGTTACAGAGAACGGCAAAATCTGCGTCCTTAACCTTTTTTGCTAAATGGTAAGAAGACTCGTAAGGAAAAACATTTTCAAAAGGAGCCTTCCAGATCCATTTTATTTCACTCTTGCGGTTGTCAAACTGAGGGACATTATGGGCGTCGTTACAGGCAACAATGGCATTATCAAGCAGTTCCGGCTGTTCGGAAAACCTGCGCATATCGATGACCATACCCAGACGAACCCCCTGGGATGCGGCCTCGGCCACTGCCCCATGTGCTGCCTCTGCCGTAGCTTCACCAACAGCTGCACCATGCTCGGCGGCAAGGGCGGCCGAAGAACTCAATCTGACAAGAGCCGGGGCCCCGATCCCTGCAAGAGCGGCTACACCTGCGATCTTGAGAAAATTTCTTCTTTGCTTATCCATTAACGGGTCTCCTCCTTCGATGCTGCTTCCTTGGGGCTCAGATGACAGTCCCAACAGTATGGATTTACAGCTGCATAGGTATGGCAACTATCACAGAACTTCTCTTTATTGCTATGACACTGCATACACGCCATCTGCAGGCCCTTGCGGTAATCCTTCCCCTCTACGGTGACAACCGAACGATTGCCGTCACGCAGCACATTGTCCCGCCACTCGTCTAACAGCTGCATATGATTGGCCCGCATATACTCAACAGACTCGACACACTTCTTTTCTCCGCCTGGTGGCAGTTCAGGTTTTGGCGGGGTACCTGCCTTGAAACCATTAAACCAGATGGGGAAGGTCACAAAGAGGACGAAGATAATCAGTCCCGGTATGATTGTTCCTTTATTGTACATTATACTATTTCCTCCGTACTGGTCCGGTTTAGACTAAGGTTCTGAGACCTTCGTCAAGTTCTTGTCGATTTTCTCCATCCATTACCAGGGCATTACCAACAAGCTCAGTGACACCGCATACCTTGCAGCCCGGGTTCCAATAATTCATAAGCGAGGTCAGAGTGGCCCGGTCAATGGCACAGACGGTGGAAAGGGTATTGACATCATGCTTGTCAATCACATGTTTCACGGCATTGGCCCGTGGCAGCCCCGCCCGCATCCTGAGTTCCATGATCTCATCGGTGTTCAGTCCGGTGCCGGAACCACAACAAAAGGTCTTCTCCCGGATGGTATTCTCCGGCATCTCCACCCAATCAACAACATGATCGAGGATATAACGGGGTTCATCCAAGAGGCCCATGGCTCGCGCCGGATTGCAGGAGTCATGGAAGGTGGCCTTGACATGGGCATTGCGGCTCTTGTCAAGCTTCAGCTTGTTGTTCCTGATCAGATCGGCGGTAAACTCACTGATATGAACCATCTTGGTGGAGACGGCATTATTGAATGTGGTCCCGGTAATAGGTGACTTCGGCACCTCCAGAAAATCTGCGGGACCATTCATGGTATCCATATACTGATGAATAACACGCCACATATGACCGCATTCACCACCGATGATATACTTCACGCCCAGGCGCTTGGCCTCGGCATACATCTTACCGTTGAGTTTCTTCATCAACTCGTTGTTGGTGAAGAGGCCGAAGTTTCCACCCTCGGAGGCATAGGTGGACCAGGTGTAGTCGAGCCCGATATGCTCAAAGAGCAGCAGATAGCCCATAGCCGTATAGAGACCGGGGTCGGCAAAGACATCGGCGGAGGGGGTGATAAAGAGAACCTCCGCCCCCTTGCGGTTAAAGGAGGGAGTAATCTTGACACCGGTCAGGTTCTCAATATCTTCGGCCAGGAAATCAACATTGTCCTTGAAGGTATGGGGCTGCAACCCCATATGGTTCCCGGTACGGTTGGAGTTTGAGGCCGGCTCCAGTATCCAGTTAATACCGACTCCCACCAGATGCAGCAGTTCACGGAGCATCATGGTGACCTCGGCGGTATCAATGCCGTAAGGGCAGAAAACCGAGCAGCGGCGGCACTCGGTGCACTGGTAGGAGTACATGAACCACTCCTTGAGCACTCCGATGGTCATCTCCCGACCACCAGCCATCTTCCCCAATATTTTTCCACCAAGAGTGAACTCATTCCGATACACCGACCTCAGCAGCTCGGCGCGTAATACCGGCATGTTCTTGGGATCACCGGTGCCCAGAAAGAAGTGACACTTGTCCGCGCAGGCCCCGCAGCGGACACAGCAATCCATGAAGATCTTCAGCGACCGGAATTTATCCAGCCGCTCCCTCAACCCCTTGAGGATAATCTCCTGCCAGCCCTCGGGAAGTTTCCAGTCATCATCCTCCGGCGACCATTCACGGGCGTTGGGAAAATTCAGATCCTTCTGACTGTTCAGATATTCGACCTTTTCCACTTTGGCCGGATAGGCATAATTTCCAGGTTTAAAAATTGCCTGGACGTCCATCCACTCCTTGGTAGGCACTGCACCTGTTGCCAAGGACGGCCCCTGCACTACGCTTTTCGATAATTGCTCTAATTTTGGAACTGCCATCGTTATCTATCCTTATAAGCTAGTTTTGGGTGTGGGCAATCTCACACTTCGTCCTTGGCGGCAGGCAACTCTTTTTCAACCGGAATACCCGCTTCCACCATAAACTCCCTGAACTCATCCTCATATCCGGCATAGGAATGGGGCTTAATATTTGGATCATTCCACGGATTAATATGTCGTTTTGCCCGGCTGTCATTGGCCATATTCCTGGTGGGACTCATGAAGACGCCGCCCATGTGCATCAATTTACTGAAAGGGAAATAGGCCAGCAGGATGGAGACCAGAAAGAGGTGAATATAAAAGATAGCCCCGATTTTGGCACCAATCACCGGCGAGAAAGTCACCAGTCCCATGGCCAGATTCTTGATATTGATGATATCGATATCAGTACGCAGAAAGTAGCGCATCAGGATGCCGGTCACGGCAATGGCAAAGATCAGCACCAGCGGAAAATAATCGTTATTCAGGGAGATATAACGGACCTGGCGGTTCATGAGACGACGAGCGAAAAGAAACAAAAGCCCGATCAGAAGTGTAATACTGGAGAGATAAAGGGTCGGTGCACCAATCTGCAGCATGGCATCGACCCCTTCAATGGCCGTGAGCCAGCGAGGAATCGGCTCAATAAAGAGGCGCATATGCCTGATCACGATCACCAGGAAGGAATAATGAAAAAGCAGGCCAAAAACCCACAGCCACTTGGATGACTCATAGGTGAGCTTGGGGCCGTCATGGATCTCTGATTTGGTATTGCGAAACAGGGACCTGAAGAGAAAGACCTCCAGAAACATCCTGGCCACAACCTCCGAGGTCTTGGTGGGACAATCCAGCTTGTCCTGCTTGATGAAATCAAGCGAGGCAGCCTGACCACAGGTGGTGGGGATGGAGAAGGGAACGGGAGATTTTGCCCATTGAATGATCCTGTAGACAAATCCGCCGACAAAGAGCATTATGGCCAGATACGGTATGGCAACACCAAACAAATAGTGCATGCCCGGTATCTGGGATCCTAGCCCTGCAATCAGGATCAGGGCAATGACTGCCAGGAATGAGAAGGCGTACTTCATTTCTTACCTCGCTTCAAATTGAACAGTGTTGGAAACTTCCCGGAAGAACAAGCCCTGCCGGTCCAGCCCCAGTTAATGGTTCTCAACAGCCTTATTCTGATTCGCATTGAACCTAACCCCGATGAACGGGATAAGTGCCTTTCGCAGATTATTTTCTTGCAAAAAAAAACAAGAGAACAATCTGTAAGGCACTAAAATTGCTTTCATTCTGCATTCGGAGTTAATACAGACCCATCCGCTGCATCCGAGTGCACGACCCCGCTCCTCATCATACTCCCCGTACTGCTTCGTCGCCTTTTGCTTGCCTTCTTCTCGATCTCAGCTCACATGCGGGTGGGCAAGGAGAGGCTCCTGAAGATTGTTTTTCGGCAAACTTGACGGACACCTGCTGTCAGTCAGGATATAAGAGCCGGTCTTTATCTCCTGGATCCGGACCTGGTAGAGGCGCTCCCGGCATTGCATATACAGGTCAAAGGCGGCAAGCACGGCAAGATCAACCGCAAACTCGAAATCATAAAGTTCCTGGACCAGATGACGTCTTTCCTTGTCTTTCTCCAGAATTTCACGGGTGATATGCTTAACCGCATGGATCGGGCCCACTGCCACCGATGCCGCAAACTCCTGAATGGAACGGATACGCATGACCTGCTCCAGGGGAGCGACAAACTCTTTGGGGTCAGCATTCCTGGCAAGCAGGCCGAATAAGACATTCAGGGCCTCCCGGATATTGCCGCCGACAGGATTGGCAAATTTATCCTTTTCTTTTTTGAAAAAGGATGATGATTCATAGGTGGACAAGGTGTAATCCACCCACCTGTCTACAATCTTTTCCCTATGATTCCTAAACGCCTCATCAAGCTTCATTCGTCACCATTCCCTGACCGATTGGGCGCAACCACCCATAAAAAAATGAGTAATCATTCATGCCCTGAGCTCTATCATTTTTTTTTTTGTTAATCAACAATTTTTTAGAAGGGTACGTTTATCTTTCACCTTCCATATCCACAAGCACCCAGGTGGCCTCACGGACATAGGGATCGTCCTTCACTTCCTCCAGCCACTTCAGACGATCATCAGCCTTCACTTCACTGTTTTCGGCTTCCTCGTCCATCCCACCCTCCTGCTCAACCCGATATTTTCGATAATGAGCGCCTATTTTCTTTCTCGCCAGATCCGCCTCTTCACGCTTCTTCTTCATATCACTCAACTGCAGTGATACCACAGTATCATTGCTTCGTTCTTCGGCCTTTTTCGCCTCATCGGCAATGGCCTGGAGGCCCGGATCGGATTTAACCCTGAGTTGACTTGCCGCCATCAGCCGCTCCAGATCAATCTTTTTACCGCTATATCTGACAAAAGGAACCGATTCTACCTGATCCCAAGGCAACGAATGATCGCTATACTGCTCACCGGATTTCAGATACTGAAAGAGGCTCGGCAGCACAATATCCGACTCCACGCCCTTATATTGAGTTGATCCGCCACTCACCCGGTAAAATTTCTGAATCGTGACCTTGAGCGCCCCTAGATCCTGATACGTGCGTAAATGCAAGGCAGGGATATTTTCATTCATATCGACCAGGGTCTGCACCGTTCCCTTGCCGTGGGTATGCCTGCCCCCGATGATCACCGCCCGTTCGTAGTCCTGCAGGGCCGCTGCCACAATCTCCGAGGCAGAGGCGGAAAACTGATTCACCAGGACCACCAGAGGGCCATCAAAGACAATCTCCGGATCTTCATCGCCGAGAATCCGTTTGACGCCGGCACTGTTTTTCACCTGCACCACCGGCCCGCTCTTGATAAAAAGGCCTGTGGTATCAACCGCATCCATCAAAGAGCCGCCCCCATTATTACGCAGATCAAGGATCATACCAGTAATTCCCGCCTTCTTCAGCTCCTCGATAGCCTTCCTGGTATCATCCGTGGAGTTTCTGACATTTTTGCCATTCTTTGCCCCTTCAAAATCACGATAAAAACTGGGGATCATAATATAGCCTATCTTCTCACCATCCGGCCCATCAAGAAGTACCGACTTGACAAAAGTCTCTTCAATCTGGACCACATCGCGGATTAACGGGATCAGCACCTTCACCCCATCCGGCTTTTTCACGGTCAGACGCACCTCAGTCCCTTTGGGACCTCTGATCAAGCGAACGGCATCTCGCAGCCGCATATCCGTAATTTCGACGGAATCACCATTTTTCTGGGCCACCTCAAGGATAATGTCCTCGACCTCAAGCTGCCCCTGCCTGGCCGAGGCGCTTCCTGGAATAATCGACACCACCTTGATATACCCATCCTCCTCTCGCAGCACCGCCCCGATTCCTTCCAGGCTGCCGCGCATGCGCATATCAAAATCTTCTTTATTATCCGGCGGCATATAATTGGTATGCGGATCAAAGGCCCTTGTTGCCGCATCAAAATAACGGTCGAAATGATCCTGTACCGTCTCCTGATGCAGGCGGTGGAAGAACTGCTTGTTCTGTTTGGCCACCCTTTCCCTGGCCTCCTGCCACAGAAGGTCCTCGCTCTTCTTCTCCTTCGCCACCTCCTGATCAGCGAGCGCATCCAGATACTTGGACAGGACCTGCCCTTTCAGCATCTTACGCCAATATTCCCGCAGGCCCGGCAGATCCATGGCATAGGTTAACTTTGCCGGATCCGTCTCATAAGACTCCTGCCGCGTCACATCAATCTCTGCCGCCAGGATCTCCGCAGCCATCTTTTCAACCTGCTGAATGCGAACATTGAGGAGTTCGAACCCTTTTTGCGGCAAAGCCTCACTACCACGGAGCAGTTCATCATCAATTAAATGGGCATAGGTGGTCAGGACATCAACATCCTGCTGCAGCAGAAAACGCTTCTGGAAATCAAGCTGTTTCAGATAGAGGTCAAAGGCGGCGCGACTCAAGGAGTCATCCATCACCTTATCGCTGAAATGCATGCTTGGTATTACCTTGCTGATCATGTAACCAAGCATTCTGTTTCTGGCCATATCATCCGTGATCGGGCCATTGGCCAGCCCAGAAGACACGGCAGACAAGAGCAGAAAGGCTGAGAGGAAAAAGCAGTACATAACTGATAAACGATTTTTCATGAAATTCTATCCGCTAAAAGGGAAAATGGGGTTACTCACCCAGGAATCAATGCTACACTGACACTATCAATACCAACCCCGATGAACGGGATAAGTGCCTTTCGCAGATTATTTTCTTGCAAAAAAACAAGAAAACAATCTGTAAGGCACCAAAAACCTACCAGAATTCAACGACAAAGGCCACGAGAAAGACATCTATAATGAAAAAACTGCAGACCGAACTGATGAAATTCGTCAAGGAGCGCAACTGGCAGCAGTTTCACTCCCCCAAAAATCTGGTCATGGCCCTCAGTGTCGAGACCGCGGAGCTGGTGGAGATCTTTCAATGGATGGAGGGCCCGGAAAGCGGCATGGTGGATGCGGCCACCCGGGAACATATTGAAGAGGAGGTGGGCGACGTGATGATCTACCTCACCATGCTTGCCTCCAAGTTTGACCTGGACCCGTTAGAGGCCGCCCACAAGAAGATAGCGCTCAACGCCCGGAAGTACCCTGTTCATCCGCCAAATTAATCCTGATGACCAGCATTCTCCTCCGCCTCCATCTTCCAGCCCTGGGAGAGCAGAAATCCGCGAACGATATGGGCCTGTTGGTATCCCGCCCTTCCCTCCATACCCTCCACTATCGGTTTTAAACGAGAGAGTCCGTGCACCCTGAACAGCTCGGTCATCTCATCACGTACGGCCGGATCGACGTAATGATCCACATCCAGCCCCTTTCCCTGCTGCAGGAGCTCGCCGATATGGGAGGCAATGGTCGAAGGTTGCAACTGCCGCTCGACGGCAATTGCCTCCACGTCCATCCCTGTCTCCGCCAGTCGCAGGGTTTCATCCATGGTCGGTCCGGATGTCTGTTTTCGGGCAGGGGGAGGGGTTGTGTCTTGTATCTTTGCCGTCTGGCGCGCACAGGCCTCCGGGTTCTCGGCCGCATACATGGCAATAATCTCCAGAAAGGGCCTGCCGTACCGTTCACATTTCACCTGGCCCACCCCGTTGATGGCCAGCAGGGCAGCTGGAGTTTGCGGAAAGAGGTTGCACATCTGATGCAGGCTCTTATCGGAAAAAAGGACATAAGGCGGCACCCCGGCCTCCTCTGCCATTTCGCGCCGCTTCTTTTTGAGAAGAGCAAACAACTGTTCGTCATATGAGGGTTCATCCGACCTGGTGCCTGTCTCCTCCAACATCTGGTGGCTGACAAATTCCGCCCGGCCAAAAAGAACCTCCTCGCCTGCGGCCGTAATCTGGAGCATGGGATAAGGATCACCTTCACTCTTGAGCAGGCCCTGGGCAAGCATCCCATCAATGAACTGTCGCCAGAACCGTTTGCCGCGGTCCCGCCCCACCCCGTAAGTCTTGAGCTGGTCATGACCGAGGGTGCTGATCCGTGCCGTTCTGGCCCCATAGACGATATCGACAATATGGCCGGCGCCAAAGCGTTGTCCGCTGCGATAGATGGCAGACATGACCATCTGGGCCTCAATGGTGGCATTGATGCTTTGCACCCCATGCACACAGACGTCACAGGCGCCGCAGTTGTCCAGGCCATACTCCTCATCAAAATAGTGGAGGATGGCCCGCCTCCGGCAGATCGGTTGCTCAGCCAGGGCCATCATCCTGGAGAGCTGGGCCTGACCAAGCTGACGCTCCCGTTCATCCGGCAATTGATCGATAAAGGGCCGCAGACGGAAATAATCGCCCCGTGAATACAGGAGCAGACAGAGGGCAGGTTCGCCATCGCGACCGGCCCGGCCTGTCTCCTGATAATAGCCCTCCATGCTCTTGGGCAGATCGCCGTGGATCACGAAACGGACATTGGACTTGTCTATCCCCATGCCGAAGGCCACCGTGGCCACCACCACCTGCACCTCATCCCGGTTAAAGGCCTCCTGATTCCGGCCGCGGGTCTGTTTGTCGAGTCCGGCATGATAGGGCAGGGCCTTTACCCCCCGTTTCTGCAGCCAGGCAGCCGTCTTTTCCACATCGGCTCGGCTTAAGCGATAGACGATCCCGGCCTCGTCGGGATGGGCGACCACCACCGCTTCGATCTGGCTGTTTACCTGCTCCCTGGGCTGGACCTGATAAAAAAGATTGGGCCGGTCAAAAGAGGCCCGGGTCTTAAGCGGCTGTCTCAGCCCTAAACGGCGGACGATATCCTCCTGAACCCTCTGGGTGGCGGTGGCGGTAAAGGCGGTGATCGGTACCCCGGGCAGTTCCTGTTTTAAATTGGCAAGGGCCAGATAATCAGGACGGAAATCATGGCCCCACTCAGAGATGCAGTGCGCCTCATCGACGGCCACAAAGGAGAGGGGCGCCCGCCTCAAACGCTCAAAAAATCCGGCGGTGGCCAGCCGTTCCGGGGAGAGATAGAGCAGGTCATAGTCGCCCTCCTGCAGGCGGGCCAGGACTTCATGCTGTTGCGTTGCGGAGAGGGTAGAGTTGAGCAGACCGGCCTGCATGCCAAAGGCATTGGCCGCGTCCACCTGATCTTTCATCAGAGAGATCAGGGGGCTGACCACCAGGCAGGTGCCCTTCATCATCGAGGCCGGCAGCTGATAACAGAGGGATTTGCCCCCACCGGTGGGCATGACCGCAAAGATATCTCTGCCGGCCAGGATGGCCTGGACGATCTCCTCCTGGTTGGCTCGAAAGGTGGAAAAACCAAAGATCCTCTGGAGTCGGAGAGTTGCGGACTCGCTTACCTGTTCACTGTTATTCAAGACAGACCCTGGAACTGGTAAAATTTGGACAATAAAGTATGTCACGTAACTATTCAGCAGTGCCTATTCAGCAGTGCCTCATATGCGAGAAAGAGGCCTGCGAAGTGTACTGATTCGTACATGAGCAGACCGATGACGAAGCAGATGAAGGTGAAGGTGCTGCTGGATAGTTACAATAAAGTATGATAAAGAGCATTCAAGCAAGGACGAGGAATTCATGCAACAAAAAAAGACAAAAAACGAGGAAAGGATCGCCGGAGGCCCCTGCCTGGATTGCGGGATGGAGCACTCGCTCTCGGCCGGTGATGCCCGCAGCCATTGCCGGCAGCTCATGCAGTTTCTCGAAAATGAACAGCGGATAGACCTCCTGGCTTCACCAGGACAGGCTGATCCACGACTGAGCACGGCCAGCCTTTTTGGCAAGTCCCGGGGCAAGATGTTCGGGATCATGGTCTGCCGGGCCGCCGACGGCAGTGAGCGCATACTGCGCGCCTTTTCCGGCCAGTACAACGGGCTCTGGGAGCTGCCGGGCTGGTCGCCGCCCCTCTTCGATGTGGGAACATTCACCAGAATCTATGTTGACATTGAGCCGCGGATCAAGCAACTTGGCCGGGAACTCGAGCTCGCGGAACACGGTTCCAGCCAGTGGCGAGATCTGACGCAGCGGCGGAGGCAGATCTCCCGACAATGGATGCAAGAGATCCATGCCCTCTACCTCCTGCACAACTTTCGCGGTCAGCAGCGCCTCCTCTCTGACGTCTTTGGAGGCAGCGGCGGCATCCCCACCGGTACCGGTGACTGCTGTGCCCCCAAACTGTTAAACCAGGCGGTAAAAGAGAAACTGATTCCGCTCGGACTGGCGGAATTCTACTGGGGCCGGGAAAATGCATCCCAGACCCGCCAGCATAGCCGTTTTCACCCCTCCTGCGCCAGCAAATGCGTTCCCATCCTCGGTTTCATGCTCTGCGGTTTAGAAGCCGTTACAAAACAACATGGTATCTTATAAGCATTTTGTTACAGCACCTTATGCCGTTCCGGATCTCCAACTGATCATATTGTATATGCTCTGCGGCTTAGAAGCCGTTACAAAACAACATGGTATCTTATAAGCATTTCGTTACGGCTCCTTATGCCGTTCCGGATCTCCAACTGATCATGTTGTATATGCTCTGCGGCCTCGACGAGCTGCAGGTTCAGTCAGGCTAACAGGATGAAAATTCTCTTTATCGATCCCCTGTTTCTGGTGATCAACAAACCAAGCGGCCTCCTCTCTATCCCCGGCAGAGACTTAGGAATGCAGGACTGCACGGTCAACCGGACCCAAGGCGCTGCTCCCTGGCCGCATCAACCAGCCCGCCATGCACCGCCTCGACATGGACACCCGGCCTGATGGTTGTAGCCCGCGGCAGTGAGGCCCACCGCCATTTTTCCCTCCAGTTTGCCAATAACAACAGAAAAGGCGCCTTGACAAAATCGCCGTTGTCTTTTTTCACTCAAATATGATAGCTATAGCAGCCTGAGCTGCAAACATTCCTTCATTCATCATCAATGCAGCCAGTGTCGACAATAACAGAGACGACAGAGGATCAAAAAATAATCCGGTAGACGTCAGCATCTGGCATAGCGGGAGCGGATGGATTTCCTCTCCTTAGTTAACGAAATCATTTCTTTTGATCACGGCGACATCGGACATACCTGCCACTCTGTTTGCTGGATCCTTTTGTTATTTTCTGAATCATCTACACAAAAAAGGAGTTTCCATAGTTATGATCTCTTCCAGGCAGACCAAGGCACAATCCGTCACCAGCCAAGTTCCTTTTTTCTTGCGTTTTGGGGGAGGAGTTGTCTTGTTTTATATCCTGTTAAGCTGCGCTCAACTCGCCTTCTGCTCTGAAACAGAGACCATAAAAATCGGCGTGCTGGCCAAACAGGGAAGTGAACAGGCCCACAATGTCTGGAGTACGACCGCGGAATATCTGACCGCCACTATCCCTCAATACTCCTTTGCAATAGTACCCATCGGCTTCGACCAGGTTCGGCAGGCGACAGCAGGCAAAAGCATCGACTTTCTCCTTACCAACAGTGGCAATTATGTGGAGCTCGAGTTCGATTACGGCATCAGCCGTATTGTAACATTGAAAAACAGTGTCAACAACACGTCGGCAACACAATACGGCGGCGTGATCTTTACCCGGGCGAACCGGAAAGATATCAACACCTTACACGACCTTATCGGTAAATCTTTTTATGCGGTCGCCCCGGAATCCTTTGGAGGCTGGCTCACGGCCCTGCGGGAGATGCAATCTCTGGGAATCAATCCGAAAAAGGATTTCAAAGAGCTTCATTTTGGCGGCACCCATGATGCTGTGGTCATAGCGGTACTCGATGGGGCCACTGACGCCGGCACGGTACGGACAGACACCCTGGAGAGGATGGCTGCGGAAGGGAAGGTCGACCTCACTGCCCTGAAGGTTCTTAACGCCCAACCCCCCGAGGGAAATTTCAGTTATCTGCACAGCACCAGACTCTATCCAGAATGGCCTTTGGCCAAGCTTCAGCATACTTCGGAGAGCCTTGCTGAAAAGGTCGCCATCGCCTTGTTGAATATGCCTGCCGACTCTCCAGCAGCAAGGGATGCCCGCATCGACGGCTGGACCGTCCCCCTTGATTATCAGCCCGTTCATCAATTATACCAGGAGCTAGGCTTCGGACCTTATGCCCGCCATCTGGGCCAGATCCGCCTGACGGATCTTATTCATCAACACTGGAAGCTCCTTCTCTTCATAGCCAGCCTGTTTTGTCTTCTCTTTGGCATTACTCTTTTTACCATACTTCTCAACCGCAGACTTGTTGCCGCCCAGGATGAAATTTCCACTCAGTTGAAGAGGACACAGAAAGCGCAGGAAGCACAAAACGCTGCGGATTTAAGCTACCAGGAGATCTTTAACGGCACCAACGATGCCATTATGGTCCATGATTCTGAGAGCGGAGCGATTGTCGACGTCAACCAGGCTATGTGTAATATGTACTTATATTCAAGAGAGGAAGCCATTACCCTGAACATGGAAGGACTCAGCAGCGAAGCGAGTCCCTTCACTAAGAATGAGGCCACGAAGTGGCTGGTCAAGGCCAGAGACGCAGGGCCGCAAAAATTTGAGTGGCAGGCCAGGCGGAAAAATGGCGAGCTCTTTTGGGTTGAGATCCACCTGAAAACAGCCGTCATTGGCCACCATGAACGTGTGCTGGCAGTCATCCATGATATAAGCGAGCGCAAAGAACAGGAAAAAGAGCTGACCCTCTATCGCCAACACCTGGAACAACTTGTTGAAGACCGGACGGCCGAGATCAGTTCAAGTGAAAAAAAACTGGCTCGAGCCCAACGTATCGCCAATCTGGGGAGCTGGGAGTGGGACATCAGGAAAAACACTCTGTTTTGGGCCAAGGAGATGTATCCAATCTTTGGCTTGACCAGAGATGACCTCCCCGTCAGTTATGATTTCTTCCTTGATCTCGTCCATCCTGCTGACAGACAAAGGGTTGACCAGACCTTTAATGATGCCGTAAGCAAGAGAACAAGGGTGAATCTTGACCATCGCCTTCTGCTTACTGACGGCAGCGAAAAGATGGTCAATGAACAGGCCGAAATTTTTTACGGAGAAGATGGCATCCCGCTCAAAATGATCGGCACTATTCAGGATATTACCGAGCGCAAACTCCTGGAGCAGGAACACTCCCATCTTGTCAAGGCGGTAGAACAAACGGGAGACTCCATTATCATAACGGACAAGGCCGGCGATATCCTCTACGTTAATCCGGCCTTTGAGAGGATCACCGGCTACAGCAAGGATGAGGTCCTCGGCAAAAATCCACGGATCCTGAAAAGCGGCCGGCAGGATCCATCCTTTTACCAGGTGCTCTGGGATACCCTCAGCAGCGGGAGGGTCTGGGCCGGCCACTTAATCAATAAAAAGAAGAACGGGACCCTCTTTGAGGAAGCCGCCACCATCTTCCCCATCCTTGATGCGGACGGGAACATAAGCAGCTATGTCTCGGTCAAGCTTGACGTTACAGCTCGTGTTGAGTTGGAAAAACAACTTCGCCAGGCCCAGAAGCTTGAGGCAATCGGCACCCTGGCCGGCGGAATCGCCCATGATTTCAACAACATTCTGACAGCCATCCTCGGTTATGGGCAAATAGTCCTGCAGGCACTCCCCGAGGGCAGTGCCCTTCGTAACAATCAACAAGAGGTCGTCCGGGCCAGCACACGAGCAGCTGATCTTGTCAAACAGATCCTCACCTTCAGCCGCCGAAGCGAGCTGCAACTCCAACCGCTTTCCATGCAGCTCGTCGTCAAAGAAGCACTCAAACTCCTGCGTGCCTCAATTCCCAGTACTATTGTCTTCAGGCAGGACATTGACCAAGACTGCGGCTCGGTCCTGGCCGACCCAACGCAGATACATCAGGTCGTCATGAATCTCTGCACCAATGCCTATCATGCCATGCGGGAGACAGGAGGGGTTTTAAGCGTTACCTTGAAAACGGTAGAGCTTGGCCCACATGATCCGCTGCAGAATATTCATCTATTGCCCGGTCCCCACGTCTGCCTTGAGGTGACCGACACCGGTCACGGAATGGAGGCAATGGTGGCAGACCGAATTTTTGAACCCTATTTTACGACCAAAGAGACAGGTGAAGGGACGGGCCTGGGGCTTTCTCTGGTGCATGGTATTATCAAAGATATTGGCGGCACAATAACGGTAACCAGCGAGGTGGGAGTGGGTTCGACTTTCCGTGTCCACCTGCCCCGGGTAGAGACAAAAGCCGGCACGGAGGAATCACCGGCCGCGGGATCAATCCCGGTCGGGACCGAACACATCATGATTGTTGACGATGAGCAAACAATTCTTACCCTGGAGAAAATCCTATTGGAAAGTCTGGGCTACAGTGTAAGCAGCTTCAGTACCAGCACGGAGGCCCTGCAGGCATTTGAGGCCGCCCCGCAACACTTTGATCTGGTTCTCTCCGATGTGACCATGCCGCTGATGAACGGGACTCAGCTAGCCAAGAAAATGCTTGTGGCGCGGCCGGATATGCCGATACTCTTCTGCACTGGATTCAGCGACCTATTGAACGAGCAAAAAGCGATGGCCCTGGGGGCCAAGGGGATTATCGGTAAGCCGATTCTCAGAGAAAACCTTGCCAGGACGATCAGGAAAATATTGGACGCGGGTTGAACGAATAGTTGAATAATCACGTTTTTTTTAAGACACCCTTCAGCCGTTGACGACCTTGACCCCTTCAAGTTTCCAGGCCTCTGTACCAACCGGCCTGGCCCAGATCCACTCTTCGGCGAATTTGACCGGATCGGTCATGCTGCCTGCCACCAGGGCGTCGTTCTGCTCATCTACCGTGTAATCAAGGAGATTGGCGGTAAAGAGCACCGTGACAAAATCCTCGTTATCCTGGGTCCCCGCATCGACGATCTCAATCTTGCGCACGGAGATACTCTCCAGTTTATTGATGTGGCCCAGTTCTCGCATCTCGGCAAATTGCCGGTCATACCCGGCGGCAAGCTCCTCGCCCAGCAGATGGCGGTAGGAGGTTATATCACGTCGCATCCAGCCGGCCTGGACCTTGAAAAAGACATCGGAAGCCACCTCGATAAAATAATTGGGATCAAAACCGGAGTCTGACTGCCGGATCATGGCCAATCCTTCATCAAGGCTGCCCGGCAAGGCTGCAGCTGGCGGAGGTGGAACCGTCTCGCTCAACCCACCTGACTGCATACCGGGGAAAAATGAGCCCGAAGCCTGGGTTGACGGCTGGTATGCCTGATAGCCGCCAGTGGCATGACGTTTCATAAAACGCCTGTAGAAGAAGAAACCAGCCCCACCCAGCAGAAGCAGGGGAAGAATCCCCATACCAGTGCCACCACCCATGCCAAACATGCTGCCAAACAGCATGCCGCCCAAGGCGCCGCCTAAAAGGCCGCCCGCCAGGCCGCTGCCAAGTCCTGATTTTTTGGGTGCCTGAGTGGTGGGAGTCGACTGACTGGTGGCCGGTGCCTTCGGAGCCGGTGTGCGGCTGAAAGAACGACCTCCTGAACGGGACCGGGCATCGGCGTAATCAGCAGTAATCCCGGCCTCAATGAAGGTCAAGGCAAGCAACACCAGGAGAAACGGGGTAAGACGGGTCAAAAAGACAGACATAAGAATACTCCAAGGGTTAACATATTTTTCTGAACTTCTTTTCCTCTTAGTATGGTATGAAGAGACTGTTTTATGTTAGAGAACAGTCATTCACCACCAAAAAATATCGAGCACAAAACTCAATTATCCTAGCAAGCCGGACAGGGGTTGTCATCTCTTTTCGGCGCCACAATACTTCAGACCGCAACCATGCTCCTCATCTACCCCCCCCTGGCCAAATCCTGCGAAGCCCCGGCAGGCATTGCCCGATTGGCTGGAGCCCTGCGCGGCCATGGCCTCAACAACTGCACCCTGCTGGACGCCAACATTGAGGGGCAGCTCTATCTCCTGGCTCAACAGCCACAGACAGATGACACCTGGACCAGACGGAGCTGGCGGGCCGTAAACGAAAATCTTGCCCGAATGCGCAGTCCCGAACTCTACACCAACACTGCTCGCTACCAACGGGCCGTGGCCGATCTCAATCGCGTCGTCGAACAGGTGGGGTTGAGGCGGCAGCTCAGCTTAAACCTGGCCAATTATCAGGATCCCACCGTTTCGCCGCTTAAAAGTGCTGACCTGCTGCGCTGCTCCGAAGAGCCAGAACGCAGCATCTTCTATTCCTGGTTTGTTGAACGGCTGACCCGAATCCTTGAGACCACCAACCCGCAGATGGTGGGCCTCTCCCTCAACTATCTGAGTCAGGCCCCCACCACCTTTGCCATGATCGGCTTTCTCAAAAGAATCGCACCTGGGCTGGCGATCATCGCCGGTGGCGGTCTGATCACCTCCTGGCTGCGTAATCCGACCTGGAGCAATCCCTTTGGCGGGCTCATCGACCACCTGGTGGCAGGTCCCGGCGAGGAAGCCCTGCTGAAGCTTTCAGGAGTTGACGATACCGGCCGACACCAGACGCCCGATTTTCAGGATCTCCCCCGACAAGGCTATCTGGCACCGGGCTTCATCCTGCCCTATGCCGCATCATCCGGCTGCTACTGGAACCGCTGCTCATTCTGCCCGGAGAAGGCAGAGGGAAATCCCTATCATTCCCTGACAGCCGACAGGGTCATGGCTGATATTGCCACCCTCTGCCAGAAGACAGACCCTAGCCTCATCCATTTTCTCGACAACGCCATTACTCCGGCCCTGATGCACAGGCTGATCAAAACACCGCCAGGCGCACCCTGGTATGGCTTTGCCCGGGTCAGCCCTCTGCTCACTGACCCGGAATTCTGCCGCAGCCTGCGCCTCTCCGGCTGTGTCATGCTCAAACTTGGCATCGAGTCAGGTGACCAGTCCGTGCTGGATGCCATGGACAAGGGCATTAATCTGCAGATGGTGGCCCGGACCCTGGCCGCGCTTGAACAGGCCGGCATTGCCACCTATGTCTATCTGCTCTTCGGCACCCCGTCAGAAGGGCTGCCCCAGGCCCGCAAGACCCTCGACTTTGCGGTGGCCCATCAGAGTGCCATCACCTTTCTCAATCTGGCCGTCTTTAATATGCCTGTGGCCAGCCCTGAGGCCCATGATCTGCAGGCCAAGGATTTCTATGAGGGCGACTTGGGTCTATACAGCGACTTTGTCCATCCGCAGGGCTGGGGCCGCAAGGAAATCCGTACCTTTCTCGATAAAGAGTTCAAGCGCCATCCGGCCATTAGTCCCATCCTCCAGCGGGATCCCCCCATCTTCACCTCCAACCATGCGCCCTTTTTTGTATCGAGGGAGCCTGGAGAGAACAATAAACAGGAAAAAAATGAATAAACGAAAAGTGATCGTCATTGGTGGCGGCGCAGCAGGGATGATGGCAGCCGGACAGGCCGCCGCAGGCGGCGCCGAGGTCCTTCTCCTCGAGAAGATGAAACGTCCAGGCCGCAAGATCTGCATCACCGGCAAGGGCCGCTGCAACATCACCAACAGCGCCGAGATGAAAGAGTTCATCGACCACTTTGGCCGCAATGGCCGCTTCCTGCGTCAGGCCTTCTCCCGCTTTTTTGCCCCGGAGCTGATGGCCTTTCTTGAGCAGCAGGGACTAACACTGGTCAGTGAGCGAGGAGGAAGGGTCTTCCCGGCCAGCGGCAAGGCCCCGGACGTGGTCAAGGTCCTGCAGCAGTGGCTGGGGAAATGCGGCGTCCAGATCAAGACCGAGGCCAGGGTTGAGCTCCTGCTGACCACCAATGGAGCCGTCAGCGGCGTGCTGTGCAATGATGAGACGCTGGGCTGTGATGGTGTCATCCTGGCCACCGGCGGCGCCTCCTACGGGGCAACCGGCTCTACCGGGGACGGCTATCGCCTGGCCGAATCGGTCGGCCACACCATCGTCCCCATCCGGCCCGCACTGGTCCCCCTGGAGATTGGCGGCAACCTGACCGCAAAGATGGACGGTCTTGATCTGCGCAACATCAATGTCCGGCTGATTGTCAATGGCAAACGAGGGAGGCAGGCCTTTGGCGAGATGAGCTTCACCAAATTCGGGGTCACCGGCCCGGTAATCCTGACCCTGAGTGGCGAGGTGGTGGACGGCCTGCGGAGAGGAGACAAGATGGCCCTCTCCATCGACCTGAAACCGGCACTCGATGAGCAGAAGCTGGACGCCCGCCTGCTCCGCGACCTCGAGGCCCGCGGCAAGGAGCAGATGCACAGCGTCCTGCGCGGCCTGCTTCCCCGCGAGATGATCCCGGTCTGTCTCAGACTCACGGAGATCCCAGAAGACCGCCTGGGCGGCCAGGTCACCGCCCAGGAACGCAAACGGCTCAAGGCCTGGCTCAAGGATTTCCGCCTGGAGGTCAGCGGTCATCGCCCCTTTACCGAGGCCATTATTACCGCGGGCGGGGTGGATCTGCAGGAGGTGGATCCGCGAAGCATGGAATCCCTCAAGGCCCGGGGACTCTATCTGGCGGGTGAGGTTCTCGATATTCAGGGCGATACCGGCGGCTACAACCTGCAGGCAGCCTTTTCAACCGGCTGGCTGGCCGGACGTGCCGCTGCCCTTGGTTCTGCACCTGCACCCAAGTAAGATGGTTTCGTAAAAACTCAATTTCTGGGATGGCTAAGTAAAAAGCGTCAAATGCGAGGCGCGCAAATTTCGAGGAATGAGGCGTACTTGAGTACGCCGCAGTGACGAGATAATTTGCAGCAACGAAGCAGTTGGCGACTTTTTACGACGCCATCAAGTAAACATTGGCCGGCAGAATCAACCTTTCCTGCCGGAGTCTGGGACGAATGAATAGGTCCCGACAGGGGTGACACTAAAACAAGAAAGTGAGTGAGAGAGAGCCGAAGCTGTGGTTAGCGGCTTGACCGTCGAATTCCTTGGTGCGGAGCACCTGGGTCCAGGTCAGCTTGCACTGTTTAATATAGAGACTCGCCCCGCCGGCCAGATCGACGACCAAGGGTTTCTTGCTGAGACTGTGGCTGTCGGTAAAGGTATTGCCGTCCAGAAAGATATCCTGCAGCACGGCCCGACCGTTGGTCGCGACAAAAAAGTAGCCGCCCGGCTGCTGCCGTACGGAAAAACCGGTATTACCGGCCGGCCGGATCAGGCTTACCCCGAAATCGTTCGGCAGGTTCCAGCCCAAGCGCGTCTCAAAGCCGGTATTGGCATAGGTGGCGACATTGCCCAGAGCACCTCCCAGATGGGTGATGGCATCGATGGCAAAGGTGCCCCTGCTGATGAAGGGGGCCAGGCGCCACTTGCGTTCGTAAATCGCGGCCAGGCCGGGCTCGTTTTTCAGCTGATGCTCCCAGCCGTTTGCCCGGTCCAGGTCGCGGAGTTCGTGCACCCCATTCTGCGTTTCCTCGGCATAGGACTGCGGCCCCACCAGACCAAGCTGCAGCTCAATGGTATCCATGCGCTTGCTGCTCTTGGTGTGAAATGCGGCGGCGAAATAGGTCCAGCCGGCATAGGGACGGTCGTCAGCAATCAGATCACTGCGGGAGATGTCGGCAGGGGTGTACATGTTCTGCCCCAGGGAGAACTCCACCTTGCGCCTCAAGGCCGGATCCGGATCATTGATAAAGGGCAGCCGGTAGACATATTCAATGCTCCAGTCAGGCAGTTTGCCGCTCTCGACAAAGCTGAGGAGGTCAGGAGAGATAAGGGAGATCTTGACACCGTTGGTGTAGTTGCGGTCCGTGCCCGAAAAAAGGTCATTTTCAAAATATACATTGATAGTCCACGGCACTGCTGCTTCTTCGGCAGCCAGGGAAGGTGTCGGCGGGATAATCCAGAAAAGACACAGGGCGAGGAAGGCCAGTTGGCTGAAACGGGAAAAAAGCATGCTCTACCTCCGCACAGGAACAGGCTGCATATTGTCATCAATGGCCACAAAGGTGAAGAGTCCCTCAATCGCCTTCTCCCGGTATTCATCGTACATCTGCTCAAGATAAACGGTGACCCGCACCTGCAGACTGGTATTGCCAACCTTCACCACCCGGCCCACCAGCTCGACAAAGGTGCCGGCCGGAATCGGGTGTTTGAAATCAATGCGGTCCGAGCAGACCGTTACCATCTTCTGCCGGCAGAAACGGGTGGCGGTGATGAACGCGGCCTCATCCATCCACTGCAGGGCCGTGCCGCCAAAGAGGGTGGCGTAATGGTTGGTGGTGTTGGGGAACACCGCCTTGGTGATCCTGGTTTCCGAGGCCTCTATTTTATCTTTGTTAGACATGGCGTGCTCTGTGGGTGATAAGAATTTACTTTTCCCGATCTGGGGAAAAAGGACATCGACGACAACCCGTACAACTTGACCCTCAAAAACCGTTACTTTATCTACCTTTACTTTATCACATCGTTTCACCGTCGTATCCGGCACCTCTTTACTCCCCTCACCCCCCCCTGAATCAGGGAGAAACTTTTTCCCCTCCTTGATAAAGAGAGGTTAGGGGTTGTTGAGCGGTTGCTGTTTCAGGTAACCTGACAAAGTAGAATTACACTGCTGTCTTAAAACTGGGGTCCACTTTAGTGAACAGGGAAGAGGACCGGCTCAGCTGCTTGTTGAGCAGTCCAGTTTTTTCATTAAAATCCGCATGCAGCCGAGTACTTGCGTACCCAGATAGGTCAAGAGGTATATCTTGTTGTCGTCCTGATCGAGAAAAGCAGCTTCTTTAAGGATTTTCAGATGAAAATTCATCTTGGTATGATCGGTTAATTCCAGTTTACGGCAGAGGTCCATGAACCGCAAGCCGCCTTCCTGTTCAACAAGAGCTAGAATCTGGCGCCGCAGGGGATTGGACAAGCAACTCAGCACAGTATCCAGATCAAGGGAGGTCATGCAACTATTAAAACGAGCCTCTTCCAGGGCTCGACCTACCGAGGCCAGCAGCTCATCAATACGAAAGGGCTTGGTTATATAGTCCGAGGCCCCCAGCTGCATGACGGCCACTGCATTGTCAACGCTGGCAAAGGCGGTGATCATGATAACCGGCATACGGGGCGATTTTTCCCGGATCCGGCCCATGAGCTCCAGCCCACTCAGGCCGGGCATGATCAAATCGAGCAGAATCAGGTCGAAGTTCTGGTGGTCAAGATGTTCCAGGGCCTCTTCACCACGACTGGCCTCAGCCACTGTAAAACCGGCCTCACGCAAAACCTCAGCGACGATTTCGCGCAGATCCTGATCATCATCCACCACCATTATTTCAGTCATAACTTACTCTCGTTGCGGCATGGGGAAAATCAACTGCACGGTAGTGCCGACTCCAACCGTGCTGCTCAACTCGATTCTTCCCTGAAATAATTGCATAATGCTGTAACAAATAGAAAGTCCCAGGCCGGTACCTTGCCCCACTTCCTTGGTTGTATAAAAGGGTTCCATCGCCTGCTTGAGATGTTCCTGAGAAATTCCCGTGCCGTGATCGGCAACTTCGATCAGTACTTCATTATCCCGACATTTAGTCGTAATCGTAATGAGTCCATGGGCCGGAGAAGCATCCATGGCGTTTAATAAGACATTGAGGAGGACCTCTTCGACTTTCACCGCTACTGCCATGATGGGCGGTAGCTCCATCAGCCTGGTTTCAATAAGATAATTTTGCCGTCGACTATCCAGTAAGGTCAGGCTCCCGGCAATGACGGCATTAAGATCGAGCAGAACCAGAGTATCTTCCTTATGGCGTGAAAAATGCAGCAGTTCGCGAGCAATATGCGAGGCTCGGCCTATATTGCGATCGATAGCAGCAAACCATTTTTCCAGGCGTTCTTCTGTAGTTGACCGGGCGGATAGTTCTTTTTTGAGCAATTCGACATTCAGGGATATGTTAGTCAAGGGGTTATTGATTTCATGGGCGATGCCGGCGGCCAATTTGCCAATTGCCGCCAGTTTTTCTGCCTGAGCAAGATGCAGGACTTGCTGCTCAATAGTCTTTCTGGTTTCAACATTAAAGACGTTCATAGCCTTGACTAGAAAATAAGTAATCAGGGCGGCTGTGAGACTCCGGAAAATTTCTATCGGTATATTCAAGACCGGTAAGAGAGTATGGGATGGTATGACTCCGGCCAAGAAGGCATACAGGGCAAAGCTAAGCCCTGCCCACCGTAAATTCAGCGCTACTGACCGGCTTAATATGGCGACCACCCGCCCATGCCTGATCAAGGCAAAGGCCGCCAGGATGCCACCTAGATTACCGATAGTCAGCCTGGCAAAGATATCCGCCTGTCTTAAACTTTTTGGATCCATATTTTCCCAGGACAGCCACAGATATCCCCCTAACATAATAAGGAAGAGAGGGATGAGAATCCGGAGCCATTGCCAATGAACCTCGGGCTGGGAGCGAAGCAGGGAAATAGCGAAATAATTAAGGAACAGGAAAGACACGACTAAAGTCAGCAGCTTAAGATAATGGATCGGCAACAGCACTAAGGAATCACTATAGCCCAACCGCAGATAACATTCGAGCCATTCATGAAGACCATGGCTGAAGCCGAAAATGGCCAAATAAGGCAGACTGTCGGCCAGGCGCAACTTGCTCTCCGACATATCCTTGACCGCAATAGCAAGCCCCAGGAAAATGAAGGCAAGTCCATAAAAAAAATAAAGAAGGAATCCGGCGGGAAATGGGCTGATTGGCATGCTTCTAGTAACTATCCACCGGTAAAACCGGTGGCTTTAATTTATGAACCGCTCAAAGCGGTATGTTGAAAAAAATCACTGACCACCATTCGGTGATCGCCTATTTAAATAATGACAGTTGTTCAACTCGCTTATCTTCTTTTTCTAGCATAACGTTTCATTAAAATATTTACAGAAAATGATTTTCAGGCTATCCTTCAAAAAAAAAAAGGAGGACAGACATGGCCAGAAAAACACAACGTGCACCTTTGACATTGACAACCGACCAACGAAACAAGTTTGAGCAAATAAGTAAATCTCGTACCGCTCCATTACGGGAAGTCCAGAGGGCCAAGATAATAGTACACTACGCCGACGGCCTTCCGATAAGTCAAATTCAAGAACAGGTCCAAGTGAGTAGGCCAAGTATTTACAAGTGCATCGATAAAGCTTTAGCCGCCGGGCCTGATGCAGGGTTAAAGGACCATTATCATCGGCCATTTGATCCCACCATCACCGTTGAATCCAAGGCTTGGGTTGTCAATCTTGCATGCACAAAACCAAAAGATCATGGATTGGCTGCCGAATTATGGACTCTCCAGGAGCTTGCAAAATTCGCGCGCAAACATGCTCCAGAAGCAGGTCATCAATGTTTATCCAAAGCTGCCAAAGCAACGATCTGGCGAATTCTTGCCGCTGATGAAATAAAGCCGCACAAAATTGAATATTACCTTGAACGTCGCGACCCTGATTTTGAGCAAAAAATGCAGGAGGTCCTCATGGTCTATCGAGATATTAATCTGACCAACGACAACAAGCAAGGCAATGACCATCGTTCGATCATTACTGTTTCTGTTGACGAAAAGCCCGGAGTGCAAGCCATCCAAAATATTGCACCTGATTTACCACCCAAACCAGCAAAGCACAAAAGTGTGGGCCGTGACTACGAATACAAAAGGCTTGGCACAGTCTCTATTCTTGCTGCTCTCGACCTACACGATGGCAAAATAATTGCTCAAGTGCATGATCGACACAGGAGTTGTGAATTCATAGAACTGCTCAAGGAACTTGACGACCGCTATCCTCCCGAGTGTACGATACGCGTCGTCCTTGATAACCATTCAGCCCATATT
>JAHYIV010000023.1 GCA_019429465.1 Desulfoarculaceae bacterium
CGCGGCTTATTGTTCTATAGGCTCATGCAACACGCCATGCAGGTTGATCCCGCTCCTCTGCCTACACTAAAGGGCGCAGTCGTCGACTTTCTCGACGAGCAGCCACAAGATGTAGGGGGCACTTGAGTAAAGTGCATACCCTATTTAATTTTTTCTGAAGAAAGATCTATTTTTTCTTGATTCGTACTCTCGATTCAATTATGCTCTTTTTCGTATGAAAGCGTTACCGCTTGATTGTAACGGAGTGTAGAAGGTTAATAGTAAAAAAAGATTACTAAAAATGGTCTTTTTTCTTTTGACAATTCAATTTGCTTCTATTAAACCATTATCAAGCATGGGGAGAAGGGGGAATGATAGTATCTGCCCCTGTAATATTAAAAAAGATTATTCCAGGAGGGTTTCATGAACAAGAAGGAATTGGTTGAAAGTATTGCCAGCGCGGCCGACATAAGTAAGGCATCAGCAGAGAAAGCGTTGAATGGCACTCTTGCCGCTATTGCCGAGGCTTTGAAGCAAGATGACAAAGTGACACTTGTAGGTTTCGGAACTTTTTCCGTTTCCAAACGTGAAGCACGTACCGGCAGGAATCCTCAATCTGGAAAAACCATTAAGATTCCAGCCAAAAATGTTGCCAAATTCAAAGCTGGTTCCAAACTTTCCGAGGCTATAAATTAATTTTTTTTATATCAATACATGTAGCTCATTATCATTATTTATTAATAACCGTTGCTCATGAACCTATCCAATATCAAGGGTTGACGTTTTCCATAATGACGATTTGACCGTTTGACGAGATAAGTTAGAGTTGAAAGCCGTACAGTAATTTACTGTACGGCTTTTTTTATCAGAGCTTTTTTAGTGCCTTACAGATTATTTTCTTGTTTTTTTTTCAAGAAAATAATCTGCGAAAGGCACTTATCCCGTTCATCGGGGTTAGATGAAAAAATTACGTTCAGGATACACTACCGGGGCCTGTGCAGCTGCCGCGGCCAAGGCTGCCACTCTTATGCTGACCAGTGGATTGAGTCAGGATCAGGTGACCATCCCCTTTCCAGATGGAACACGGGTCTCTTTTAAGCTCTGCGCCTGCCGATGGTCTGACCCAGCCCACACGACAGCCTTTGCCGCCGTGATCAAAGATGCTGGCGATGACCCGGATGTGACCAACAGGGCAAGAATCGAGGCGGAAGTCAGATTTGGTCGCCCTTTATCCATCCCTGGAGCGGTCGACACTGGGCCATCCCTTGCCTGTGCTCACCACGATGAAAGTCAAGGTGGGCAGATCACTATTGTCGGTGGCAAGGGTGTTGGCACCGTGACCAAACCAGGACTGGCTATTCCGGTTGGCGAACCGGCAATTAATCCGGTCCCGAGAAAAATGATCAGGGAGGCAGTGGCTGAGGCCCTTTCCCTGCCTGCCAACAGTGTTGACCGGCCCTTGGTTGTAAACGCTCCCGCCCGTCGCTCTTCCTCCACACCTGGTTTGAGCGGCACGGAGGCATTCATGCCCTCCGTCAGTGGCTCCCGAGGTATTAGACCATCCCTGGTGGTCACTATTTCAATCCCTGACGGGGAGGAATTGGCAACCAAAACCCTGAACCATCGTCTGGGGATCATTGGCGGACTTTCTATTCTGGGAACAACCGGAATCGTCAGGCCCGTCTCGGCTGAGGCTTGGACTGCCACCATCAGCACCTCAATGGATGTCGCTCGGGCCGCCGGAGTGACGTCAATCGTTCTCTCCACCGGCAGGACTTCAGAGGTTGCGGTGCAGAAACGACTCCTGCTTCCCGAAGAGGCCTGTGTGATGATGGGAGATTACCTCCATTTTTCACTGGATGATGCCGGTAAACATGGCTTTGCCGCCATCCATCTGGCGGCCATGTGGGCCAAGGTCTTGAAGGCAGCCATGCGAATTCCCCAGACCCATGTCCGTCATGGCGCCCTCGAAGTCGATCAGGCCATCTCTTTCCTGGCAACTTTAGGGGCTGCGCCGAGTGTTCTGAACGGACTGACCGGATCAAATACCGCCCGTGAGATCTATGAACGGCTGATCACCATGGAGGCCCATACCTGTATCAGAAAGGTCTGCGGCGCTGCCCGCGATTATTGTCAGGAGGTGTCCGGTCTGCCGGTCACAGTCTATCTCGTGACCGCAGGCCAAGGACGACCCAGTGTCGCATGTGTCATAGACGGCACAGAAGCGACCGCAGGCCAGGGACGGCCCAGTGTCGCGAAAGCCATTGACGGTACAGAAGCGACCAGATCCCGACAGATTGTCGAATCAGGGCAAAGGAACCTGCCAGGATGAAACAGACCATGGTCCATCTTGTCGGTGTGGAAAGCTCCGATCCGTTTTCTGATAAAACCATTTCCCTTATAAGGAATGCCGTGGCTGTGGTTCTCTCCAGACGACACCGAGCCAGAATTGACTCAATTCTGGATGCTCTGCCAGCACTATCCATTATTCCCATTACCCCGGTACAGGTGGCACTCGCTCAGGCAGCCCTACAATTGAAGCGCGGCGACGTAGTGGTTCTGGCCACAGGTGACCCTCTCTTTTTCGGGATTGGCCGCACCCTGCTCCATTTTTTTGATCCTGACCGCATCTTGATCTATCCTGCACTGTCGTCCATGCAAATAGCTTTTTCCAGGTTCAAGATCCCCTGGGATGATGCCAGATTCCTCTCTCTGCATGGCCGTGAGATAAACAATCTTGCGTCCTCCCTCCTGACCCATGACAAGGTCTTCCTCTTTACCGATCAGAGGAACAGTCCTGACCTGATTGCCCAATCCTTACTGACAGAATGCGGCCAGGAGATCAATTCCCTCTCCATGGTCCATGTGGCAGAAAACCTGGGAATGGAAGATGAACAATTGCTCTCCGGCACCCTCGCCGAGATAGCGGAACAGACCTTTGGCCCTCTCACGGTAATGATCCTGATAAAGACGCAGCGATCACTGGCAGAACCCTGTTTTGGCCTCTCAGAAGATGAAATTATTCACAGTCGCGGTCTGATCACCAAAAATGAGGTGCGGGCCGCAAGCCTGCATGGTCTTCGGCTGCCGCGTCAGGGGGTGCTCTGGGACCTGGGCGCTGGATCAGGATCTATCGGCCTGGAAGCAGCACGTCTTTTCCCGGGGCTTCAGGTCTTTGCCGTGGAACGGCAAGATGAACAGGTGGAGAATATTCAAAAAAACCGCAAACAGTTCCTGGCCTGGAATCTCCAGATAGTTCATGGCAGCGCACCGGAAGCTCTGGCAGGACTGCCTGCTCCGGATCGGGTCTTTATCGGCGGCAACGGTGGCCAGCTCCAAGCCATTATTGAACAGGCGGCAGCGAGACTGTCCCCTGGGGGCAGGATTGTGGTCAATGCGGTTCTTGAAAAAACGGCGCAGGATGCGCCAAGATTCCTCCATGAAAATGGCCTAAAAGTAAGCCTCAGCGAGATCCAAGTCGTCCGGCGCTGCTATCCGCAGGCCATGGACGGCCCTGTGTCGCAGGGGCCATGGACGGATCAAGAGAGACCAGAAAAGGACAGTCAGACCATGTACCCTATTACCATTATTATCGGCCAGAAGGCGAAGATCATCGACGCTTCAGTGCCCCTCGAGCCATGGACTGCGAAAGAGCGACAAAAGAATGGACAGGAGAAATCAGATGAATGAGTCTTATCGGCAACCGGTTGCCTTTGTCGGAGCAGGACCGGGGGATGTGGAACTGATAACCGTCAAGGGCAGACGACTGCTGGATGCCGCCGATTGCATCGTCTATGCCGGCAGCCTGGTCAATCCGGCAATCCTGGCCGGATGCAGGGCCGAAATCCATGATTCCGCCGGGATGAATCTGGATGAGATCATTGAGACCATGGCCACCGCCTGGCACAATGGCCAATCCGTGGTTCGCCTGCACACCGGTGACCCCTCGATCTTTGGAGCCATTAAAGAGCAGATGCAGAGACTGGACGCCCTCGGCATCCCCTCTCTTGTGGTGCCGGGCGTCAGTTCCGCCTTTGGCGCTGCTGCCGTCTTGAAGGCGGAACTGACCCTGCCGGAGATCGCCCAGACGGTCATTATTACCCGTCAGGAGGGCAGGACGCCGGTACCCGATCTTGAAAAATTACGACTTCTGGCCGCGCATCAGACCACCATGCTCATTTTTCTTTCCGTATCGATGATTGAGACCGTGGTCCTGGAATTGCTGGCTGGCGGCTATCCCCAAGATACCCCGGTGGCCGTGGTGGAAAAGGCGACCTGGGACAACGAGCGGATCGTCAGGGGCACGCTTGCCGATATCGCCGCCAAAATCCGCGAGGCCGGCATCTGCAAGACTGCGATCATCTGCGTGGGACGGGTCTTTGCTGATCTGCCGCTTGCGGCCGTATCCAAACTCTATGACAAGGAGTTCAGCCATGGCAGTCGCGAAGCCAAAGGGTAAGGAATCCACCAAGGGCCTGATTGTCGTCTTCACCGGCAACGGCAAAGGCAAGACCACGGCAGCGCTGGGGCTGGCCTTCCGGGCACTGGGACACGAACATCGGGTCTGTATCATCCAGTTCATCAAGGGAAGCTGGCAGTACGGCGAGCTTGAGGCTGCCAAAATATTCAAGCCCCTGCTTGACTTCCATGTGATGGGCCGGGGGTTTACCTGGAAGTCCGATGATCTGGAAAAAGACAAGGCCGCAGCCAGGGAGGCCTGGGAATTCGCCGCCCAGACCATCCGGGAAAACAGGCATGAGCTCGTTATTCTCGATGAGCTCACCTATCTGCCCCATTACCAGATCATTGACGAAGAGGAAATCCTGGCCGTTCTCCGGGACAAGCCGGCTGCCATGCATATAGCCATCACCGGTCGCTATGCATCCGAAGCCCTGATTGAACTCGCTGATCTGGTCACCGAGATGCGGGAGATCAAGCATCCCTTCCACAATGGGGTCAAGGCGCAGAGAGGGATGGAGTTCTGAAAAGATTACAGACAAGACAGCAACCACCGTCCCGATATTGACACCTGAGCTGCACAGAAGTAAGGTACATGTTTTCTTCAGCCTGTTTTACCGATAATATACTCATTTTCTTGCATGCCAGGGAGAGACGAACATGGAATCATTTGAGACATTACTTGAGATATCAACCAAGATTCATGGTCATATCTGCGCCGGTCAGGTGATCGGGGTGCGTATGTCCATGATCGGCCTGGAGGCAATCGGCATTCAAGACCCCAAGGGACTGGATCGGAAGAAGCTCTACGTCCTGGTCGAGATCGATCGCTGCGCCACCGACGCCATCCAGTCCGTCACCGGATGCAGCCTGGGAAAGAGATCCATGCGCTGGGTTGATTACGGGATCATGGCCGCCACCTTTGTCAACCTTGACACGGGCCGCGCGGTGCGGATTGTGGCTCGTGAAGAGTCCCGGGAACTCTCGAAAAAATATTGCCCGGAAATCGACAACAAATACGCGCGGCAACTGGACGCCTACCGGATCATGCCCCAGGAGGAGCTCTTCACCGTGGACGAGGTAACAGTTGCCATCCCCGAGGAGGACATGCCGGGACGCCCCCTGAAACGAATCCAGTGCCAGTCCTGCGGGGACTGGGTCCAGGATTGCCGCGATGTCGAACAGGATGGCAAGCTGCTGTGCCGGGGCTGTGCCCATGGAAAATATTATACCAAAAAATGAATCAGGAACGATAAATCCGACATTCATCAATAATGTAGTGCCGTAATTCATAATTCGTAATTCCTAATTCGTAATTCACAATGATAACACTTCTTGACTACGGCGCCGGCAATGTCCGCAGCGTCAGAAATGCCATTACCCGCTTGGGCCATACTGTACGCGATGTGCAAGGCCCAGAGGATATCCTCTCCGCCGAAAAGCTGATCTTTCCAGGTGTCGGCAGCTTCGGTTCGGTGATGCAGCGTCTGCACAGTGATGGGATGGTGGAGCCCCTGATTGAACGGATCCGCCTCAACAAGCCCTTTCTTGGTATCTGTGTAGCCCTGCAGACCCTGTTTGCAGGCAGCGAAGAATCTCCAGGCGTGGCTGGTCTCTCCATCCTGCCCGGTCAGGTCAAACGATTCACAACCCGCAGTCTCTCTGTGCCCCAGATCGGCTGGAACGGGATTGTTCTCCATAAAGAATCTCCCATCCTCAAAGACTATCATGATGAAAAACTCTATTTTGTCCACTCCTACCGGGCGTCAATAGCTGACGTGGGGCCGGACTGGCTGCTGGCCACCACCGATTACGGCGAATCCTTTGTCAGCGGCGTGGAAAAAGGCAACGTCACCGCCTTTCAATTCCATCCCGAGAAAAGCGGCGAGGCCGGACTGGGTATCCTCAAGAATTATCTCGATTCCCAGGGTCGTGAAACCATTACCGTGCGCCAGGCGCTACCGACCCAGGATAAAAAAACACATATTGCCAAACGGATTATTGCCTGCCTGGACGTGCGCACCAACGATCAGGGCGATCTGGTGGTGACCAAGGGTGATCAGTACGATGTGCGCACCGATGGCGAGGTGCGCAATCTGGGGAAACCGGTTGAACTCGCCCGCCGCTATTACGAAGAGGGCGCGGATGAGATCACCTTTCTCAACATCACTGGTTTCCGGGACTTCCCCATGCAGGATCAACCCATGCTCGAGGTCCTGCAGCGCACCTCGGAGAACGTCTTTGTGCCGCTGACCATCGGCGGCGGCATCCGGGAGTTTACCGATTCAGAGGGCAGACACTATTCCGCGCTCGATGTGGCAGCCGAATATTTTCGCTCCGGGGCGGACAAGATCTCCATCGGCAGTGACGCGGTCTATGCGGTGGAAGATTATCTGCAGACAGGCAAGAAGAGCGGCAAGAGCGCCATTGAACAGATCTCCATGGTCTATGGCGCCCAGGCCGTGGTGATCTCCGTTGATCCCCGGCGGGTCTATATCCATGGTCCGGAAGAGACCACCCATAATACCATTCAGACCGCAACCCCGGGACCGCATGGCGAGAACTATTGCTGGTATCAGTGTACCGTCAAGGGCGGCCGGGAAGGACGCGATATCGATGCCCTGCAACTGGCCCAGACCTGTGAACTGCTGGGGGCAGGTGAAATCCTGCTCAACTGTATTGACCGTGATGGAACCAACAGCGGTTTTGATCATGAACTGATCAGGCAGGTGCGAGGCGCGGTCTCCATTCCGGTGATCGCCTCATCAGGGGCCGGGTCGGCCCAGCATTTTGTTGATGTCTTTAAGGAAACCGATGTGGAGGCGGCGCTCGCCGCCGGCATATTTCACCGCCGCGAAGTCCCGGTCAGTGAGGTAAAAGAGGTCATGCGCAGGAACAATATCGAGACCCGCTGACAAGATCAAGAGGCCCTCAAGAATGACGACAACGAAGCTCATTAACTAACCGTCATTACAGATAATTCATATCAGCATCCATTACTGGCAACCACCCGGTTACGACCCTGCTCCTTGGCTTGATACAGGGCCTGATCGGCACGCGCCACCAGCTTGTTGGCAGTATCCACATCCCCAGAAAACAAATACCCGGCAACCCCTATACTAACAGTAACAGAGATGGCGGGACGCTCTTTTTCCATCCATGGAGCGAGCGGCACTTGGGCGTCCATGCCCTGCGGCCGCTCTTTTTCCGGATCCGGCCCCACCATTATCTTCTCTTGAATATTCTGCCGCAAACGCTTGGCCAGTTCAACTGCATCTACTATTCTGGTATTGGGCAGGATCACCAGGATTTCCTCTCCACCATAGCGAACCACAACATCAAGTTCACGCTGTGAGCCGACAATCACAGTCCCACGTTTTTTCAAGATCTTATCACCAATCTGGTGACCGTGGGTATCATTGACCTCCTTGAAATGATCGATATCAAGGAGGAAGACAGAAAACGGGACGTCATATCTCCTGGCCCGCTGATCTCTTCTTCCAGCCTATGATCGAGATAACGACGATTATAGATCCCCATTAACGGATCTGTGATATTTTCATCTTCAAGAACATAAATTCGTTGTAAATCACGGGCCGTTTTCACAAAGAGAGAGCAAACCATATAGACAAAAACAGCTCCGCCAAAAAGTATCCCGGGGGCAACAAGGTCAGAAATGGAGTTTTTACGGACTGTGGAATGAAGAAAGCCATAAAGTATATAGCCGGCAATAAACATGAAGATAAAAAGAGATAGAGTTTTCCACCGGGATCGTACCTTTCCTTCAGGCAGCAGCTGCATAATCGCTCTGATCTGAGCAAGAGAGATGGCCAGTCCGATTATGCCCCCGATGATCATCCCGAATTCAATCCAGAAAAGGTTATTTCGCATTTGTCTTGTTATCCTCTTGAAAATGCAACATATTCACCCTCTTTCCAATAATCCGGGGTTACAACAGGCTCTTCTCCACCAGCTCATAGACTCCAGCCGACAGCCCTGGCCTGCCACCAATCCTCTCCAGCTGTTGCCGCATCAACTGCTGTCTGTTTGTATCATAGCGCTTCCAGCCGGTAAAAGGAGTCATCAACCTGGAGGCAATCTGGGGATTGATGGGATCAAGCCCGATAATCTGCTCGGCCAGAAAGGCATAACCGGCACCGGACGAAGCATGAAAACGCACATGATTTCCCATACCGAAAGCACCGATCAAGGACCGCACCTTATTGGGATTATTGAGGGAAAAGGCCGGATGGGTCAGCAGATATTTCACAGTCTCCAGGGTATTCTCCAGGCTCGAAGTGGCCTGCAGAGTCAGCCATTTATCAACTACCAGGGGATCCCCCTGCCATTGCCGATAAAAGTCATTCAAGGCTTCCTGCCTCTCTTGCACTGGACAATTGGCAAGGGCGCTCAGGGCGGCCATCACATCGGTCATATTGTCCTTTTGTTCATACTGTTTCACCGCCAGGTCGAGACAATCGGCAGGCAAAGGATCCATGGCCAGTAGATAGGAAAGACATATGTTTTTCAGACTCCTGCGTCCCATGGCCTCTGGAGTCAAGGCGTAGCCGCAGGCCATGGACGGCCCGGTGTCGCTCGCTCCAGGGACGGATGAGGAGCGGCCGCTGGTTTCCCTGCACGCGTCATAGACCTGATGAAGGTCCTGGCTGAGCTGTCGGGCCAGTTCACTCCGGACAAACCGCCGGGCCAGATACAGATTATCCGGATCGATCACCTTCATCTGCAGCGCCAGGGTAGTTTCAGCAGGCAAGGTCAGGGCCTGGGCCAGCAACGCCTTGTCACCGTCCCGTTGCCGGAGATTCAGGCGCAGGGCCTCGACAAACAGGGTGTCAAGGACTGGGACACCACCCTGCTGCAAGGTGTTGACACATTCCAGGATAATGGATTCACTGAGCCGATTGGCGGCATCCCAGCGGTTAAAGAGGTCGCTGTCATGAGCCATGAGAAAGGCCAGCTCTTCACGTCCCTGAAAGAGCTCAACCTTGACCGGAGCCGAGAACCCGCGCAGGAACGAGAGCACCGGCTTTTCGGCAAGATCTGAAAAACTGAAGGACTGTTTCTCCTGTCGCAACTGCAGTAGAGATTCCGGTGTGACCATGTCCTTGCCAGGACTATCCAGCAGCCCGATATTCATGGGAACAAGAAAGGGTTGCTTCACCTCCTGCCCTGGTGTTGGCGGGCAGCTCTGCTCAACGGTCACGGTATACATTCCCTTATTGCCGTCCCAGGATTCAGAGACGCGTAGAACCGGGGTTCCGGCCTGGCTGTACCAGCGTTTGAACTGTTCCAGGTCAACACCGGAAGCATCACTCATGGCGGCCACGAAATCATCACAGGTCACGGCCTGGCCATCGTGTCTGGCGAAATAGAGGTCCATTCCCTGGCGGAAACTGTTGGCACCAAGCAGGGTGTGCATCATGCGGATCACCTCCGCCCCTTTATTATAGACAGTCACCGTGTAAAAATTATTGATCTCCACATAGGAATCAGGGCGGACCGGATGGGCCATGGGCCCGCTGTCCTCTTTGAACTGAAAGGTGCGTAAGGCCCGCACATCATCAATGCGCTGTACGGACCGCGAATTCATGTCCGCCGAAAACTGCTGATCCCTGAAGACGGTGAGTCCCTCTTTCAGGCTGAGCTGAAACCAGTCACGGCAGGTGACCCGGTTACCGGTCCAGTTATGGAAATACTCATGGGCAATGACTCCTTCAATACCGAGATAATCCTGATCAGTCGCCGTTTCCGGACTGGCGAGGACATACTTGGAATTAAAGACATTGAGCCCCTTGTTTTCCATGGCCCCCATATTGAAATCATCAACGGCCACGATCATATAGCGGTCGAGATCATACTCCAGACCAAAGACCTCCTCGTCCCAGCGCATGGCCTTTTTCAGGGAGTGCATGGCGTGACCGCATTTTCCCTGGTTCCGGGCCTCAACATAGATCTGCAGGAGAACCGCCCTGCCCGAATTGGTGACAAAGTTATCCTCAAGACAGACCAGAGCTCCGGCCACCAGAGCAAAGAGATAGCAGGGTTTGGGAAAAGGGTCCTGCCACACCGCATAATGTCTGTCTGCCTGCAGGCTACCCTTCTCAAGCAGATTACCGTTGGAAAGCAGGATCGGACAGCTTCGTACGTCCGCCTCGATCCGGGTGGTGAACCGGGCCATTACATCGGGCCGATCCTGGTAATAGGTAATCTTGCGAAACCCCTCCGCCTCACACTGGGTGCAGTAGTTGCCGCTGGAGCGGTACAGACCTTCGAGTTCGGTATTGCTATCCGGAAAAATCCTGGTCGTGATCTCAAGGACAAAGGTGTCCGGGACTGCATGGATCATAATCCCGGAATCGGTCAATGAATACTCAAGGACTGTCAGCGGGTTGGAATCAAGGGTGATAGCCACAAGCTCCAGTTCCTGACCATTGAGAAACAGGGATCTCTTTCCCGCAGTCTGCTCAGAATTGCGCCTGAAATGAGACCTGGCCGTGACCAAAGTGTCGTCCTGGTTCAGTTGAAAGGTCATACTGATCTTGTCGGTGAGATAGTCAGGTGCACTGTAATCCTGCCGATAAAGGGTCGGCGGAGTCTGCTGGGTCATTGTGTCCTCATTTTTTATAGGGCCAATCATCAAGCATCCGAACCTTGGCTGAATCTTGATGATTGACAGCTATTTTAGAAGCCGTTATAAAAAGAGCAAAGCATTTCCTGTTCTTTTTATTTACAGATTCTTATACCGCTGCAAAGAAACAACCAATCTGTTCCGGCTGGTTATTTGAAGCGGCGCCTGGCAAATAATATATTATTATTTAATAATAGCTCAATGCTTCAATCGAGGACATTTCGAAAATGCTGTCCTCCTTTTTTCACCTACCATAACAAATGTAAGGGAAAATGTCCCCATGATCACGATTAACGAAAATTACCTCAAGCTCCAGGCCTCCTATCTGTTTTCCAATATCGCCAAACGAGTGGCAAACTTTCAACAGGCCAACCCTGACAAAGATATCATCCGGCTGGGAATCGGTGATGTCACCCGGGCCCTGCCGACAGCCTGCATTACGGCCTTCCACAAGGCTGTAGATGAGATGGGAGCCGATGCCAGTTTCCGCGGCTATGGCCCGGAACAGGGATATGACTTTCTGCGTGAGACCATTGCCAAAAATGATTTTCAGACCCGAGGCGCAGACATTACAGCCGATGAGATCTTTATCAGTGACGGGGCCAAATGCGATACCGGCAATATCCAGGAGCTCTTTACCCAGGATATCATCGTGGCCATCCCCGACCCGGTCTACCCGGTCTATCTTGATACCAATGTCATGGCGGGTCGCACAGGCGACTTTGTAGATGGCAGATATCAGGGCCTGGTCTATCTTGACTCCACCAAGGCCAATAATTTTGTCCCGGCCCTGCCAGAGGTCGATGTGGATCTGATCTATCTCTGTTTTCCCAATAACCCCACGGGATCAACCATTACCAGGGAACAGTTGAGCAGGTGGGTACAGTATGCCCAGGAGAAAAAAGCGCTGATCCTCTTTGATGCCGCCTATGAGGCCTTTATCCGCGACGAATCCCTGCCCCACTCCATCTATGAGATAGAAGGAGCAAAAGAGGTAGCCATTGAGTTCCGTTCGTTTTCCAAGAATGCGGGATTCACCGGCACCCGTTGCGCGTACACCGTCGTGCCCAAGGAATGTACGGCCTTTGATTCCAAAGGCAGCCGGCATTCCATTCATGCCCTGTGGAACCGCCGCCACTCCACCAAATTCAACGGCGTCTCCTATCCGGTGCAGCGCGCCGCCGAGGCCGTCTACAGCGAAGAAGGGCAGACCCAGACCAGAGAGCTGGTGGCCTATTACATGCGGAATGCCGATCTGATCCGGCAGGAGATGACGACGCTGGGCTATGATTTTGTGGGGGGGGAGAATGCACCCTATATCTGGATAGATGCCAAAGGCGACTCCTGGGATTTTTTTGACATGCTGCTCAATAAAACCGGTGTGGTCTGCACGCCCGGCGCCGGTTTCGGCAAATGCGGCGAAGGCTATATCCGTCTCTCTGCCTTTAATTCCCTGGCCAATGTAGAGAAGGCCATGGCCCGGATCAGAGAATTACGAATTACGAATTAGAAATTACGAATTACGTTCATGGCATTGCATTACGAATCAGTATTTGTCTTGTTCGTAATTCGTAATTCGTGTTCAAGCACGGCAGGTTGAAAGGAGACCTGTTCCTCTTTGCCCGGCAACTCAGTAATAACTGTTGCCCCATACTCCTGCAACCAATCGACAACCCCGCGCACCAGACGTTCAGGGGCAGAGGCCCCGGCGGTCACTCCCACGCGTTCATGGCCCTGCAACCACTCTGGACGAATATCAGTCTCATCGTCGATCAGATATCCCGTCATCCCAGCCCTGCCCCCGACCTCCCGCAACCTGTTGGAATTGGAACTGCTTTTAGAGCCAACCACCAGGAGGATATCCGCCTTCTGCGCTAATTCCTTGACTACATTCTGACGATTCTGGGTGGCATAACAGACATTTGAACGAGGACCTCTGATGGCGGGAAAGCGCTGTTCCAGCTTCTGTATAATCCCGGTGATATCGTTTTGACTAAGGGTTGTCTGAGTGACATAGGCGACTCGTTCAGTGTCAACAACCCGTACAGTCACTGCCTCATCCTCAGAGGCAATAACATGCACACGGCCAACAACCCTGCCGGCTGCGCCCTCCACCTCAGGATGTCGGTGATGACCGATAATCAGAACATCACACCCCTCGGCATGATATTTTTCCACCATCCGGTGAACACTGTTCACCAGGGGGCAGGTGGCATCAATAGTCAGCAGGCCAAGCCCCTGAGCCTGTAGCTCAACTGCCGCCGAGACCCCATGGGCACTGAAGATACAGACGGCCCCCCGGGGGATATCAGCAAGCTCCTCCATAAAAACGACACCGAGTTCCTCCAATTCCTGAACGACATGTTTATTATGAACAATTTCATGAAGCACATAAATCGGCGGCCCATACTGCTCGAGGGCCAGTCGTACCGTAGCAATGGCCCGCACCACACCGGCACAGAACCCTCTGGGATTAGCCAGGATTATCTCTTTAAGGACACTCATCTGTAAGTCGCACGTTGGTTAATTATAAGTTGGGAGCGGTAAGTTCAAAGCTCAAAATAACAGAGAAGAGAGAGAGCCTGCATCATTTATTGCGCACACTATCTTTTTTTTCTTATTTCCAATTTCGTCTTTTTCTGTTTAACTCTAAGATAAATAATCAGTATTCAACCTGCAACCTCTACCTGTTAACTTACTCCTATGGATCATTCACAATCTTTCACCGTAACCCAGCCAACCCGCATCCAGTTTGGCGTTGGCGCCATCAGCAATCTGGGCAGGACTGTCCAGGATTTTAATGGCAGCAATGTTTTTCTGGTCGTTGACCCGGGTCTGGTCAAGGCCGGGATTGTCGGCCAGATAACCGCCCCCCTGGATACAGCTGGCATTCCCTATACCCTGTATGACAAGATCGATCCCGAACCAGGTCTGAAACTCGCCGACAAGGGATATGAACTGGCAAAGACCAAAGGCTGTGACTGTGTGATCGGGGCCGGTGGCGGTTCAGCCATGGATGTAGCCAAGGCCGTGGCCATCCTGCTGACCAATGGCGGTAAGGCTGCTGACTATCTCGGTCTTGACAAGATCAAAAAAGCTGGTGTGCCCAAGATCATGATCCCCACTTCGGCCGGAACCGGCGCCGAGGTAACATTCACCGCGGTGTTTATCAATGAGGAAACCGGCTCTAAGGGGGGTATGAATGGAGCCCCGCTCTATCCGGAGGCCGCTATCCTGGATCCAGCGCTGACCCTCAGCCTGCCGCCCCATGTAACCGCCTCTACCGGTATCGATGCCCTGACCCATGCACTCGAGGCCTACACCTCCACCCAGGCCCATATCATCTCCGAGATGTATTCATTGGAGGCCATCGATCTTATCAGCCGTAATCTCCCTCAGGCCTATGCCAACGGCGCTAACATGAAGGCTCGTTCAGCCATGCTCATGAGCAGTCTTTTAGGCGGCAAGGCTCTGGCAACTGCCGGTGTGGGGCTGGTCCATGCCATGGCCTATCCCATGGGCGGCATGTTTGGCATAGCACACGGCCTTGCCAACGCGGTTCTGCTTCCCTATGTTGTGGAGTACAATCTCATTGGCAACCTGGAAAAATTCGCCATCCTGGCCTCAGTCCTTGGCAAAAATACCGATGACATGACAACCAGAGAAGCAGCTGAGCGCTGTGTGGAGGCCCTGTTTGAGCTGAATGCCGATGTGGGCATTCCGGCCACCCTGGAAGATCTGGCCATTCCAGCCGATCAGATCCCCGAAATGGCCAGGATCGCCTTGACCGTGACCCGTCCTGTTGAAAACAACCCACGGAAGCCCACCCTGAACGAGGTGATCGATATCTACCAGATGGCCTATGACGGCAACAGTTCAATTTTATATTAAGCCGCTGTAAAAAATAACATGGTCATCTAAGTGACCGGAGCGGCATAAGGAGCAACCACTGTTTCTTTTTTTTCTCTGAAGCCTTTTCAAGAGAACGGCCGGTGAAAAGACCTCAGGAATCCTTACTAGCCAAGTCCTGTCATAGCGACCAACAGCAAAAGAACAAGAGTCGTCTCTGACAACCAGAGAACAAAAAAGCCTTAAATAGAACAGGGCGGATTATCAGCACATTGATAATCCGCCCTGTTCTATTTAAGGCTTTTACGGGCTGCAATATCCATCAAAACAGCTCTGATTTATTGCCATTCCAGACAGGCATATCCATGTCCAACTCCGGCACAAAGGCGCCAGACTTGCAAATTGTATCAAATTGTGATATAAAACTCTATTCTGAAGATAGACACATTAATGGAGGAAGAAAATGACGCTATTGGAAGGACTTTTGTGGTTAACGCTGAACATCTATCATGAGGCGCGTTCCGAACCACAGATTGGACAGATTGCCGTGGCCCATGTAACCCTGAATCGGGCCATACAAAGAAACCTCTCTATCAAAGAGGTGGTAACTCAACCATACCAGTTCAGCTGGACCGTAAAAGAGTCCTACATCCCTAAAAACATACCTGCCTTTTTCCAATGCCTGCAATCTGCATACATTGCTCTCAGCGACAAGGATTTCACCGCCGGCGCGACCCACTTCCATATGCAAGACATACAACCTGATTGGTCTGTCCAGCTGACCTATCTGAACCAGTACGGCAGTCACAAATTTTACCGATAAGTGTGCCCTTGTCCTAAAAAAATCATCCACCTCCCGGCTCGCTGTCTGGAGATGGATAGATCTTAGGGAAGCAATATGGTATATCAGTATTTTCCGCGTCCCTTATGCCTTTGCCGCTTGCCCCAGAGCTGCTGTCAATTCGGCAAGTCTCTCTTCTGTCATCTTGACAGGAATCGGATAGACCAGGGTCCTGCTGATCAGCTCTACCGAAGCAGGCAGCAATTCAGGGTCATACATAATCCTCCTTCTCCCACCAGGCTCCAGAAACGGCCAGCCACTTTTAGTGACGGTTGACCCGGCCAGCAGATGCTCCCATCGCGGATAAAAATGCCAGGTGTTGTCACCAAAATTGATGGCGCCGGCATTGTTTTCCGCAAGTACCTTGTTCACCCGCTGGCAATGTTCACCGCTCTCCAGAAAAAAACAGCAGAAGGTCGCTGAATCCCCCGCCTCATCAACCAGCTCCCGGAACTTGACCCCGGGAATAGCAGAGGCCGCCTCTTTCAAGGCAGTCTTTGTTTTCTTCTGGGCCTCTATCATGGAATCAAGCTTGGCGAGTTGGGCAATACCGATGGCACCCTGTATCTCCATCATCCGATAATTAAAACCGATAAAACGCCTTCCTTCGCCACCACGGGCACCAGGATTAACCACATGATCATGACCATGATCATGATATTCCGACATGGTTCGCCATAGCTCCTCATTGGCGGTAATGATCATACCGCCTTCGCCGGTGGTCATGGTCTTTACCGCATCGAAAGAAAAAGTTCCGCAGTCGCCAAAGGTACCAAGGTGCCGGCCGTTAATCCTGGCCCCTGTGGCCTGGGCTGTATCCTCAAGTACCGGGATGCCATGCCGCTTGGCAATGGCTACAATCTCCTGGATACGGGCTTGAGCGCCCAGCATATGAACAGGGATAATACAGCGGGTTCTCTCGGTAATCTTTTTTTCAAGATCGACAGGATCCATATTCAGGGTCGCATCAACTTCAGTGAATACCGGAATAGCGCCAATATCAAGGATCGCTTCCCAGGTGGCAACAAAGGTGAACCCCTGGGTAATGACCTCATCGCCCGGGCCGACACCGAGTGCGGCAAGGGCCACTTTCAGGGCTACGGTTCCAGAGGTCACCGCCTGGCCGTAAGAAGTTCCACAATAGGCGGCAAATTTCTTTTCAAACTCCAGAACCTTGTACACACCCTTGCGTTGCGCTCCGAATTCATAGCGAAAGAGGACACCGGTATCAAGGACAGCCATAATCTCTTTCTTTTCTTCTTCACCAAAAATCTCATAACCTGGCATTGGCAGAACCTCCCTAAAAAAAATTTTACTTGCTGAGCGTTTCCTTGATGGCGTTATGCTCATCAAGAAGGACGATAACAGGATGATACTCCTCCAGTTCCTCCTCGGTAGAGTGACCATAGGTGCAGATAATAATGATGTCACCCACCATCCCCTTCCGGGCCGCGGCACCATTCAACCCTATGACCCCGGTTCCTGGCGCCCCAACAATGGCATAGGTATCAAAACGCTCACCATTATTAGCATTATAGATATGGATCCGTTCAAAGGGCACAATACCCACGGCATCCATGAGGTTTTTATCTATGGTCAGACTTCCCTCATAATTCAAATCGGCTTCAGTAACGGTCGCCCGATGAAGCTTTGCCCTCAGCATCTGTCTCAACATTTATTCTCTATTCTTCCTATTTTTAAAAGTCTTCACGAAATAACCATTACATTTTTATCAATTTCGTTACGCAGCAGGCCAAGGATGGACCAGTGTCGCTCGCTCCATGGATGGAGGAAGAGCGACCGGCTCCTTATGCCGTTCACGCTATTTAAATAATATGATGATGTTATTCAATCAGCTTACAGTTCAAACAGTCTGGCGTTATCTATCAGACGAACCCTGTCATGGATCTTAACCGCCATGATCAACCTGCTGTTCACCTGTACCGTTTCACAGCGCTCAAGGCTGTCAGGATCAACAATTTCCACATATTCAACTGCACAGCCAGGGACCTGGCCAATATTTCCCTCAATCTCACGACGCAAAACCTCGGCAGACAGAGGCTGAGTCGCACCCTTCACCTTTTGCCTGGCAAAAAGAATGGCCCGGTAAAGGCAGAGCGCCTGTTCTCTCTCATCATCCTGCAAATAACTGTTACGTGAGCTCATGGCCAGCCCGCTTGCCTCCCGGACAGTAGGATGAGCGACAATATCTACGGCCAAATCAAGATCGCGGACCATCCGCCTGATCACTGCCAGTTGTTGAAAGTCTTTTTCGCCAAAGACAGCCAGATGCGCCTGGGTCTGGGAAAAAAGTTTCATAACAACCGTACAGACACCATCAAAATGACCGGGTCGACTGGCCCCGCATAATCCCCTGCCAAGCTCCGCTACCCGGACAGTGGTCTGAAAACCGGCAGGATACATAGAGGAGGTAGTTGGGGCGTAGAGGACATCAACTCCCTCACCGGCGGCAAGCTCCATGTCCCGTTGCAGATCACGCGGATAGGCGGCAAGATCCTCACCAGAGCCAAACTGAATGGGATTGACAAAAAGGCTGACCACTACCTGGTCGGCGCACTGTCTGGCCTGATGCATCAAGGCCAGATGCCCTGCATGAAATGAGCCCATAGTCGGCACCAGGGCAATCTTCTGCCCCTGGCCCCGCCAACTGCCGGCAAGAGCTGTCAGCTCCCGCGGCTCCTGAATCATCTTCACTGCATAGCCTTGAGCCTGGCGATCTTCTCATCAACCTCTACCTTGGCAGGATCATTCTGATTCTGGCCGGTAAAGGTTGCCTGATATTCTTCATAAACAGCAAGGGCCTGTTTCACCTCACCTTGAAATTCATATATTCTGGCCACCCCGGCAACCCCTTCTCTTTCATAACCATTAATCTTCTGCAGGGCCTTATACTCAATAATTGCCGCCTCAAAAAGCCCAGCGGCCTCATTGGCCTGGGCCAGACCAAAGGTCAGTAAGGCAAAAAGAGGATCAGAACCGCTAATTTTTTTTCTCACTGCCCAATATTGCTCACCGGCCTCTTTAAATTTACCTGCCTTCATCTGTTCATGGGCCAGTTCGGCGTTCGCCCAGTGAGCCGAAGGGGTTCCTAAAAAATCAGCTGCCACACCAATAAGGGCCTCATGCCTTTCCGGTTCTGCTGCCTGCATGGCCACAGCCAGGGCTGCCGATGCCTTCTGGATCCGGTTTGACCGATAAGAACTGTAGAGGATCAGACCGACTACCACTGCCACCACAGCAATGATTCCTATCTGCAGATTCTTTTTATTCTTTTTAATAAACCTGATAACAACAGGGGGCAGATTTAAATGTTCAAGCAGACCACTGCCTTCGCTATGAGAACTCTGCTGAACCTGTTGTTTATCAAAAGCGCTCTGTCCTGCCATGTGTCAACCTCCTTTTGCTTTTTACTTTACCTTTCATCGCAAACATCTTAGGTTCAATTTTGCAATATATGAATTTTCCTTTTTACTCGATAGTGTGCCTCATGTCCATTGCCAAACTCTAATGGTCATGCAAAAATCCTCGCAACTGGCCATTTATAAACCTGAATTTTCATCATGGAATCTTTTGCCGCAACTCCTTCAGTACCAGCGATACTCACCGTCTCTCAGATCAGCCGGTCGATCAGGAATCTTCTTGAGGGCGAATTTCGCTTTGTCAGGGTCAGCGGCGAGATATCCAACCTCTCCCGCCCCTACTCCGGCCACAGCTATTTTACCCTCAAGGATGAAGGCGCCCAGCTTCGTGCCGTCCTTTTTAAAGGACAGCAGCGTTTCCTGGCCAAGGATATCGGTGACGGCCAGCAGGTCATTTGTCATGGCCGGATCTCGGTTTATGAACCCCGTGGCGACTATCAGCTCATCATTGACACCATTGACTTTCAAGGGGCAGGCCTGCTACAGCTGCAATTTGAAGAGCTGAAAAAACGACTGGCGGCAGAAGGCCTTTTTGACCAGAGACGGAAAAAAATGATCCCGCTGTTCCCCCGGAAGATCACCCTGATCACCTCACCCACCGGCGCGGCTGTCCATGATTTTTTGAAGATATGGAGGAAACGCGGGTGGGGCGCGGTCATTCAGATCTTTCCGGTACGGGTTCAGGGGACCGATGCTGCTGCAGAAATTGCCGGGGCAATTGCCAGCATCAACAAGAAATCAAACAGCGACATCATCGTCCTCTGTCGGGGTGGCGGTTCGCTGGAGGATCTCTGGGCATTTAACGAGGAGTGCGTGGCCAGGGCCATTGCCGACTCAGCCCTGCCCATTGTCTCGGCCATCGGCCATGAAGTCGATTTTACCATTGCCGATTTCTGCGCTGATCTGCGGGCCCCGACACCGACAGGTGCTGCCGAACAGATCATCCCCGATCTGGCGACACTGCAAAGACAGATAGGCAGCTTCAAAAGACAGCTCACAACCCTGCTTCTGCAGAAGATTGACGGCTACAGCAGACAGGTCTCCCAGAACAAACGCCTGCTTGGAGATCTGGGCTTGACCCTCTCCCACTTCACCTTGCAGATAGACCACACCACCTCCCGGCTGACTCACTCCATGGAAAGACTTCTGCAGCAACAGACGCTCAGCCTTGAAAGAGTCATATCCAGATTAGAGCGTCAGTCACCCGTCACCAGGATGACCATTCAGACACAACGGTTGCGCCATGCCACCGCCAAACTGATCCAGCAGACACGCGTCCTTCTCCAACAAAAAAGCGCGGCCTTTTCCGCTCAGGCAGCGCTTTTGGATTCAGTCAGTCCCCTGGCCACCCTGGCCCGGGGCTATGCTATCGTCAGCAGGAAAAATTCAGAAAAAAGAGAGGGGGAGATAATTACCAGAAGTAGCCAGGTCCACCCTGGTGAGCAGTTAGACATACTGCTTCATAGCGGCAGGCTGGAATGCGGAATAAACAGGGTCATTGAGCCCTGACCCAAGCCATCAGCGATCGTACTCTATTCCATATGCAGGAGGGCATTCACCTCGCTGTCTATCTTATACAAGACATTGGCCAGCTGGACATGATTTTCAGATCCGGCTTTCCGCAGGTCATGTCCCCAGGCCCTCAACGTTTCAGAGCTGACCCTGCGAACCCGATTATCCCGACTCCATTCATAACCGATCTTAAAACCTAGCGCCTGCATGGCCGCCAATATCCCTTCGCGCTCTTGTTCGGGGAATTTAGCCACTACCGCCTGGGTTATCTTTTTCCAACCATCGAAAAGAGGAAGCCCTTCTTGAAATCTATGATACCACCTCCTTTCCTTGGGAGTAAGGTTTGTCAGAATATCTTCTGTAACATGGAAAGGACCTCCTGAGTACAACGCTCTCTCATTGCTCTGCCACACAGTTTCCTGTACGTGCTGAGCGCCTTGAAACTGGTCCGCAAACCCGTGAGCACAAAAGAAGAAGAAGGAAATCACCATCAAAAAGCATACTTTCCTTGAAAATCTCATATGGTCCCCCATAAGTACAATTTCCAGAGAACAAAAATGTCAGCACTCAGACCCTGCGCACCATTTCGCTGACTTTACCACACCTGCATTTATTATAATATTATCTATCATCTTTAAATAAATCAAGTTTTCTCAGCCATATGCTCCAGCGTACCTACCGCAAAAGAGTCAATTCACCCGGTCAAGGGGAAGCGTTCTCATTGACCTCTCCTTCAATGGCACCCATACGAAGACAGATCGGTTCCTGAATGCCAACCTGCTTGGAAAAATTATACAGTCCCTGTAGAATATGCCAGGTCACAACCTGACCTTGAGGAATCACCAGAACCCCATTATTGGCAAAGACATCCTCCTCGGCCACCATGCCCGTCCGGATATCCTTCACCTGGAGCGTTACAACCTTGCCCTGTTCGTTTTTAAGCTTTAATCCTTCCAGGATATTCAACAACTCGAGATTATAGACCCCCACCATTTTTTTCATCCTCTGCACTGTGTCATAATGAGACCCCCCCTGATACTTAAACATATCATAATCAATGGCCACCTTTAACATCTGGGCACCTCGACAGATAACAGCATCATCAAGAGAGACAGCCTCCTCTTCATACTCAGCCATTGGATACAACTGCATGCCTACCATGCCGGCGACAAGATCCATCCCGGGGATATGGGCAAAAAGCTTCCGCCCAACGTCAGGATGCTGTTCATACATCTGGCGTTCTTCAGGACTGAGCTTAACACCAGCATAGAGCTTATGCAGGATATCCGGCGGCAAAGTGATGCAGCCAATTTGGGACATGACAGCGGCGATCTCATACTGCCAGTCATGGGGGCTTTGTTCCTGCCGACAGAGAAGCGCCACTAAATCTTTGATCCTTGCCCCTGCACCAAAGACCGTGGGATTGGACTGACTGAGCAACTCACTCAGCACCTTCATGCTCCCCTTCAAGGTCTCATTCAACAGCTCCTTCTAGGCAATGATGAGTCTATAGTGCCTGGCAGCCAGTGCCAGTGCAGTAGCGAGGGTTGCCGTCGAACAGGGCTTGCTGAGAAAACGAAAGATCTGACCGGCATTCACGGCCTCAACAGCTGTTTCCTGATCCGCATTCCCGGTAAGCATAATACGGACCGTATCCGGGTACATATCTTTTACCAGGGACAGCAGCTGCACTCCGTCCATTCCCGGCATCCGCATATCCGAGACAATAAGGGCAAAAGGGCCACCGGTCCTTAAGACCTCCAGGGCCTCTTCGCCGCTCTGCGCACTCTTGACATCAAAACGATTCCGCAACTGTCGCTGCATGGACTCAAGGACATTCGGCTCATCATCAACCAGAAGATTTTTTTCACTCATACTTTCATCCCTGCCTCACTCTTTCACCACAGATTCTCCTCCGCCATACCTCAATCCTGTCGACAAGGCCGGGATGTTCCAGATATTAATGATCAAGATTTACCGATGCCTCAATACTTTCGTCTGGCTGCGACTCATAGTTAATATGAATAAGCAGCGAATGAATGCATACAGATGAGACGGCATAAAGCATACAACATTTTCAGGAAAGCGCTCACTGGAATTACGGATTTCCGCAGACTCAGCCAGGGAGAAGGAGGCGGACGGAGGGGGGGGGGGTGGACAAGGTATAAAAAAAGGCGGAGCCGGTTAAGGCTCCGCCTGTGGTAGCATCCCTCAAACAGGATGCTTAGGATGTTTAGCTCTTTTTATTTCTGAAACGAAGCCCTGCAAGCCCTACCAGGCCTGTACCAAAAAGGAGCATGGAGGCCGGCTCGGGGACATCATTGTTGCCTCCATTAATCTCATCAATATGGCTTATCTTTGAGATATTCTTAATATTATCCTCACTGAAGCCCATCTGTACAAGAGAGATGACGCCCCAGTCTAAACTGGCAAGATTATCGAATAAGAAGTGCGTATTAGCATTCCCCGAATTGGCACCAGTCTTAATTAAGAAATAATCGGGTTGATAATTCAATGGAGTAGCAAAAACGCCAGCCAAACCATCAACAGCGCTCCAGTCACCCCCGACAACATCATACTTATAGGTAAGTACATTAGTGCCACCAAGCACTGAATCCACCCAGGCCATTTCAGTCGCGTCACCAGCATTCTCCAGATACGTCTGGTCCAAGAGAGTGTCAATATTACCACCATAATAGGAAAGTGGGAGTGCCTGCGCCATTCCAGCCATCCCAAGCATCATCGTCCCTAGAGCCAGCCCTGTCAAAAATGTCTTTTTCATTTTTTCCCCTCCTTAAGTTTTCCTTAGTTCAACCCTTGATCTAAATCTAAGTTTTTTCACGAAAAGGCACTCTTTAATTAGCAAAAAGCGTGCCTTTTCGTGAAAAAACTCGGCAAACATTTTTATCCATTTTTTTTATTGACTTAGAGGAGAGATTGAGACGGGAAGAGGCTGAAGCAGTTGTGGCCACGCTCTTTTTTGTCCGTTTTTCAGGTAAAAACTTCCGGATTTCCGAAAAAAACACGACATCATGGAAGGGGATAAAAGGGCTGGACAAAGGGACTGGATTGAGAAATAATAGTTATAAAATCACGTCTCAAGTTGAGCTGAAGACAAAAATCAGAGGAGGAGCGCCAATGCAACCAGTCATTACTTCGCTGTCCGCTTTAGAAATTCTCGACTCCCGGGGCAATCCGACCGTTCGCGTTCTCTGCGGCCTGGACAACGGAGTCCAGGTGTCGGCCTCTGTGCCTTCAGGGGCCTCAACCGGGGAACATGAAGCAGTGGAGCTGCGTGATGGAGACCAGAAAAGATACAACGGCAAGGGTGTTCTCCAGGCGGTGGCGAACGTTAACACCCTGATCGCCTCCGTACTCACTGGCCTGAGCCCTGTCCGCCAGGCCGAGATTGACCGGTTGCTGATCGATCTCGACGCCACCCCCAACAAGGCCAAACTGGGAGCCAACGCCATACTCGGCGTCTCCATGGCCGTGGCCAAGGCCGCGGCTGCAACATCAGGTCTTCCCCTCTATGCCTATCTGGGCGGTCCAGGGGCTGTCCGCCTGCCAGTTCCGATGATGAACATCATCAATGGCGGCAAGCATGCGGACAACAGTGTCGATTTTCAGGAATTCATGGTCATGCCCATCGGCGCCCCGACCTTTGCCGCTGCCCTGCGTTATGGCGCTGAGACCTTCCATGCCCTTAAAAAAATATTGCACCAAAAAGGCTATTCCACAAGTGTGGGTGATGAAGGCGGATTCGCCCCCAACCTGCAAAGCAATAATGAGGCCTGCGAGCTTATCGTTGATGCCATCGAGGCCGCCGGCTACCGCCCCGGTCTTGATCTGTCCATCGCCCTGGATCCGGCCGCCAGCTCATTTTTTGCAGAAGGCGCCTACCATCTCGACAAGTCCGGCCAGGGCACCAAAAGCAGCGCCGAGATGACCCGGCTCTACGACCAGTGGCTTGGTGCCTATCCCATCGTCTCCATCGAAGACGGTCTGGCCGAAAATGACTGGCAGGGATTTGCGGAACACACCGCAGCCCTTGGCGACAGGAGCCAGATTGTCGGGGACGACCTCTTCGTCACCAATACCCGCTTCATTGCCCGCGGCATTGAGGAGAGATCAGCCAACAGCGTGCTCATCAAACTGAACCAGATCGGCACCGTCACCGAGACCATGGAGGCGATCCAGCTCTGCCGCCAGGCCGGATGGGGCTATGTAATCTCCCACCGCAGCGGTGAGACCGAGGACACCTTTATGGCTGATTTTGCCGTAGCCATGGGTGGCGGCCAGATCAAGAGCGGCTCGGCCTGCCGCAGTGAACGGATCGCCAAATACAACCGGCTGCTGGAGATTGAAAGGGAACTGGGGGGAGTGGCGCTCTTTGAGAACCCGCTGGACAAGGGATAGAGGATACTTTTTTCCATCAAAACAAGAACAAAAAGATGATTAAGCCGCTGTAAAAAAATAACATGGCCATTTAATTTCCCGTAAGCGGCACAAGGAGCCGGTCGCTCCTACGCCGTCCATGGCGCTCGCGACACTGGGCCGTCCCTGGCCTGCGTAACGAAATAGCTATAAATGGCCATGTTATTTCGTCACGGCTCATAAGCGAAAAGTCCCAAAGATGAGACACGCAAAGACTGAGGATTGCGGCGTACTTTTGGGTACGCCGCAGCGACGCAGGATGCAGCGCCACGCCGGTCAGGGAGAGCTCAGCGTCGCTCGTTCCAGGGAAAGATAAAGAATGACCGAAGCAGTTGGTGCTTTTCGCAACGCCATCAAGATCAGAGGATAAAGCGGCTCAAGTCCTGATCCTGGGCAATGGCATCAAGCTGGGCCCGCACATAGTCAGCGCTGACCACAAATTGCCCTTCTCCCCGTTCCGAGGCATCGTAGGAGAGCTCATCGAGCACCCGCTCCATGACGGTATGCAGCCGTCTGGCCCCGATTTCTTCGGTATTCTGATTCACCTCTACCGCAATCCTGGCCATTTCCTGAATGGCCTCCGGCTCAAAGACCAGCTCCACCCCTTCAGTCGCCATCAGGGCGATGTATTGCTTGATCAGGGCATTTTCCGGCTCGGTGAGGATGCGGACAAACTCCTCCTGGCCGAGTGAATGCAGTTCTACCCGGATCGGGAAACGTCCCTGCAGCTCAGGGATCAGGTCGGAGGGCTTACTTATGTGAAAGGCACCGCTGGCAATAAAGAGAATATGATCGGTCTTGACCATGCCGTGTTTAGTGGTCACGGTTGAGCCTTCGACGATGGGCAGCAGGTCACGCTGCACTCCTTCCCGGGAAACCTCCGGACCATGACCGCCCGAACTCTTGGACACGATCTTGTCAATCTCGTCCAGAAAGATGATCCCGGATTCCTCGGTTCGGCGCAACGCCTCTTTCATCACCTTGTCCATATCCACCAGTCGCTCTATTTCCTCCTTGGTTAAGGCCTTCATCGCCTCAGGAACTTTCAATTTACGTTTCTTCTTCTTCTTGGAAAAGATCTTGCTGAAGGCATCCTGCAGATTGGACTGCATGTCCTCCATCCCGGAGGTGGTCATGATCTCCACCATGGGCGCCCCATGAGACTCGGTAAGATCAAGTTCCAGTTCTCGCTCGTCAAGCCTGCCATCCCGCAGCATCTCCCGGAATTTTTCACGGGTTGAAGAGTCAGCTTCCCTTCGTCCGGCAGTGACTGCCCGTTCCTGTTCGTCATCTCCCGGCAGCAGAAAGGAGTGAGTACCAGCCGGGCCTTCGGCCATCGCCGTGGATGGGGGCGCCGGCAGCAGGATATCGAGGATGCGCTCCTCGGCATGAAACTCCGCCAGCCCCTCTATCCGCTCTTTTTCCTCATCCTTGACCATGCTGATGGCAATCTCTACCAGATCCCGGACCATTGACTCCACATCACGGCCGACGTAACCGACCTCGGTGAATTTGGAGGCCTCAACCTTGAAGAATGGAGACTGGGCGAGCGTGGCAAGACGCCTGGCAATCTCGGTCTTGCCGACCCCGGTGGGCCCGATCATGATGATATTCTTGGGGGCAATCTCCTCCCGCAGGGGAGATTCCACCTGCTGCCGCCGCCAGCGATTCCTGAGGGCAATGGCCACGGAACGCTTGGCGTCCGCCTGACCGACGATATATTTATCCAGTTCCGCTACGATCTCTTTAGGGGTCAATGACTGCATGGGATTCATATTTTCTCGATGATAATGGAATGATTGGTAAAAACACAGATGGAGGCGGCAATATCCATGGAGGCGCGGCAGATAGCCTCGGCATCCAGATCACTGTGGCGGATCAGGGCCAGGGCTGCAGACTGGGCATAGGGGCCGCCGGATCCGATGGCCAGCACCCCGTTATCGGCCTCAATCACGTCACCGGTGCCGGTCAGAAGCAGGGAATGCTCACTGTCAACGGCCACCAGCATGGCCTCCAACCGGCGCAGCATCTTATCTGTCCGCCATTCCTTGGCCAGCTCTACTGACGCCCGCATCAGATTACCGTTATACTGCTCCAGCTTCTGCTCCAGCTTATCAAACAGGGTAAAGGCATCTGCAGTGGCCCCGGCAAAACCGGTGATCACCTTGTCATGATAGAGCCGACGCACCTTGCGGGCCTCATGCTTCATGATAGTGTTACCGAGTGAAACCTGCCCGTCACCGGCAAGGGCCACCTGACCGTTATGGCGAACCGCCAGGATTGTTGTTGATCGTATTTTCATAGTTTTTATTTCCTGAAAAAGGTAATGGAATCTCAGAGAGATACAGACAATCACGGATGAGAGAAGAAAAAATCTGCGCTCATCCGTGTTCATCCGTGGTTCCTTTATTATTTCTTGGCCATGGGATGGGCCTTGTCATACACCTCTGCCAGATGGTCAAGGGTCAGATGGGTATAACGCTGGGTCGTTGACAGGCTGGCATGCCCCAGCAGTTCCTGAACCGAACGGAGGTCTGCACCCATTTCCAGCAGATGGGTGGCAAAAGAATGGCGAAGAGCATGGGGGGTCACCGTCTGCGGAATTCCGGCCCGCTCTCCATAGGCCCGAACAATTCGCTCGACGCTTCTCGTGGTCAGACGGCTGCCGCGATTATTGAGGAACAGGGCCTCTTTTTCCAGAACAAGTCCCCGGCCAGCCCGCTCCTCCATCAATTGCTGCCGGCGGGACAGCCATGCCAGGACCGCTTCCCTGGCGGGTCGCCCCACCGGCACCAGGCGCTCTTTGTTTCCTTTGCCTCGAACCGTAAGCATTTCAGTGTCAAAATCAAGGTGGCGCAGATCACGGGAGACGAGCTCTGCCACCCGCATCCCCGTGGAATACAAGAGCTCCAGGATGGCCAGATCACGGGTCATGAAGCTGTCTTTTTCGCTTGGGGTCTCAAGGAGCAGAAAGACCTCGTCAACCGTCAGAAACACAGGGATCAACTGGGCGATTTTAGGCCCTGAAATCCCAGCCAGCGGATCCGCGGTCACCACCTTCTGCCGCTGGAGAAAGCGAAAGAAGGTGCGCATGGCCGAAAGCTTCCTGGCTACCGTGGCCGTATTATTTTTACCGTGCAGGCTGACCACAAATTGACGGACGGAGGTGGTGTCTATGGCCTGGACCGGCACGCCATCAGCAATGGTCGCGACAAATTCGAGCAGATCATGCTGATAGCCGGCAACCGTATGCGGAGAATAGCCTTTTTCAAAAGTGAGCCAGTGCAGAAAATCCTTGATCAACTCTTTCATGCTATAATTAAGTTTTTAATTTTAACTGTTAGGTGTTAAGATCATGCTCCTGGACATTGGTTACCGTGCTGATCCTCTCGTGTCATGAAAGATGGTATGTCCTATGGCATCCCGCTCAGTTTCAGCACTCATTCAGCATTGCAGTTCATTGACCACAGATATTCTCTTCATTGCAGCATGGCATGTGCACAACGATAGAGTTATAAACACTTAACACTGCTTTCTTTATTATGGCAAAACAAACATTCGAGAATGCCCTGGCTCGCCTTGAACAGCTCACGGCAGAGCTGGAAGATGGTGATCTGAGCCTGGACAAAAGTCTCAAAAAATTTGACGAGGGGATCAAGCTCGCTGCATTCTGCAACAGCAGCCTGACCGAGGCCAGGGCCAAGGTAGAACTCCTTCTGCACAAAGATGGCCAGCTTGAATCAATCCCCTTTAACGAGATCGACAATGGAGATCAAGACCTATCTGAATGAACAGAGGCGTGTCGTTGAGGGCGCTCTGGAACACTACATGCTCGGCATTGATGTGGAGCATGGCATCTTTGCCGCTCACATTGAGGCCATGCGCTACAGCCTCTTTGCCGGCGGCAAACGCATCCGTCCCATTCTCTGCCTGGCTGCGGGTCAGGCCATCGAGAAGCGGCCAGACCCCGACCATGAGCTGCTCCCCATCGCCTGTGCCCTGGAATGTATCCATACCTATTCTCTAATCCATGACGATCTGCCGGCCATGGATAATGATGACCTGCGCCGGGGCAAGCCGACCAGCCATACTCTCTATGGCGAGGCTGGCGCCATCCTTGCCGGAGATGGCCTGCTGACCTGGGCCTTTGACCTGCTCAGTGATAGTAAACAGACCACGCTTGCTCCGGAAAAACGATTGGACATCATCCACTGTATTGCCAGGGCCGCAGGGTCTCTCGGTATGGTAGGCGGCCAGGCGCTGGATATTGCCAATGAGAACAAGGCATTCCCCTTTGAAACCCTGCGCACCATTCATCGCAGCAAGACCGGAGCCCTGATTATCGCCTCGATACTGGCCGGGGCCATCGGAGCCGGGGCCGACCAGAAACAGCAGGAGGCCCTGACCAGATACGGCGAACAGATTGGCCTGGCCTTTCAGATTGTCGATGACCTGCTCAATGTCACCGGGACCACTGAACAGCTTGGCAAGACCGCCGGCAGCGATACCAGCCGTGGCAAGGCCACCTATCCTGCTTTTTTCGGTGTCGACGTCACCCGGGAGAAGGCCAGGACGGCAGTAGAAGAGGCTGAGAGCGCCCTGGCTCTCTTTGATGAAAAGGCCGATTCCTTGCGGGCAATTGCCCGATACATCTATACCCGTTCGCATTAAGCCGCTGTAAAAAAATAACATGGCCATCTAAGTGCCCGGAGCGGCATAAGGAGCCGTAACGAAATAAATATAAATGGCCATGTTATTTCGTAACGGCTCCTAAGGAAATCTTAAAACAGGCTGCAAGAAAAACCGGTCCGACTTTGCAATTAGGACCCAATTCTTAAACTTAACACGACTATTTACACAATGCTGACAAGCCTTACTCCTGAGCATAAAAGTGCCAGACTCAAAGATATTCAGTCCCCAAAGGATCTGCGCCCTCTTTCCATCCCTGAACTTGAGATCATTGCTCAGGATATCCGTGAAACCATCATCAACACCGTGGCCGAGACCGGAGGTCATCTGGCGCCAAGTCTCGGTGTGGTCGAGCTTACCCTGGCCCTGCACCATGTCTTCAATACCCCTGAGGACAAGCTGATATGGGATGTTGGTCATCAATGCTATGCCCATAAGCTGGTCACCGGCAGACAGGGGCAGTTCTCCACCCTGCGCCAGTACAAGGGGATGAGCGGTTTCCCCAAGTTCAGTGAGAGCGAATATGATGCCCTGGAGACCGGCCATGCCGGTACCTCCATCTCGGCCGCCCTCGGCATGTCTCTGGCTAAAGACCTGAAAGGAGATCACAACCGCGTGATCGCCGTGATCGGTGATGGTTCCATGACCACCGGCATGGCCTTTGAGGCCCTGAATCAGGCCGGTCATCTGGATAAGAATCTCATTGTGATCCTCAATGACAACGAGATGTCCATCTCGCCAAACGTCGGGGCCCTGTCCAGCTTTCTCAACCGCAAGATGACTGGCAAGACCATCAGCCAGCTCCGCAGTCATATTGCCGCCAAGCTGCGTGACATGCCGGGAATCGGGGACAATATCCTCAGCGTCCTCAAGAAGAGTGAAGAGAATATCAAGAGTTTTTTCACGCCGGGTATGCTCTTTGAGGCCCTGAAATTCTACTATGTGGGTCCCATCCCCGGCCATGAACTCGAAGACCTGATTGCCACCCTCGAGAATGTCCGCGACAATCTGGATGGCCCGGTGCTGGTTCATGTCCTGACCACCAAAGGCAAAGGGTATAAACCAGCGGAAGAAAAACCGGGCAATTATCACGGAGTCGGACCTTTTGATATCAAAACCGGCATCCCTAAGTCCACGGGAGAATCCATCAGTTACACCAGTGTCTTTGGCGACACCATGATCAAGACAGCCCGGGCCGATCGAAGGGTTGTCGCCATTTCCGCCGCCATGCCGGCCGGCACCGGTCTGAGCGGTTTTGCCAAAGAATTCCCCGACCGTTTTTTTGATGTGGGGATTGCCGAACAGCACGCGGTCACCTTTGCGGCAGGCCTTGCCCTTGAGGGCATCCTGCCGGTTGTGGCGATCTACTCTTCTTTTTTTCAACGCTCGCTCGATCAGATCATCCATGATGTCTGCCTGCCAAACCTGCCGGTTACTCTCGCTATTGACCGAAGCGGGGTTGTTGGCGATGATGGCCCCACCCATCATGGTGTTTTCGACATCTCGTTTCTTCGTTTTATCCCTAATCTCATCTATATGTCCCCGAAAGATGAGAATGAGCTTCAACACATGCTCTACACCGCTATCTTCCACCATGCCCCTTGCGCGGTGCGCTATCCACGAGGGGCAGGCGAGAATGTAAGGTTATCAGGGAGCTTAAAAAAACTGGAGATCGGCAGAGGTGAAGTCCTGCGGGAAGGAAAAGATATCCTCCTGCTGCCTGTTGGCAACCGGGTTTATCCGGCATTACGAGCGGCCGAGGGGCTGCAGAAACTCGGCATCGATGCGGCCGTCATTAATCCACGATTCATAAAACCACTGGACGGCGACCTCATCTCCTTGTGGGCCGAACAGACCGGCCGGATAGTCACCATTGAAGACAATGTCAGACAAGGCGGATGGGGCAGCTCGGTACTGGAACTCCTGTCTGCCCGCCATCTCTTTCACATCAAGACTATGATCCTGGCCCACCCCGATCACTTCATCGAACATGGCCCCCAGAAAACCTTGTGGAAAAACAGCCGGCTGGACTCACCTTCCATTATCAGTGCCGCCATGGAACTGATGAAGAGGTAGGAGCTGGCACCATTATAATTCCGGACAATCCACGCTGAAATCTTGAATCTCAGAGCGGATAAAGGTATCCTTGTCCAAATCGGCAGCGCTCATCCGCTCTGTCAGCTGGGCCATGGCTTCTTTGGCCCCAGGATACCCCTGTTCTAACGCCAGGCCGTACCAGATAAGGGCCCGGGAGTTATCCTGGGCTACCCCTTTACCCTGTCGGTACAATTCCGCCAGGAAAAATTGGGCCATGGCCCAACCTTTTCTGGCGGCACAACAGTACCATTGCCCGGCCGCAACAGGGTCTCTGGCAACACCACTGCCATTTTCAAATTTAATCCCCAGATAAAGACAGGCTGCCGGAATCCCCGAGTTACCAGCCTGCAGAAACCAGAAAAGAGCCTTTTCAGGATCACGGCCCACACCCTGCTCTCCAAACTCACAGAGCAAGGCAAGGGCAAATTGGGCTTCGCCATCACCCTGTTCGGCCAGTTTCCGGAGCTGATGACCGTACAAATCATTATCGGCAAGACAAACATCGTTGCAGACAATCAAAAACAGCATCAGAGACAACAGCAACTTCCCTATACAATTCAACATTTGCCGTAAATTTCCTGATTGATTCATATTTTATCATTTCCCCCTTCCTCCTCTCCTTCCTGGCAATAGGACTAACCCCGAGGAACGGGATCAGTATCATAAAACGACTTCATCATTTGAATGACTAAAAGGGGACAAAGGACAGTAACGAGAAAGGCTGGAAAGACTTTTTTAAAAAAACAGCTCCAAAAAACAAAACTGCCATTACACCAGAAAAGGCATAACAGCAGTTTGCAAAACAATCAGGTTCTTGACAAAAAAGAGAACACAGCGACCTCTTCTTTAATCACATCAATAATTAGCACGTGACGCTGCCGCCACGTCTTCAGCTACATAAATAGCCACATGCGTGGAGCCATACGATCCGCCAAGCCCCTCATCCAGGACGATCGTGCAGGATTTGTTCGGTTTGGTGAAGGCCAGCAGAACACTGTCAGAGGAAACCTCGCCAGCTCTTTTCCAATTATTTTTCTGCATGGAAGCAACAATGAAATGCTTCAAAGAGTCGCGCTGCACCCTGCCGCTAAAATAGAACACTCCGCCGGTGAATGAGTCTGTACGAACAACCATGCTTTTTTTATGGTTATATTTCATATCTATGGGAAGCTCGATATCTCGGTAATCCCCGACAAAGTTTGACAATGCCGGAAGATTTTCCATCGGTGGTGGAGGAGTACCACCGGTACCCATTGGGACGCAGCCACTCAACAACAGCAGAGAAACTACAAGCAGAAAAAGACCTACCTCATTTTGCGCTTTCAAGTACCGCATAATTCAACCTCCCCTTTTTTCAAAAAAAAAATCATCTTTTGTACTCAACCAGCAAGTACTGTTAGTGTAAAGAATACAATTTGTCGAGAATATTCTTGGGGGCAAATGGCCACCCAACGAGGGGAATACTGCTCCCCCTTACGAATCAATTCCCCCGATACACATATATTTAATCTCCAGATATTCCTCAATACCGTACTTTGATCCTTCACGGCCTATGCCAGACTCCTTCATACCGCCAAATGGTGCGGCCACGCAGGAGAGTGTCCCGGTATTCACGCCAACCATACCATATTCAAGGGCCTCAGTAACACGCCAGACCCTGCCGATATCACGACTGTAGAAATAAGAGGCCAGTCCATATTCAGAATCATTGGCCATCCTGACCGCATCCGCTTCTTCTTTAAAGACAAAGAGCGGGGCAACCGGGCCAAAGGTCTCTTCCCTGGCTATTCTCATGTCGCTGGTCACATCAATGAGCACCGTTGGTTCAAAGAAAAAACCTTTTCCCGCAAGCCGTTTGCCACCAACTAATAGCCTGGCCCCTTTCCGCAGGGCATCCTCAATCTGCTCCTCCACCTTTATCACCGCGTTCAGATCGATAAGGGGCCCCTGATTATTTCCTGCTTCAACCCCTGGCCCTACACGGAATTCAGCACGAACGGCGGCGGCCAGTTTTTCAGCAAAGAGATCATAGACCCCTTCCTGCACCAGAAAACGGTTGGCACAGACACAGGTCTGCCCGGAGTTCCGATACTTTGAAGCAACAGCCCCGGCCACAGCCTGATCAAGATCCGCGTCATCAAAGACGATAAAAGGGGCATGCCCTCCAAGCTCCAGGGATATTTTTTTCACCGTATCGGCACAGGCAGCCATGAGCATTTTTCCCACGGCCGTTGAACCGGTAAAACTCAATTTTCGCACCAAGGGATTCCGAGTCAGCTCCTTTCCGATTTCTGCGGCAGGACCGGTAATCACATTAAACACACCTGGAGGGAAGCCTGCCCGGTCAGCAAGTTCGGCCAGGGCCAGGGCAGAGAAAGGCGTCTGGGCTGCTGGTTTGACAATGACCGGACAGCCTGCAGCCAGAGCAGGTGCGGCCTTACGGCTGATCATAGATGAAGGAAAATTCCAAGGGGTGATGGCGGCGCAGACCCCAACCGGCTCCTTGAGGATAATAATACGCCTTCCCTTCTGGGCAGTAGGAATGGTATCGCCATAAACCCGTTTAGCCTCTTCGGCAAACCACTCGATATAGGACGCACCGGATCGAACTTCAGCAGCGGCCTCGGCCAGCGGTTTCCCCTGTTCGCGGGTCATAATCATGGCCAGATCGTTCTGATGTTCAATAATCAGATCATGCCAGCGTTTCATGATCTGAGACCGTTCCTTGGCGGTCAGTCCCTTCCAGCCAGGATAAACTGCACTGGCTGCGGCGACGGCCTGCCTGGTCGCCTCCCGACCAAGAGACGGCACCCTGCCAACCACCCTGCCATCTGAGGGATCAACAACCTCAAAGGACTCTTTCGCCGAGACCCAGGCACCGTCGATATAACATTCCTGCCTGAACAAGGCAGGGTCTTTCAAATCCATTATTCACTCCTCAAGCTGAAAACGCCAGTAATAAAAATGCTCTATCCCATCCGGAATATTCAGGGAAATCCGTTGCTGTTATTTTATTTTCCATCTTGACATCCTGTTTCATCTTTAAAAACCAAGACCCTTGCAAAAGTCTTAAAAAAAACGTATGCATGTTTATTTGATCCAGCATCTCTTTTCGCTCAAAGAACGACACCCTGGAAGGCCGGATTTTCTTCCTCCATCGCCGGCCTCGCGGAGACAAGCCCGGACCTTGAGCTCGTTTATTTGTCAAAATTTTACATCATCATGCCGTGTACGGCATTAGCTATCGTAAAGCAATGTTCTGAAAAACGCTGTAAATTCCTTAACGGCCCCTGATTAACCTCAACACATCCCCAGCATATAATGTCCTCATCCCCTAACATTATCACCATCACTAAAGAGCCTATTCGTCTTGGGCAATTCCTGAAACTGGCCAATCTGGTTCAAGATGGCCTCGAGGCAAAAATCCAGATACAAAATGGTGAAGTATTGGTGAATGGTGTCCTGGAAACTAGACGGGGCAGAAAATTGACCCATGAGGATCAGATTACGGTGGGGGGATCGCTGTATCTGATACAGTACAAAAAAGATACGTGAAGACACTATTGGTTACAAGGAGAACGCCCATTGGGGCTTAAATCCTCTTATGGAACAATTGAATACAACTGGATCTTTTTCTCCAGACCTCGAAGGGTTCTGGTCTTTTCCTCATACAGGGAGACCTTGCCTGCCACATCACAATAAACCGACTCAGTAATAAGAATCTGGCCGGCCACCGTCTCCGAGGCAAGACGTTGGGCAATATTCACATCGGCACCAACTACCGTATAATCAAGGCGACGACCAGAACCAACGTTTCCCAGATACATTTCCCCGCGGCTGATCCCAATCCCCAGACCTATCTGGACAAAGAGCTCTGACTTCAACGCCCACCGGGCACGCAATAATTCAAACCCCTTCTGGATTTCAATGGCAGCAGACACGGCTGAAAGATTGGGAGTCTTCTGAGACACGGGGGCGCCAAAAATTACCAAGGCGGCATCGCCGATAAATTTATCAAGGATGCCGTGCCATGACGAAACAGCATCTGCAACCATATCAAAAAACTCGGTCAAAAATGCCCGCGAATCCTGTAACGGCAGATGTTGCACCAGAAATGTAAAATTTCTGATATCAGCAAAGAGGACAGTAATCTCCTGTACCTCACCGGCAAGCTCAGGCATGCCCTCCTGCTGTTTCAACAGGATTGACGCCACTTCCGGGGCCATATACTGTTCAAACAGGGTCCGCATCCGCACAACCTGTTTATTCAGGCACACATTTTGTTCTCGCAGATCAGCCTCAGCAAGAGCTTCCTGCACGGCCTGCATCAATTTTCCTGACTGTACCGGTTTTGCAAGGACCCTGTTGAACCCTTTATCCATGGCTTTAATGGCCATGTCCACCGTCAAATCTCCGCTCAGCAGAATCCCTTTGATGTGTGGACAGTTCTGACTGAGAATCTCAAAGGTCTCAATACCGTCCATGCCCGGCAACATCGCATCGATAATGGCCAGGTCAAAACGCGACGCCATGGCCAGTTCCACGGCCTGTTCCCCACTGTAAGCACAAAAAACCTGGTAACCGGCACTGGCAAGAGTCGTCCTGCTCACATCAGCCACCATAACTTCATCGTCAATCACTAGAATTTTTCGAGATTGCATTCAGCTGTCCTTTACTCACATACTTCTATTGGAGCAACAGGCATCATACCTGTAAAGCAATTATTCACCCTGATCTTGTCGATGAAATTTCACCAGAGCAGCACATCTTTGAAGATTAATAAAAAGATAGAAAAAATGTAACTATCCAGCTTAATGCCAGGAAAATGCCAAATCACATGTCACGTAACTATTCAGCAGTGCCTCATATGCGAGAAAGAGGCCTGCGAAGTGTACTGATTCGTACATGAGCAGACCGATGACGAACCAGATGAGGTGCTGCTGGATAGTTACAAAGATAGTACCATTCCGTACTGCTCGTTTCAAGGGGAAGGAAAATTAAAAAAAAAAGAGGAATAATTCCTTCTCGCTGCCCTGTGACAGCTACCTCCATCACAACCGGCATTCCTCCTCACAACAGACCAAATGCCATCCGAGTTGCCACCACAAACAAGACAACAGCAAAAACACGTTTCAAACGGTCAACCGGCAGACTATGGGCCAAACGCACCCCTAGAGGCGCGGTTACGACACTGGCAGAGACCAGACCAATCAAGGCGGGAAGATAGACAAATCCCAATGAATATTCTGGCAGTCCGGATACCTGGAGTCCATTATAAAGATATCCGAGGGTTCCGGCTATGGCTATGGGAAAGCCAATAGCAGCAGAGGTTCCGATGGCCACATGCATAGAAAGGTTGCTCCAGATCATAAAAGGCACAGACAGGGTTCCGCCACCGATGCCGACCAGGCTGGAGAATACCCCGATAACACTGCCCACCCCAAACATCCCTGACCAGCCAGGAATCTGACGGGTAGGTTTTGGTTTGCGGTTCACCAACATCTGAACACCGACATAATAAAGAAAGATCACAAAGAATCCTTGCAGAAAGCCAGTGGATAGCCTGGCGGCCAGGCAGGAGCCGAGAAAAGTGCCAACCAAAATTCCCGCCACAATGCGGCGAACCACAATCCATTGCACAGCCCCACGCTGATGATGAGCCCACAGGCTGGACACCGAGGTGAAAATGATACTGGCCATGGAGGTGCCAAGGGCCAGGTGCATGATCACCGGATCAGGAAAATGCTGCCAGCTGAAGGTAAACACCAGCATGGGAACGATGACCAACCCTCCACCAATACCAAGCATCCCGGCCAGAATACCAGCCACTGCGCCCAGTGCTGCATAGATAATGAGAAGAGAAAACATGGGGGGCAGCACTCCTTTACAGATAGTTCCTGAGCAATCATCATTCCTCTTTCATTACACAAAAAAGGACGGTATTAGTTCAAAGTTGACACCATGGGACGATGACCGTAATTAATAACTAAACAACAGTCAAGTCGTCAGCGCCACCTCTTTCATTTGGACTTTATTCTTCCTTTCAGGTATGAAATAATCAAATTGAATATAATCTGATCTGATTTATTCTCAGGAGAGATTCAATGCGAACAAGCGTTACGGTTTTTACCCCCTACCCTTTTATTATTGGTGAAAAAATCCATATATCCAAGGGGCCGCGTCATGGTGACTGGATAGTGACAGGCCTTGATGACAAAAAGGTCACCCTGCAATGTCCCGTCAGTGGAAAAGAGTTTTCCTGGAACCGCTTCTGCTATACGCTTGATATCAGAGAGCAGGAATGGCTGAAAAAAAAGGGATAGAAATTAGTAACTATCCAGCTTAATGCTGGTAAAATGCCAAAACACATGTCACGTAACTATCCAGCAGTGCCTCATATGCGAGAAAGAGGCCTGCGAAGTGTACTGATTCGTACATGAGCAGACCGATGACGTAGCAGATGAGGTGCTACTGGATAGTTACAGAAATTAAAGCACAAGACAAGGCCATGGAATCAACCATCCTCAAGGGAAAAATATGCGACCCGGAAAACAGCTGTGACTGCCTGACCGCGGGCGAGCTGGCCCCCTGTGCCATCGTCATTTTCGGGGCATCAGGCGACCTGACTGCCAGAAAGCTGGTCCCAGCCCTGTACCGGATGTTTGTAAATGCCACTCTGCCCGACCCGATATCCATTGTGGGTTGCGCCCGCACCGGCTACAGCCATGACACCTTCCGTGCCTTCCTGCAGGCAGCCTGTTTTGGCAACAGTGACACCATAATGGACATGAGCCGCTGGCAGGAATTCGCGGCCGGGATTTTTTATTTACCCCTCAGTTACGAATCACTGCCGGATTTTCTGGAGCTGGCCAGCCTTCTCGATACCCTTGACCAGCAGAGAAACACCGGTGGAAACCGCCTCTTTCATCTGGCACTGCCGCCCTCACTTTACCCATCAGTTGCCACCATGATCGGCCAGGCGGGACTTGCCGGCCAGCTTGAGAATGACAGAGGCTGGAGCCGGATTGTCATCGAGAAGCCTTTTGGCTGCGATCTGGAATCAGCCCTTGCCCTGGACCAGACCCTGCATCAACATTTCCATGAACAGCAGATCTTCCGTATCGACCACTACCTGGCCAAGGAGACGGTACAGAACATCCTGACCTTCCGTTTTGCCAATGCTATCTTTGAACCCGTCTGGAACCAAGCTTATATCGAATCAGTCACTATTCTGGCGGCGGAAAAACTGGGGGTAGAGAATCGGGCCGGATATTACGAGCAATCGGGAGTCATCCGCGACATGTTCCAGAATCACATGCTCCAGCTCCTGTCTCTCATCGCCATGGAACCACCCTCTCATTTTGAAGCGGAACGGGTACGGGATGAAAAGGTCAAGCTGTTCCGCTCCATACGCCCTCTGCATAGAGACAAAGAGACCGTTATCCTTGGACAATACGGACCAGGGAACATCGATGGCCGGCCGGTCTCTGGCTACCGCCAGGAATCGGGGGTTGCGGCCGACTCGCTGATCCCGACTTTTGCCATGCTGCCGGTGCAGGTGGAGAACTGGCGCTGGCAGGGAGTACCCTTTTATCTTATCTCCGGCAAACGAATGGCCCGCAAGGAGACCAGAATTATCATCCAATTCAAGGATGTGCCTCATTCCCTGTTCCGGAATATCATGGGCACCAGGGTCATCGCCAACCGCCTGGTGTTTGGGATCTATCCCCAGGAATCCATCAGCCTGACATTTCAGACCAAAAAACCCGGGCCCAGGATGTGCATGCGTTCCATGACCATGGATTTCAGATATCATGACGCGTACCCAGGGCCGTCACCCGATGCCTATGAGAAGGTGCTGCGTGACTGTATTCAGGGTGACCACATGCTGTTCTGGCGGCAGGACGGGATCGAGCAATCATGGTCTCTTCTCACACCGCTGCTCAATGAATGTGAAAAGTGCCAGGGCCGGGAACAACGACTCCACACCTATGATGCCGGCAGCTGGGGGCCGGATGCGGCCAGAACCATTATGGAAAAAATTATCACCTGAATCATACCCCAAAGAACTCATATGGACATAACACCTGCCGACAAAAACGGACGGCTCCTAAAGAGTGCGACCTATGCCTCCGTAGCCACCGCTCTGCTGCTGGTCGGAGTCAAATTCGCCGCCTGGCTGGCTACCGGATCGCTGAGCATCCTGGCCTCGCTGATCGACTCCCTCATGGATGTCATGGCCTCATTCATCAATCTGATGGCGATTCGTTTTTCCCTGAACCCGGCTGATGATGACCACAGTTTTGGTCATGGCAAGGCCGAGGCCCTGGCCGGACTCGCCCAGGCCAGCTTTATCGCCGGATCCGCCCTGATCCTTTTCATGCATGGCATAGAGCGGCTGGCAAGCCCGGCACCTCTTCAGTCGCTGGGCCTGGGTCTTGGGATCATGGTCTTCTCCATCCTGGCCACATTGATTCTCATCACCTTCCAGAGGTATGTGATAAAAAAGACGAACTCCACTGCTATTCGGGCCGACTCACTCCATTACGCCACCGATCTCCTGACCAATGTCTTCACCATTATCGCCCTCCTGCTGACCCGTTTCAGCTGGGGCCTGATCATGGATCCCCTTTTTTCCATGATCATCGCCCTGATCATCTTCCGCAGTGCCTGGCAGATCGGCAGTCAGGCTGTTCAATTATTGATGGATCAGCAGTTACCTCGGGGGCAACGGGAGGTCATTGAGCAGATCGTCCTTGGCCACCAGCAGGTTCTCGGCATGCACGACCTGCGTACCCGGCAATCCGGCCAAATTGCCATTATCCAGCTCCACCTGGATCTAAGTGCCACCCTTCCCCTCGTAGAGGCTCACAGCATAGGCAAAGACATAGAACATTTGATCAAGGAGAGCTTCCCTGGCGCCGATGTGATCATCCACCAGGATCCTGTATCGATATCGGCAAGAATGGTCGACACCATGGATTCTGGACAGTAGCCACAACATTTCACCCTGCCTTGCCTTTGACAAAGGGTTATGCTGACTTCAATTCATCTTCTCAAGGTTGATGGCGTCGTAAAAAGTCGCCAACTGCTTCGTTGCTGCAAATTATCTCGTCACTGCGGCGTACTCAAGTACGCCTCATTCCTCGAAATTTGCGCGCCTCGCATTTGACGCTTTTTACTTAGCCATCTCATAAATTGAGTTTTTACGAAACCATCAAGGTTAGATGAAAGCCAATTCTCTTTCTGATTAATGATATCGTAACAGTTTGATTTATAGAGACCCAACAGACAAGCAATGAAGATCAGCGAAACATTACTGGAAGTCGCCAGCCATACTCTGGCTGGCTATAAACCGGTCATTGATTATGCCAACTGGAGGGTGGCCATCCTCAACTTCAGCGACGATCTCCGTCCTGAAAAGATCATGGCGCTGCAGCGTCATAACGAGACCGATGAAGTCTTTGTCCTGCTACGCGGCCGCTGCCTTCTGTTTCTAGGTGAAGGTGATGAGACCATCGGCGCCATTCATGGACAGGACATGATTCCGCACACCATCTATAACGTCAAAAAAGGTACCTGGCATTCCCATACCCTGAGCGAGGATGCGATGGTGCTGATTGTCGAAAACCGGGATACAATCTTCGACAACTCCCCGTTCTGCCCACTCACCAGCCAGCAGCAACAGACCTTGGTAGACTTGACCCATCGCCTATGGCCCGTGAATAAACTGGATCGACCTTCATGATAGCGCATAACACCGGGACAAAAAATGCACGCTCAGCAGCACAGCAGAAGCTCCACATCCCCTCCCATGTACAAACACTCAGCTCTTATGCAAAACAGAGCCCGCAATCCGGGCAGATGCCGTTACTGGTGGAAAAACTGAAGCCACAGGCCGGACATACCGTCTGCCTGGCTCTTTCATCATAGACTGATTGGACATGGCTCAAATCATGATGGTCAAGACCAGTAGTCCGTGTAAACTCCCTGGCCAATACCTCCATAGCCTCCTCACCATCTTCTCTTCTGATCTGCAGATACAACTCTGTCCCGCAGCATCCCTTGCCACAGCTGCTCTTTTTTTCTCCGGCGATCAAGGAGGGAATATGCTCCCGGACCAGGATTTGCTGCAGATTTTTCATTTCCAGCAATGGGCCTTTACGGATATTTACCAGGTCATCATCCACTGATAACTCCATAGACCGAGTTGCCTTCTTCTGTGCGAGGACGTCTTCAACAGCTATCTTTTCCCGGCCCAGAATCAACTCCACCGCACAAGCTGCACACATCTTGATGTCAGCCCTGTATTCTTCATCACAAACCGGGCAATACTTCAACTCAGGATCTCTCAGACGCATTTTCTTCCACCCCTTCTTCAGATTTCTTTAGACATCTCTTTTTTTGTTCTTTTTTCCAGCAATAAGGATCAACATCACTAAGCCGCTGTAAAAAAATAACATGACCATCTAAGTGACCGGAGCGGCATAAGGAGCCGGTCGCTCCTACGCCGTCCATGGCGCTCGCGACACTAGGCCTTCCCTGGCCTGCGTAACGAAATAGATATAAATGGCCATGTTATTTCGTAACGGCTCCTAAAAATATCAATCCCATACCCATACGCCACCGCCAGACATCCACCGCAGGCGGGCCTGATAGATTTCTTCCAAGCGTTGCTGATATATATATTGCCGATCAATGAGGGTAGTATAGCTCTTTCATCTAAAAAAACTATGCCTTCTTTTTTCCCCTGTCAAGAAAAGTCTTCTTTCACCAGAAAACGATCATTTTTGGAAATACCAGGATGTATTAACTGCGTGTTGGCAACAATTTCCCTTTGCTCCAGAATGGGCTAATGGGGCACACACTTCCATCCTCCTGTGTCTGGAATTACCAATTTTCAGGTATTACACATTTTATTTACCTTCCAGGCAAGGCCATTGTGAGCAGATTGATTTCCTGGAGAAATTCGGCTATTTTTTATAAAGGTTGAAAATTCGCGGGTTGCTTGTAATTTTTATCGGGGAGTTCGATTTTCTCTCACCAATATTCAGAGTAGCAAGATTCACACCCTGTGTCACAGGGCATGAGGCGCTGTGATCAAATTGTTTTCAATCCTCACAACAGGAGTTTCCAATGAACAATGACAAAGCGTTCACACCCTTTCAACTCAAGAACTTCCAGTTGCGCAACCGCCTTGGCGTGGCGCCCATGACACGCATGTCGTCGATCCGTGACAGTGTGCCACGACAGGATGTGCTTGATTTCCTGGGAGCCCGGGCACAAAACGGCGCTGCAATCGTCTATACAGAGGCTATCGTCACCGATTACGAAAGTTCCCAGGGGTACCCTGGTCAGGCTCGCATGACCACACAGCGCCAGATTGACACTTGGCGCACGGTGAACGAGACCATCCACGCGGCCGATGCTCTCTCCATCATGCAGATGTTCCACTGTGGACGTATGGCTTGGCCGGAAGTCAATCCCGCGGGTCGCAGCCTTGCCCCCAGCCGGATTTCCGTAAAACAGTTGAACCCTTTGACCGGCCAGCCTTATCCGCTAGCCGACGAGATGAGTGTCTTTGATATCCGCCATGTCATCAATGGTTTTATCGAAACTGCCAAAGGGGCGGTAGCAGCAGGCTTTGACGGGATCGAAATCCACGGCGCCCACGGCTATCTGATCAGCCAGTTTTTGTCGGCCTACTCAAATCAGCGCAGCGATGAATATGGGGGGACGCCGGAGAGACGCTACCGTTTTGCCCATGAAGTAATCGAGGCGGTACGCCAGGTGGTGCCACAGGACCGACTGTTGATCTTTCGTATTTCGGACTGGGGGGTGGCCGATATGGAGGTGTCACTGTTTGGCGCCAGGGATGAATACCAGACTATTATCCGTTATCTATCCGGGGAACCGATTGATGCCATTTCAGTCTCTACCTACGACTACAGCCTGAAGGCCTTCGGTACGGACAAAAACATGGCGCAACTGACACGGGAGGCAAGCCATTTACCGATTTTCATCTGCGGCAAGATATATGATCGGGCAAGCGCCGAAGAGGCATTGCTCGACGCGGATATCGCCTTATCAGGGAAATCAACGCTGCTCAATCCCCACTGGTTCGAGGATGTGCGTACCGGCAAGACAATGGCGGCCTACACCTCAGAAGAGGCAAATATTGCTTATACCGAAACACCTTTACCATAGCCACGCATTCCCCCAGGCGGTTCCTTCCTGGAAAACCATCTGGGGGAATGGCGCTCTTTGTTCAGGATGATAGTGCTCTGATCAGGCCCGCCCCTGGCTGCAATCAAATCTGAGAGAATGCATGACCTCTTTCCTGCTTATTTATCTGTCAATCTATTCTGTCGCCCATCTCTATGTCTTCCGCAAGATCAGGAAGGCCTTGCATCCCGGTAAAACGGTCAATAGAGGCATAGCTCTATTCATGGCGACCATGATCGTGGCGCCAATCATGGTCCGATTGACCGAAAGAGCCGGGATTGAAACAGGGGCGCGATTCTGGGCCTATACAAGCTTCAGCTGGATGGGGCTGCTTTTCCTTTTCATGACTCTTTCGGCAACTGTTGATGGAATCCGTTTTCTAATTCTGACTGCGGAAAGGGTTCAGAAGCAAAAGTTTACCCGGGCAAAGATATCACCGCGGCAACTGTTGGCGCTACAGGCGATACTGGTATTTGCTGTTTACGGCTACGGCCTGTTCGAAGCAACAGATATCCGCCTGGAACGGATTGAAATCGCCAGTCCCAAAATTACCAAACAGACTGGCAGGATACGTATTGTCCAGATATCGGACGTACACCTGGGACTCATTGTCAGGGAAGGAAGGCTCACCAGAATCCTTGCCAGGATACAGGAGGCAGATCCCGATATTCTGGTATCCACCGGCGATCTGGTTGACGGCCAGCTCAACCACATCTCCAAAGAGGCTTACCTGCTGGCGGCGCTCAATCCGCCTTTAGGCAAGATCGCCATCACCGGCAACCATGAATTCTATGCCGGCCTGCAGGAGGCCTTGGACTTCACAGAAGCATCGGGGTTTACCCTTCTGCGCCATCAGGCAATGATGGTCGGCGGCATCAATTTTGTCGGAGTTGATGACCGGGCAATCAAATCGTTTGGCAAAGGATACGCGGAGTCGGAGTCTGATCTTCTTTCTGCCCAACCCCGGGAAAATTTTACGATCCTTCTCAAACACCGGCCGGACATTGATTCAGACAGTCTGGGGCTTTTTGATCTCCAGCTTTCCGGCCACACCCACAAGGGCCAGATCTTTCCCTTCAATCTGCTCACCTGGTTTTTTCACCCGCAGCCAGCCGGCCAGCTCAGCAGACTGCAGAGCGGCTTTCTCTATCTGAACCGCGGCACCGGCACCTGGGGCCCGCCCATCCGCTTCCTGGCCCCGCCTGAGGTGACCATCATCGACTTGGTGCCAGCAGGATAAGAGATTGCAATAGCTGGCTTTCGTCAGAAAAGCCAGCAAAATGGAATTTCCCGAAAAAGTCAGTAAGACGAATAGTGCTAACCCCGATGAACTGGATAAGGGCCTTTCACAGAACTAGTTGATCGAGGATATGGTATCACCGGCCTTGGCCGTGCCACCTTCGACGACCTTGGCAAAGAGACCCTCCTTGGGCATGATGCATTCTCCGGTAGCCTTTTTAATGGCACAGCCGTCGTTATGGCATTTTTTACCGATCTGGGTAATTTCAAGGATAATGCTATCGCCAAGCTGTAGCTGGTCACCTACCCTGATGGTGGTGATATCAAGCCCCCTGGTGATGATATTCTCAGCAAAGGCACCGTCCTTTAAGGTCGGCAGCTTTTGTTTGACAATGTCAATACTCTCAGCAGCCAGCAGCGACACCTGCCTGTGCCATTTGCCGGCGTGGGCGTCATCTATAATGCCAAAATCTTTTTCAAAAACGGCCTGGGAAACCGCTCTTTTCACAATACCTTTTTTTGAGCTGGTACAGATTGCCTCAACAGTAGCCATAACTTTCCTTATGTTCTCAGATTAACAGATGATAGAACTTTATTTTTTCACCCCGACACCTGAGGGGCCGGAAAACCAAACGTGGGTACAACAGAAACCAGAAATTGAGCGTTTTGCCGGTCTTGAGAAGGAGCAACCTGTGAATCCGCTTCCACCCTGCCAAGCCAATCCAACCACAGCAGAGAAGCCCAAACTTCCAAAATATACAATCAGACTACTACAATATGGCAATTTGTGAGTCAATCATTTTTGTCTGCACGGGCAATCTTATCCCCTGGGAGCCTGTCGGACTTGTGTATCTTATGCATTATCCAAGCTGGCATAATGGCTGAAAGCTACTACCTGAATCCTGGCAAGAGGCTCTTCTGAATTCTTCTTCCCTTGTACTTTGGTACAATTGTTTTCCTGTTTTTCTCTGATATAGTTCAATTATATCAGATTTATTTTTCGCCCCCACAGAGCATCCCCTGCTCCAAGAAATTAAGGAGGTCCACCATGGCCAGTCAACCTATTGCCACTGTCGTTGCCGTAATCGGTAAAGCCTTTGCCCGAAACGAAAATTTGGAGCTGCGTGCTCTCAAGCAGGGAGACACCCTGCTGGAAGGGGAAACCGTCATCACCTCAACTGATGGCCGGGTGGAGCTTTCCTTTCTGGACGGCTCCACCATGGAAGTGGCTGCGGATCAGGCCATTCTCATGGCCACGGACCTTTTTGAGTCAGGACGGCCCGATGTTGCTGAGAGCGCCCTTGCCGACACTACCACGGAACAGATCCTCCAGGCCCTGGCCGAGGGCCGCGACATCGACACCGCCCTGGAAGCCCCGGCCGCCGGTGTTGAAGGCGGCACCGAAGGCGAAGGCAACAGCTTTGTCCGCCTGTTGCGCATCACCGAAGAGGTTGATCCGCTGACATTCGAGTTTGAGGGAACTACGGGCACAGAACCACCGGTGTTTGAGGAAGGGCTGGTTGTTGAGGAGCCGGAAGTTATTATGCTGCCGGTCTTCACTCTGACCGGAGATACAACAGTCAATGAAGGCGCGGCGGCCAGTTACGCGATCACCCTTGACGGCGCGGACCTTGTCGAGGGTCAGAGCGTGACCTTCAATATCGCCACCGGTCTTGAGATTGATACGGCCACCGAAGATGTGGATTACGACAGCGCGGATGGCACCTTGACGGTAACGGCTCCGGCCGGCGGCTGGGCGATCGGCGCTCAGGTTGCCGGTTTCACGGTACAGACGATTGATGATACGGTTTACGATCCAGGCGAGACCTACTCGGTTGAGTTGACCGGCAGCAGCATCGGCACCGCCGGCGGCACGGTGGAGACCACCATCACCGACAACGATACACCGGTCTTCACTCTGACCGGAGATACAACAGTCAATGAAGGCGCGGCGGCCAGTTACGCGATCACCCTTGACGGCGCGGACCTTGTCGAGGGTCAGAGCGTGACCTTCAATATCGCCACCGGTCTTG
>JAHYIV010000056.1 GCA_019429465.1 Desulfoarculaceae bacterium
ATTCTGGGAGTGATCCCATCTTGCCCTCCTTGTTTATGGTTAGTTCGTCAAAACTATTATTACCATAAAAAGGGAGGGCATTTTTTACGACTTTATTCTCAAAGTCTCTTATTTTCTACGCTACCAAAGCGTTGGTTGAGTCCGAACGCATTGTCTTTGAGCGGACTGGAACCCACTCTGACCTATTTCAAAAATAAAGGGTATTGATGCCCAACATTTTGCTTTACCAGATTCGGGCCAAAGAGCGGCCCTCTCTGGTGAGCAATACGTTAATATCCCCCTGTGTTAGGAAAGATTGCAGATTAAATTGATAGCAAACCTGCAATTGACAGCTGCTCATTCACCTCAATGGGATTTCCAGATAACACAGGGTTCCCGAGAGAGAAATTTGGACTTCCAATAAAAAAACAGTGGTAGCATAACCGTCCCTCTAAGAACTGAACCATTGCGAACGCGCCCCTAATCTGCAGTTGCTTATTCTCAAAAAAAATTCCATAGAAAATTTTTAGTATTAATGCTTACCTTCCAATAATCTTCCTTTTTTTTCACTTTTCAAGTCGGTAGGTATCTTTGAATGAAGGGAACAGGCTTCGCTATTTCACTTTGAGCGGATCTGTTTTTAATGATTGTGTTGGGAATACTGTTGGGAGCGGAATAAAAAGGCACAAAAAAAGGGATTCAGATATTATCTGAATCCCTCGAATTTGTTATGGTAGCGGGGGCTGGATTTGAACCAACGACCTTCGGGTTATGAGCCCGACGAGCTACCACTGCTCCACCCCGCGATGCATTTCGAGAGTATAGCATATTGGCAGAAGATGTCAAGAATTATCTCCTGGAATTTTTCGCTCCAGCAGGGCCACGGGAAAGTGGTGTAAAATATCTCCCAGGAAAAGTGTGTGGTCCGCACTCCTGTCTCCCGGGTGGGATTCGCCGGTAAAGATGTTGCGGTAGCTGATACCGGCAGCATCTTCCGGGAGGTCGATGAGGGTATCTCTCCAGGCTGCGTGACCCAGAGGATTTGCAACACCATCCCGGATAAGATGCGACAAGAATCGCGGTACGATGACGAGCACCTTCTTTTCTTCGATTGTCCGGGCGAAGGCGATGACTGATTCAGCCTGCTCTCCCTTCACAGTCAGCGGGGTGTAGGAGCCCTGCTCGAAGATGTCCCGGTTGTCCCGCCGGAAAGTGAGGGTCTTCCAGGTCAGGAAGAGCTTGATGCTGCCGTCGGTCATGCGCTCGAGAAGATCCGCGACGAGAGCGGTAGGCCCCAGCTGTTGTTCCCTGCTCTGCAGGTCCTGCAGGATTTCTACTCGCCTGGCGAAATCCACCGGCCTCCGGTTGTCCGGATCCACCAGGCTCAGATCCCAGAGTTCGCTGCCCTGGTAGAAGTCAGGTATCCCCGGAGAGGTGATCTTGAGCAGTGTTTGAGAAAGGGAGTTGAACATGCCCAGGCGGCTGACATAACCGGTAAATTCGAGGAAGGAGCGGACAAAAGGGGTATCACCGTCACCAAGGATGGCGTCGATGAAGGTGTCCACTGCCTCCTCATAGGTGATGTCAGGGTTCATCCAACTACTGTTGATCTTGGCCTCGTGCAGCGTCTTGCGCATGTACTCCTTGATCCGCTGCCGAAAGGTGCTGAAGTCCTCCCCGAGGCAGGGTTTATGGGGCCAGGCGCCGATCAGGGTCTGATAGAGGAGATATTCCTCATTGCGGGCGGGCGCCCTCTGGCCGTTGACATTTTTTCGCAGATTACGGTTGAGATGGCTCCAGGTGGAGAGCGCTTTACGCCAGGTATCAGGAATCTCCGACAGCACATTGATGCGGGCGCGTACATCTTCGCTCCGTTTGGTGTCATGGGTAGAGGTGGTGATCATGGCAAGGGGAAATGTCTCGAGACGTTCCCTGTTTTGCTGATGGAAGGAGTCGACGGAACTGCCGAAACGGTCAGGTGTTCCCCCCACTTCGTTTAAGGAGATAAGGCGGTTGTAGACATAGAAAGCGGTATCCTCGACGCCTTTGGCCATGACCGGGCCGGTGAGCTGCTGGAAGCGCATGACAAAATCGAGGCGCAGCTGTAGATCCTCTTCGTCCGAACCTGTGGGACAACGCAACAACAGGACATCACCGAGAAAATCAAATATGGAGGAGCCTGTGGCCGGATTCCGGCGCCTGGCCTTGGCCAGCGCCTGTTCGATCTTGTACCGATCGTCATCGGTAATTTTGCCGCTGTTGATATAGGTTCGGTAGACCGGGAAGAAGGTGATGACCTCCACCAGCGCCCTGGTGAGGCTGTTCAGGGTGAAGTCCCGGGTATGGCGGTTGCGCTCGGAGATGGTGTTGAGGAAGCGGCCGAGGGTGTTGATCTCACTCGACATCGAGACCTGCATGACCAGCCGCTTCCCTTCTGAGGCCACCTCGGTAAAACTCCGGTGGTTATGGATGAAGCGGCCGTAAATGGTGTCAAATTTTCGACCATGAAGTCCGTCTACGAAAAGACCGTTGACGCTGTTCAGAAAGGCATATCCTGTGGCGCCATGCATCGGCCAGTCCCGGGGGAGCCGTTCGTCTTGCATGAGGATCTTTTCCCCGATAATATAGAATGCAGGAGAGGCAGGAGGGCCTGTATCGGCAGGAGGTCTGGATTGTTCAGCGGATGATGTCTCTGGTAGAGCTTGCTCCAGCTGGGCGCTCAGGCACTGGGACTCGAGGCGACGCAGGTAGGCGGCAGGGTCATAGAGACCGTCAATGTGGTCCACCCGCAGGCCTGTTACCTTGCCGGCACCCACCAGAGCGAGGATAAAACCATGGGTTTTGGCGAAGACCTCCTCGTCTTCCACCCGGATGGCACCGAGTGCATTGATGTCAAAGAAGCGCCGGTAGTTGATTTCTTCCGTGGCGACCCGCCAGTGGGAGATGCGGTAAACCTGTTCGGCCAGGAGGCGGTCGAGCAGGTCAAAGCTCGCGGGTACGCCCGGCCGACCGTTGAAGAGACCGATATTTTTATTGATGAAGGCGGCTATTGCCTGGCAATCGCTGCCGAGTAACGCCAGCCTCCGTTTGATCACCTCTTTCTCCCGGTAGCGTTCCACCACCCGTTCCGGGTCGGTCTCCGTATACAGGGGCAGATTCTGGAGCGCGGTCATGATGCTCAGCAGCTCCTGGAAGGGAAAGCTGTCGCTGCCCAGCTCCTGCTCAAGGAACTCCAGGCGGTGAGCGAGGATGTGTCGATAGGTCTTGGGGATGAGGGGAAATTCATGTTCGTGATAGTGGAGGGTGAAGGCGCCGGCGTCAAAGCTCAGGACGAGTTCGCCATTTTCCAGGATATTACCGTACTGATCCCCCAGGACCGGGATGAGCACCTTGTCTCTCAGCTCCTTCTTCATCGGATTCCAGTCGATGTCAAAGGTGTGGGCATGGATCGAACTGGGGCCGTTCTCAAGGAGATCCTGCCACCAGAGATTGTCCTTGCTCTCAACACACATATGGTTCGGCACGATATCGAGAATCTGGCCCATGTCGAGGTCGCGGAGCAATCGGGTGAAGGCCTCGTATTCCTCCTCCGATCCGACTGCCGGGTTCAGACCATCGTGGGCCACGATGTCGTAGCCATGGGTGCTGCCCGGGCGGGCCTTGAGATACGGGGAGGCATAGATGTCCGTCACCCCGAGGTCCCGCAGGTAAGGGAGAATGGCGGTCGCGTCCCGAAAACCAAAGCCTCCATGGAACTGCAGCCGGTAGGTGGCAGCGGGGATCCGCTGAGCATAGCGGGTGCAATTAGAATTTTTTTTCATGGTTACCAGCCCCAGGCAAAAGTTCTTCTGAACCAACTGCTGTCACCCTCAAAGTTCATCATTCATACCCTGTTATCCTGATGTCCGATTGTCACCCGGGTTTAAAAGGTCCCGGGCTTTCTGTTCGTTCCTTCTCGCCTGCATGCAGCCAGAAGGACAACCACGCTCAGAGGATTACTTCTATACCGACCTTCTTTCCCTTCTTCCGGCAGGTTGTCTGGTGCCGGGAGGGCACCGTGTTCACTCCATTCCCTGTCGGAGGAGTCGAGGAGCAGATCCCAGGTGCCCGGTCGGGGAAGGTCTATGGCCAGTGGGGTATCGCCGAAGTTAAGGATACACAGTGAACGATGATGGTTTGTATTCCTTGTGAGCAGGAGCGCCTGACCATCGCCTGCCCGTCTCACCAGGCAGTTCTGGCGACTGACGGTTCCCAGGCTCGGATGTTTTTTGCGGAGGGCAATGAGTCGGCAGTAGAAACCGTAGAGCAGGGCATGACGGCCCTGATGACGGAGTCCGATATCAATGCGGCTCCTCTGAAAGGTGATCTCATCCTGGGGGGAAAGAATCTCGCCCTCCCAGTCGAAGGCGTTAAACTCCTCCTGGCGGCCGCAGGATACAGACTTGATCAGCGCCGCGTCGCTGTGGCTTACGAAATAGTGAAAGGGCGCGATCTCGCCGTACTCCTCGCCCATGAAGAGCAGCGGCAGATAGGGGGAGAGCAGTACCGTGCCGGCGGCCAGTTTGAGCCGTTCCAGGTCAAGATGGACGGCAAGACGGTCGCCATCCTTGCGGTTACCGACCTGGTCGTGGTTCTGGGCGCAGACCACAAAGCGACAGGGGGCGATGTCGCTGGCGTCATTGCCATGGTGCCGCTGTCGATAACGGGAATAGCTGCCGGCATAGACGAAGCCGTCGCGAAAGGCGGTGCCCAGTTGCTCGAAGTCACCGAAGTCCTCATAGTAGCCTTGATGCTCTCCGGTGAGCAGGGTGTGGAGGGCATGGTGAAAATCGTCGTTCCACAGGCCGTCGAGCCCATAGCCCCCTTGTTTGCGGGGTCGGATGAGCCGGGAGTCGTTCAGGTCGCTCTCGGCGATGACGTAGGCCTTGCGGCCCAGTGTGGCGGCAAGCTGGTGGACCGCTTCCCCTAATTCGTCCAGGATGTGGTGGGCACTGAAATCAAAAATGGTGTGCACCGCATCGAGCCGCAGGGCATCGAGATGGTATTCCTCGATCCAGAAGAGGGCGTTGCCGACAACATAGTCCCGGACTCCGTCGCTCCCCGGGCCGTCAAAGTTGATCGCCTCTCCCCAGGGTGTCTGGTAGCGGTCGGTGAAATAGGGGCCAAAGGCATGGAGATAGTTTCCCTCCGGGCCAAGGTGATTGTAGACGACGTCGAGGATGATTGCGAGGCCCCGCTGGTGGCAGGCGGCCACCAGTCTTTTGAGGCCGTCCGCTCCGCCGTAGCTGGTCTGGACCGCGTAGGGGTAGACGCCGTCATAGCCCCAGTTGCGTCCCCCTGGAAACTGGGCCACGGGCATGAGCTCCACTGCCGTGATGCCGAGTTCGCACAGGTAGTCGAGTCGTTGTTCCACGTCGGCAAAGGTGCCTGCCGGGCTAAAGGTGCCGACGTGCAGCTCGTAGATGATGAAGTCGGTCAGGTCTATCCCCTGCCAAGAGGCGTCCTGCCACTGATGGGCGGATGGAGTCACAACCTGTGAGGGACCGTGAACCCCCTGGGGCTGGCAGCGCGAAGCGGGATCGGGCCGCTCCACACTGTTGTCCAGGAGAAATGTGTAGAGATCACCCGCTTCCATGCCAGGGACGAGGCCGCTGAAATAACCCTTCTCTTCCGGCCGCAACTCTCTTGTTCCGCTCTTGTCCGAGATCAGCCGCACCGCGACCTTTGCGGCCCGTGGCGCCCAGACCCGGAAGAAGACGCCATCGCTGACCGGTGTTGGTCCGAGATGCGGAGGACGGACCGGGGGACGCTGTTGTCTCATGACGCCTCTCCTGTCGACTGCACGGCCATTTTCCCGCGAAGATGAAGGGGGCCCAGCCGCAAAAAGGAAGGACGCGACGTCAGCAGCAGGGAACTCTGGATATGAACGCAATCAGGGCACGTCGAGAAGAAAAAACGGGGGCAGGTGCAGGAGGCGGTCCGTGACATGGAGAGGTGCATGAAAATATATCCTCCTGAAAAAAGAAGAGAGGCGGGCATCCCGGTCACTTGGGGTATCGAAATGGAGGCCAATGGTGAATATTCTCTAGCCGAGCACTTCTTCCCGCAGTCTTTCCAGGTCGGTGAAGATATAGGGGTTGATGACACCAAACCACTCGACCAGGGCCCATACGGTGAAATCGTTGCGGTGGTCAGGGGTATCGAAGCAGGGAACGAGGGGGGTCTCACAAAAGTGGTGGTAAAGGACCTCCTGTCGGCAGGTGGCAAGCCGGTAGCGCAATTTCCTGAGAAATGATAGCGGGGGGCAGGTCGCTGGTTCTGCTGAGCAGCGAGCAGTCCAGAATGATGAAGTCTTCAATGGTTCCCCCTTCCCCCTGGAAATATCAGTCCAGCAGGTGAAAAACCCGTTGGGTGCAAGGGTGATGGCTGTGGATAGGAATCCGTCGCTTGGGGTTCCTATCCTTGGCGGTCTCATGCGGTCTTATTGTCGAATAATAGCAGGGATGCCAGGGCCGGGTCAAATTTATTTAATGAGCACTTCCTGATCGTGCTCTTCCTTCCTTATTCTTGGGGGTAAAGAGGGGTTGGCCAGAAAGGGCAGCAGCTTTCCGGTGATGTCCGTGGGCAGGGGGGTCAATTTTCCTTCCCGGTTAACCGAGGCGTGGGTGGTGAAGCCTTGGGCCAGAAGGCGAGGCTTGCTGCCGTCTTCTTCCAGCAGGATCCGGTAGCTGAAGGTGCAGGAGAACTTTTTCAGCCCGG
>JAHYIV010000057.1 GCA_019429465.1 Desulfoarculaceae bacterium
TCGGCAGCAGATCTCCACATCAAAGGTATTGAGAATCCGCAGCTCCCGCTCCCGCTTCTTGGGTTCCATCCTCTCGCGAAAGATCAGGGTGGAAAGAAGGTCGCGGGCCTGGTGGTAATCAGGGATGGCCTCCATGCCGGTTGCCAGGACCTGGCCGGTGGCGGTATCAAGCAGCTCCGCGTCCCGGCCGTTGGTGACCACGGCCAGCGGGATCTGGTACTGCTCTTCCAGTACCCTGGCGGCGGCAATGGCCGAACGTTCGCGGGTGACCAGGGAACCGGGGCCGTAACGGATAATCATGAACCGCCTGCCCTTGAGGCTGACCGTCAGCTCGATAATGGAGCGGATAAACTGGGCCGAAAAAAAGGTCTCGATAAAGCGGCGGGGTTCCAAATCCTCCCTGGCATAGCCCTTCTCCTCAACCATCATCCGCGCCAGCTGCTGCCTGTTCCGCTCGTCATCGGTGTCGGTCAGTTCCTCGCCGGTCAGATAATCGCGCAGAGAACCATAGACCAGATGATGTGATGAGACCCGTAACATGGTTTCGTCCTCCTGAAACGACGATGCCCCTTGGCATCAAGCGAAGGGGCATCGTCAAACAAAATTGTACCAATCAACTCTTACAGTTCAAGCCACGACTCGGAGAAGACCGACTGACCGGAGAGGGCCTTGTAGGTCTTGTAGTGCTGCAGGGCCACGTCTTGCAGGGTTGAAGGATCGGGATCATCACCGTCCATCATGGCATGGACCATATCGACATGAGCCTGACGCTCGCCCTTGCAGATGGCCATCAGCTCGGTATCGTAGGCATTGACGATGGCGGTGGTGATGCCGTATTTCATCAGCATGATCAGATAGGTGCGATCCAGATACTTGCGCAGATGCTCGGCCACGCCGTTGGAGACGTTGGACAGACCGACGGTGGAGCCGGCACCGGGGGCGATGTCCCCAAGCATCATCATGAATTCAAGGCCGGAGGCAATCTGGTCGGCGCCCAGGGTAATGGGGGTGCCGATGGGATCAAAGAGCATCTTCTCATTGGGAATACCGGCCTCGCTCAGGGCCATCATCAGGTCAACGGCCATGGAGGCGCGCTCGTTTGAATCCCGCGGCATGCCCTCCGGTCCCCAGAGCAGGGCGATGACATTGCAACCGGCCTCGGCGGCCACCGGGATCAGGTTCTGCATGCGCTCGGGCTGGGCGGAGATGGAGTTCATGATGGTCAGTTCTTTATTTTTCACCACCTTGAAACCGGCGGTCATGGCATCCATATTGGTGGTATCGAGACAGAGAGGGGTATCGGTAACGGCCTCAACGGTCTGCACAACCCAGGGCATCAGCTCAACACCGTCCTTGCGCGCAGGTCCGATATTGAGGTCAAGGTAGGAAGCACCGGCCGCCGCTTCTTCCTTGGCCATCTCCTGAATGGGGCCCTGAATCCGCTCTTTCATGGCGGTGCCGCTGCGTTTCCCCATGATATTGATGCTTTCGGCAATGGCCATAACTTTCTGTGTCATGCTGTTCTCCTTGTCTCGATGAGTTATTTCTTAAATAGAGGGATTGATATCAATAAAACACTTTCTTTTACCCATTATTCATTCTTCTGTCAATGTCAGGGCCAGCCTCAGCCCCGGCCGCAGGACGCTATATCTTGATCTTCACCGACGGGAAGAGACTCATGTCGGTGTGAGGCAGAAAGAGGGCGGCCACATAATGATTCATGAAATCGGGATTCTCCGATAACTCGATATTGGTCATCAGCTTGCGCACCTCCACCCGCTCCCGGAACCGGCGATGATCGAGCAGACTGATCTGGCAGCCCAGCAGCGAGGCATTGCCCAGATAGTAATAGCGCTCGCGGTCAATATCCGGCAGCAGCCCGATGCAGATGGCCCGTTCCAGATCGATATAGGCCCCGAAATTGCCGGCCAGGATAATCCGGTCGAGATCGCCGAAACCCAGTCCCACGGACTCGAGCAGGGTCTGGTAGCCTGCGTACATGGCCCCCTTGGCCCGCATCAGATTATCAAGATCCACCTCGGTGATGACAATATCCTCACCGGTCATGGAGGTCTGCCCCCAGGCCAGCACATACTCCCAGCGGTCCTCACCTTCACGGATGCGGGGATTATTCAGCTCGCGGTTGAATTTGCCCTGGGGGTCAATGACACCGGCCTCAAGCAGTTCGGAGACAATGGAGATCAGGCCGGAACCGCAGATGCCCCGGGGTTTGGTCTGACCGATGGTGACGATCATCGGATCCAGTGTTTCCGGCTCGATATGGAAATTTTCAATGGCCCCCTGACTGGCCCGCATCCCATGCTTGATCCCCCCGCCCTCAAAGGCCGGTCCCGCCGAACAGGCGGCACAGACCATCCAGTCCTCATTGCCGATCACGATCTCGCCGTTGGTGCCGATATCAATGAACAGCGAGATCTTATCGCTCTTGTGCATCTGGCAGGCATGGACCCCGGCGACAATATCGCCGCCCACATAGGAGGAGATACAGGGATAGAGAAAGAGCCGGACCGAGGGGTGGGCCATGATGCCCAGATCGGCGGCCGTGGTCAGGGGAAACTGGCTGACGCTGGGCACGTACGGGGCCTCGCGGATATAGCGGGGATTGATGCCCAGCAGCAGATGGGCCATGACCGTATTGCCGGCGGTCATGATATAGCTGATATCACTGGGACTGATCACCACCTGGCGGCACATCTCTTCGATAATGGTGTTGATGGTGGCGACCACCTTCTCCTGCAGGGTCTTGAGCCCGCCGGGACGGCCGGCATAGATCATGCGGGAGATGACATCCTCGCCATAGCCGATCTGGCCGTTATAGCCTGAACCTTCGGCGATGACCTCGCCGCTGTTCAGATCGATCAGCACCCCGTTGACCGTGGTGGTGCCGATATCAATGGCCAGGCCGTACAGGCGGTCGGTGGTATCCTCCGCTTCGACGGCAATAATCCGGTCGGGCTCGGTCGAGCCCTTGCCGTGCAGGAGGATGACCGTGACCTCCCAGTCCGCCTCGCGCAGGATCGCGGAGAGCTCCCGGATCAACCGGGGGTGGTCATAATTGGGTTCGGGATTGTCCGGCAGCGCGATTTTGATGGCCCTCATCAGGCGCTGCATATCCGAGACGTTATCATCCATGGTTGGCGGCGGCAGCTTGAGAAAGAGCTTGCCCACCGGCGGATCGATCTCCCAGGTCCCGACCAGGGACTCCATGGAACGGGCGGAGATGGCCCGCGTGGTCTTCGGTTCCCGCTTCAGGGCCTTGCCGTCCGCCTTGATGGTCTCGGGAATGCGCACCGTGACATCGGAGACCACCCTGGTCTTGCAGGCCAGACGAATCCCCTGCTCATACTCGGCCGGTTTCAGGGTGGCGGCATGATCGCTCTCCACCTTTCCCTGTTCCAGCTGCACCTTGCACTTGCCGCAGACCCCGTCCCCGCCGCAGAAGGCATGGATATAGACCCCGGCGGCGGCGGCGGCGGTCAGTAAATTCTCTCCGGGTGCAACTTTGACACGGATATCATCGGGTAAAAAGTGTATGGTATGTTCCATCGTATCTGCCTTGCTTGAAATTTAGGAGCCGTTACGAAATAACATGGCCATTTATATCTATTTCGTTACGCAGGCCAGGGACGGCCCAGTGTCGCGAACGCCATGGACGGCGTAGGAGCGACCGGCTCCTTATGCCGCTTATGCCGCTCCTGGCACTTAGATGGCCATGTTATTTTTTTACAGCGGCTTAGTGCCTTACAGATTATTTTCTTGCAAAAAAAAAACAAGAAAATAATCTGTAAGGCACTAAGCCCGATCATCGGGGTTAGGTGCCGTTACTCTTGAATGTCACAACGCTTTTTGAACAACGGCTCGGTAAACAATATCATTAGTTGAGGGAAAATAACAGCTGGCAAGGTCTTGTCAAGAAATATCCTTGATAGGATTCATAAAAATATTTGATCAAAGAAGACGCTAAGCTTCAGGAGGCGTCTCGCAAAAGAGACGGGGCAAGACGGCGCAGGAGTCATTTCCGCGCCCGTTCGAGCCCGACTATCGACTATAGAATCAGGAGAAACAGACGATGACGTTATTACAAAGCCAAGACCACCGATGGCTGAAGGTTTCCATTGCCACCGACCCGATACTGATCAATGCGATCGAGGATTTCCTGGTCGGGATCACCGGCTCCGGGGTGGAGCTTGCCGTCGATCAACCGGGGGATGAGGCCACCATCAATGTCTGGTTTGACAAGAGTCAGAAAGAGCAGGCGGAGACAGATATCATCTTGCAGCAGCTCAGCGCCTATCTGCGGGAGCTGTCTGAGATCTTTGAGGTGGCCGCGCCCTCCATTGAGTCCACCTTTATTGAGGACGAGGACTGGTCGGCCACCTGGAAGGTCCACTTCAAGCCCTTTGCCATTATTCCGGGCCTGATCATTGCCCCCACCTGGGAGCCGTATGATGCCCGGGAACAGGAGCAGGTCATTATCATGGATCCGGGCATGGCCTTTGGCACCGGCCATCATGCGACCACCAGCCTCTCCCTGCAGCTTCTCCAGGAGACGCTGGCAGGCAGAGCAAACAGCAGCGTCCTCGATGTGGGCACCGGCACCGGGATCCTGGGAATGGCCGCCGCCCTTTTCGGCGCCTCCCGAGTCCTGGCCATTGACAATGACCCCGAGGCGGTAAACGCGGCCAGGGAAAACTGCGCCCGCAACAACCTGCAACGGATCATGACGGTGGAGGCCACCCCGCTCGCCTCTTTATCCACCCCCTTTTCCCTGGTGATCGCCAATATTGTCCATGACGTGCTGCTGGAACTGGCCCCTGATCTTGGCCGGTTAACTGCCGACAACGGTCAACTGATCCTCTCCGGCATCCTTACCGGTCCGCAGGTGACCAGCATCATCTCCTGTTTTACGAACGTAGGATTTTCCCTGAACCGGCAGGAGCAGAAAAAGGAATGGACCGCCTTTCTCTTTACCAAGGGATAGCTGGAGTTCTTCAGCAGAGTCACCGATAGTGCTTATAGTTCTTCAGCGGAGTCACCGATAGTGCTTATTTTTCCCCGTGGTCTTAGGTTTCCCTTCGTCCTTCCCCCACAGGGGATCACTGCCAAAACGGTCCAGCCACCAGTCCTCGGGATCAATACTGTCTTCATCAGCCGGCACTAAGGGGATGCGGTACTGTTTACAGTAACGCATGAGCAGGTCATAGCCGCGGGTGAGTTCCCGGATGACAGTACCGTCGGCTGGTGATTCAGCGCCGGCGACATCAGGATGGTGGAGCTTGCACATCTGCCGGTAGGCCCGTTTGATCTCGCCAACGGTGGCCCGCTCAGCCAGGTTCAATAATCGCCTGGCTTCATCAATGGCCTGCCATTCTTCCCTGGTCATGGCTCACCCCTTTTTCCAGCCCTGTTCCTCGCCACGCCGCAGTCTGCCGATGTTGGACCGATGTTGGAACCAGATGAGAGCAACAATGACAAGCGCCACCGCCAGGATGGCTGGAGGCTCACCCAGCATCCAGAGCCACAACGGAATCAGGGCCGTGGCAGCGAGTGAGCCCACTGAGACATAGCCGGAAACGGCAACTGCAGCGACAAAAACAAACAGACTGATCAGGACGCCTCCAGGAGAGATAAAAAGGAAAACACCCAGGGCGGTAGCCACCCCTTTGCCGCCCTTGAATTTGAGATAGAGCGGAAACATGTGGCCGACAACCGTGGCCAGCCCGCAGACCATCACCATCCATTCCCGGTTCACTGCGGTTTCCGGGAGCAGGCTGGCCGCCACCCACACCGGCAGAAAGCCCTTGGCCACATCGCAGACCAGGGTCAATGCCCCCATTTTTTTCCCCAGCACCCGACCCACGTTCGTGGCACCGATATTGCCGCTCCCTTCCAGACGCACATCAGCGCCGACAATCCGGCCGACGAGCAAGCCGAAGGGAATGGCCCCGACCAGATAACAGGCCAGAATCAAAGCTGTTTCCATAATCATATTCTATCATCCTGAGATGCTGTGCCTTCAACATGGCTGCTGGCCGGAAAGCCATCAGCCATGAAGGGCCGCCAACACCTTCCTTATTTTTTTAGCCTACTCCTCTTTCAGCGGATTGACAACCATCCACCATCCCCTCACAGAGGAAGGTCATCAACGAGATCCGCCGCCTCATCGATGGAGTCATGAACAGTATTGCCCACAAGCGGCACAATCGAGATTACCGCGCCACCAAGCCGCATCGGGACACTGACAATCTTGGTCAGGACACAGCCATTGAGCATCAGCAGCACAATCAACGGAAAAACTCTTCTCAAAACTTTCATAACACTGCTCCAGATACTCGCCAGACAACGTCCCGACATATTCCTTCCATGCCAGGCATCATGATTGACCTCCAAGCCTTATCCTTCCTGAACATCTCTTTCCTCTACTCACCTTGAAAAATCAACAAATTATTTTTTCCCTGATGAAAAGACAATAAAGAATTGTCAAATGCCTGTCAAAAGAATTAAAAGAATACAACAAAAAGAAAAGAGGGTACGGACACTGGACCGCATTTACACTTGATGGCGTCGTAAAAAGTCGCCAACTGCTTCGTTGCTGCAGGTAAGCGAGGTCACGAGACTCCGAATTATCTCGTCACTGCGGCGTACTCAAGTACGCCTCATTCCTCGAAATTTGCGCGCCTC